>JANLFK010000002.1:0-300000 GCA_024655945.1 candidate division KSB1 bacterium
AGGAACGGCCGGAAGCTCAAGGCCGGCCGTTCCTGAAGAGATTTCGATTGCTCTTCAGCGGCGCGATGAAGGAAAAGCCCTTGCGGCGACAGGCCTTCACAACCGTTGGACAGAGGTAGTAGGAATCAAAGAGCACAGTGATCTTGACGTCCTTTGGGGGCTGAAAGGCCTTGATGAGTTCTGCGGCCAGCTGCGTCGTCTTTTTGAAGGGGATCCCGAGCTTCGCGCAGTGCTCCTTTTTCACATAGAGCCGGATTCCAAACGGGATCTGCACGCCGCTCAAGACAATGGTCGCACAGACGAACTGGTGGCCTCGAATCTTCTGGCCCGACGAGCCGTCGTAGATCCACTCGACCGCCTGCATCGCTTTGGTGGGCCTGTCTTCGGCGGCGTCGGTCTTTTGGCCGCCACGTTTCGCCTTCTCGGTGTGGTCGATCACAAGATAGATTCGGTCGCCCGGGCGCGGCTTGAGGGCCGTGAGCAACCGGTCGGCGGTCGCGGCAAGGGCCTCTTCCGGCTTCCACCTCTGGACGAGAACGAAATTGTTGAAGCGAGTACGGTGAGGTCGGCCGCGGGGGGTCCAGCTGACGATAGAGGGCGGAGATGTTGCGTCGGCCGAAAGCAAACGCTACAAGTAGGACCAGGATTCGGAAATATTCGAAGTGATTCCAGAGGAAGCTGTCGCGGAGGGGCTCGAAAAACGACCCAAGCTTTTTGGGAAACCGGACGATCTTAAACATGAGGCGATCTCCGATAAAGGGTTTCTGCTTTCCTTATCGGCAAGATCGCCTCTTTTTCTTTACAGGGCCTCCGTGTCCGGTTCCGAGAACGGCGGGAAGTTCCGCAAAAACTCAGTCAAGTTGAGAAGAGTACATTGCCCAAAAGGAGTGGATCTACCCGCCCGCGCCGTCCATGCGCCTCATCACGGACACGATGGCCTTCTGTGCCCAGCTGTGCCCAAGTGGAACACGATCTCCATCTCCGGCTACCATATTCGCGAGGCCGGTTGTACGGCGGTGCAAGAGCTGGCGTTCACGCTCGCCGATGGGTTCGCCTATGTGGAGGCTGGCATCGCCGCCGGCTTGGATGTAGACGTCTTTGCGCCGCGGCTTTCTTTTTTCTTCAACGCTCACCTTGATCTGTTTGAGGAAGTGGCCAAGTATCGGGCGGCGCGTCGCCTTTGGGCCAGGTACATGCGGAACAAATACGGTGCGAAGCAGCCGGAGTCATGGCTGCTTCGCTTCCACACCCAGACCGCCGGCTGCAGCCTCACCGCCCAACAGCCGGAAAACAACATCATCCGAACGGCCTACGAGGCACTCGCCGGTGTTCTTGGGGGCACCCAGAGCCTGCACACCAACTCCATGGACGAGACTTATGCTTTGCCCACCGAACATGCGGTAAAGATTGCCCTGCGCACCCAACAGATCCTGGCCTACGAAATCGGTGTGGCCAATACCATCGACCCCTTGGCAGGGTCGTACTTCGTAGAGGCATTGACCGATCAGATGGAGAAGGGAGCCGAAGCCTATTTTGCGGAGATCGAAAAGCGCGGGGGCGTACTCAAGTGCATAGAACAGGGCTACCTTCAGCGGCAAATCGCCGAGGCTGCGTATCGCTATCAACGTCAGATTGAGAACCAAGAAAGGATCGTCGTGGGGGTCAATCGTTTCACAGAAGAGGGGGACACCGGCACCATCCCTATCCTGGAGATTGACCCTGCCGTGGAGCGGGAGCAGTGCGAGGCGCTCAAGCGCCTGCGGGCCGAACGAGACAACGACAGGGTCCAGAGGGTTCTTGCCGATTTGCGGCGCGTCGCCGAGGGGACGGAAAACACTGTGCCGGCCATCCTGGAGTGCGTGCGGGTGTACGCCACTGAAGGTGAAATCGTGGATGTGCTGCGCAGCGTTTTCGGCGAGTACCAGGAGCCGGAGCTCATTTGAGGGTGCGCGGGACAGGAGCGAGTGTGGAACGACCCATCCGCGTGTTGCTTGCCAAGCCCGGCTTAGATGGACACGATCGCGGCATCAAGGTCATCGCCAGCGCCCTGCGGGATGCGGGCATGGAGGTCATCTACACGGGCCTCCGCCAGACGCCCGAGGCCATTGTGCGTGCGGCCATCCAGGAAGATGTGGATGCGCTAGGCATGAGCGTACTCTCAGGGGCCCACATGACGCTCTTTCCTGAGGTGTTAGAGCTCCTCCGCGCCCAGGGGGCCGACCACATTCTCCTGTTCGGGGGCGGCATCATTCCCGACACAGACATCCATGCCCTGCGCCAGATGGGGGTCGGGGCCCTCTTCACGCCCGGCACCTCGCTGCAGGAGATCATCGACTATGTGCGCCGCGAAATCAGCGAGCGGAGGAAAAGGGAACAGTGAAAGTGAGTCTGGCCTGGGTACTGCGAGTGCCTCCCTCCACAAGCGACTATTCCAGGAACGCGTGAGCATGCGTTTGGGAGAATTCGACATCCATACGGTTGTCGACAACACGTTCAAGATGGACGGCGGGGCCATGTTCGGGGTGGTGCCGAAGACCATCTGGCGAAACCTGGTGGCGGTGGACGAAGACAACTTAGTACCGCTGGACATGAACACCCTGCTTGTTCGCACTCCGCACGCTGCAGTGCTCATCGATGCAGGCATGGGCGACTTGCTCACCGCCAAGCAGCGGCGCATCTTTGGCCTTCATGCGCCTTCCCGTCTGCTGGCTGGGCTGCAGGCCTCGGGGTTGGCCCGGGAAGACGTTGACATGGTCATCCTCTCCCATCTTCATGCCGATCACGATGGAGGAGTGGCCAGTGGCTCGTTGGAGGCCTCTGAGCCGACTTTTCCCAAGGCGAGGCACGTGGTGCAAGAGTGGGAATGGGAAGACGCGATGAGGCCTAACGAGCGCACCGCGGCCGCCTACTTCACTGATCACCTCAGGCTGCTGGAAAAACGCAAACTTCTGCGACTGGTCCAGGGCGATTGTGAGATATTGCCAGGCATCGCCGTGCGGCTCACTGGTGGCCACTGCCGCGGCCACCAAATGGTGGAGATCGTCTCGAAAGGCGAGCGGCTTGCCTATTTGGGCGACCTCCTGCCCACGGCTGCCCACGTGCGCTTCGCCTACATTGCCGGTGTGGACACCTTTCCCTTGCGCACTTTGGAGGCCAAGAAGGAACTCCTCCCCCGCCTTGCGGCCGAGGGATGGTTGGTTGCTCTTGATCACGACGTCCGGGTGAAAATCGGCAAGGTGATGGAACGCGACGGCACACTGGAAATTGTTGCCGCCAAAGGAGCGGATAGTGAGCATACCCTCTGATGACCGACTAACTCACCTTCGGCGCCTCCGGAAACAGGCCCGCCTCGGCGGCGGCCCGCAGCGCATCGAAGCGCAGCACCGCAAAGAAAACTGACCGCCCGCGAACGGTTAGACCTGCTCTTGGACGACGGGAGCTTCGAAGAGTATGATATGTTCAAACGCCACCGCTGCCGCGACTTTGGCTTGGACAAAGAGAGCTACCTCGGCGACGGCGTGGTCACCGGACACGGCACCATAGAGGGCCGCCCCGTCTTTGTCTTCTCCCAAGACTTTACCGTCTTCGGTGGCTCATTGTCCGAAACCTTCGCCGAAAAGATTTGCAAAGCCATGGATATGGCGCTGAACCTGGCGATCCCGGTGATCGGTTTGAACGATTCCGGGGGGCACGCATCCAGGAAGGCGTGGAGAGCCTTGGTGGCTATGCGCAGATCTTCTGGCGGAATACCCAGGCCTCGGGCGTCATTCCACAAATCAGCGTGATCATGGGCCCATGCGCCGGGGGCGCGGTCTACTCGCCTGCCATCACCGATTTTATCATCATGGTAAAAGAAACCAGCTACATGTTTGTCACCGGCCCGAACGTGGTGAAGACGGTCACCCACGAGGAGGTGACCTTCAATGAACTGGGGGGAGCAGAGGTGCACAGCAGCAAGTCGCGCGTGGCCCACTTTGCGTGCACCTCGGAGGCGGAAGCACTGAGCACCACGCGTAGGCTCTTCAGTTATCTGCCGCTGAACAATCTGGAGGACCCCCCGTCTGCACCGTGCGAGGACCCGCCGGACCGCCAGGACTCGGAACTGGACGATATTGTGCCCGAGAGTCCCACCAAGCCGTACGATATCAAGGAGGTCATCAAGTGAGTCGTGGACGGGGGCGAATTCTTGGAAGTGCACAAGGATTTTGGGCAGAATTTGGTAGTGGGCTTTGCCCGCCTTGGGGGGCGAGCCGTTGGCATCGTGGCCAATCAGCCAGCGGTATTAGCTGGGGTGCTGGATATCGATTCGTCGGACAAAGGGGCCCGCTTCGTGCGTTTTTGCGACTGCTTCAATATTCCCTTGGTGACTTTTGTGGACGTCCCCGGTTTCTTGCCAGGCACCGCCCAGGAGTTTGGGGGCATCATCAGGCATGGAGCAAAGCTTCTCTATGGCTACTGCGAGGCCACCGCACCAAAGCTGACGGTCATTACGCGCAAGGCGTACGGCGGGGCTTACGATGTGATGAGCAGCAAGCATGTCCGCGGGGACGTTAACTACGCCTGGCCGACGGCCGAAATTGCGGTCATGGGGCCGCAGGGGGCTGTGGAGATAATCTTCAAGAAGGAGATCGCGCAGGCTCCTGATCCAGCGCGGGCTCTCGAGGAGAAGGTGGCGCAGTTTCGGGCGGAGTTTGCCAATCCCTACAAAGCTGCCGAGCGCGGGTATTTGGACGATGTGATTGAACCACACGAGACGCGACCTCGCCTCATTAGAGCCTTGGCCCTTCTGGACAGCAAAGCGGTGCCTGTACCGCGGCGAAAATATGGGAACATCCCCTTGTGACTGGTGGCTACCTCGGAGCATAGCACTGTGAACACGGACCCTCTTACTCCTTGTCGTGGGCGCTCCAGAGGGAGAGCGGAGTGAGCATGTTCAGGCGGGTGCTCATCGCCAATCGCGGCGAAATCGCCGTCCGCATCATGCGGGCTTGCAGGGAGCTGGGCATCGAGACGGTGGCCATCTTCTCGGACGTGGACCGCTCCGCACGCCATGTGCGCTACGCCGACTACGCCTTCCCCATCGGCGCAGGACCGGCAACTGAGAGTTACCTTTGCCAAGAGCGCATCGTCGAGGCAGCACTGCAGGCAGGCGCAGAGGCCAGTCACCCGGGGTACGGCTTCCTGGCCGAGAATGCTGACTTTACACGGGCGGTGCAGGCCGCCGGTTTGGTCTTCGTGGGACCGCATCCAGAAACCACTGCTCTGCTGGGCGACAAGATTGCCGCCCGCAAGATGGCCAGTAGTGCCGGCATACCCATTGTCCCCGGCGTGGAACAGACCATTAACTCCGTCGAGGAAGCCACAGGGGTGGCGGAGCAGGTTGGCTACCCGCTCCTCATCAAGGCAGCAGCCGGTGGCGGAGGCAAGGGCATGCGCATCGCGCGTACGCCAGCGGAACTCCCCGAAGCGGTGAGGGCTGCCCGCTCAGAGTCCCAGTCCGCTTTCGGGGACGGCCGCATCTACATAGAAAAGTACCTTGAGCGACCACGGCACGTGGTGATTCAGGTCATTACCGACAGCCACGGCACTGTCTGCCACCTGGGGGAGCGAGAGTGTTCCATCCAGCGCCGCCACCAGAAGGTCGTGGAGGAGGCGCCTTCCCCGATCGTCGACCCGGAGTTGCGCGCGGCCATGGGCCAGGCGGCGGTACGGGCCGCGATGGCAGCGGGTTACCTCAACGCGGGCACGGTGGAGTTCCTCCTGGATGGTCAGCGCAACTTTTACTTCCTGGAAGTGAACACCAGACTGCAGGTGGAGCACCCGGTGACCGAAATGGTAACCGGCATCGACCTCGTCAAGGAGCAGTTACGCGTCGCGGCGGGCTTGCCGCTCACCTTCCGGCAGGAGGAGGTGCGCTGGCACGGCGCGGCCATCGAGTGCCGAATCTACGCCGAGGACCCTTACAATGATTTCCTTCCCTCCACAGGCACGGTGAGCAGCTATCGCGAGCCCGCAGGACCGGGGGTGAGGGTCGATTCCGGCATCGGCCAGGGAGACCAGATCTCTATTCACTACGACCCTCTCATCGCCAAACTCGTTGTGTGGGGACAGACGCGCGCCGAGGCTATCGCGCGCATGCGACGCGCACTGAGCGAATGCACCATCATGGGCGTGAGAACCACCATACCCTTCCACCTTGCGGTGATGGCCAACCCACGTTTTGTGGAAGGCAGGCTCTCTACCCACTTCATCCAGGAAGAGTTCGCCAAACAGAAAGCGGAACCCGCACCGGCCGACCGCCAGCTCCTGGCAGCAATGGCGTCGCTCGCCTGCATGCTGGAAAGCCAACGACAAGTATCGCCGCGCCCCTCGGACAGCGCCTCACCCCGGATGGGAGCCTGGAAGATTGCCGGGCGGCGGCGGGCACTCGAAACGTACTGAAAGTGTTTGCCAAGGACCTGACTTGGAACATTCCTCCTATGCGATACCGCGCCGAGATCGATGGACACGAATTGGAATTTGACCTGCGTTGCCAAGGCCACTGCGCCACTGCCATCGTGGATGGCACCGTCGTGCCCATTACCATGACGCGCATCGGGAGCTCAACCGAGTATGCGGTACTGTTTGGTAATCGCTCCTTTTCCTTCGAGGTGCAGCGGAATGCAGCAGGAACCTGGGTTGCCCACTGCGGACGCGTCTACCATTGCCGTGCACAGAATGCACAGAGAGAGGCCCTGGCGCGACTGGGCGGCGCGGCCGAAGGGCACCAACGGGCTTGGGAGCTCCGGGCACCTATGCCCGGCTTGGTTTTGGAAGTCAGGGTACGGGAGGGCGACGCGGTTGAAGCTGGTCAAGGGGTGCTCGTCGTGGAAGCAATGAAGATGGAGAACGAACTCCGGGCACCATGCGCCGGAACGGTCAAAGAAGTGAAAGTAAAGGAAAAGGAGTCAGTGGAGCAGAATCAGCTCCTGATCGTGTTCGCCTAGGCAGCACCACCTTGAGGCTACGCAGGCGAGCCTCCGTCTTGCCTTGCACGGAAGACCCGAGCCGAAGGTGGCTCCATGACGGGAGACGTCACAATGGACAAAGCACAGCGTGTTTGCACTCGCGAGGACGTCGAAGCCGGTTTGCGCTTGCTTCCCACCTTTTGCGATCCTTGGACTGCGGAGAAATACGCCGCGGCGCTGCGCCAGGCTCCGGAGAATCCGTATCTCCTTTGCCGAACGGCACAGAGCTTCTACTTTGCCGGTTCCTTGAGCAGGTCGGTGGAGTTGTTCCAAAAACTGTTGCAAAAGGTGCCCCGCTGCGCGAGTGCACGGCATCAATTGGGCATGGCCTACTACCGGCAGGGCAAGTTGGCGGAGGCGCGGAAGACTTTTCGTGAGGTGACCAAAATTGACCCGCAATGTGCTATCGCCTACCACTGGCTCGGTTTGACCTGCTACCACATGGGGCGCCGCGACGAGGCGCTGCAGGCTTACCGGCAGTGCCTGGAAAAGAGCCCGGAATCTCTCATCGTGCTCTACGACATGGCCATCATCTATTCGGCGATGGGAAAGCACCAGGAAGCAGCGGAGGTATTGCGCCGTCTTACTGAAGCCTTTCCTAAGGATGCGGCTGCCTTCTACCACTTGGGCATGGCTTACAGCCACCTTGACCAGGACCAGCAGGCTCTGGCCTGCTTCAAACGCGCACTGGCACTCGACCCGCACGACCGCCGGGCGCGTCACATGGTAGAGGTGCTTTCAGAGGTCACCAGTCAGTCGCAACGCTTGCTGTGAGGACAAAGACACAAACCAAACTGAGGGGAGGACCATGGTAGGCATAGTCGGCTACGGTGCCTATGTGCCACGTCATCGCATACGCATCGAGGAGATCGCCAAGATCTGGGGGGCGGACGCCCCCACGTACCGTCGTGGCCTAATGTTGGAAGAAAAGTCGGTGCCTGCTCCCGACCAGGACGCCATCACGATGGCGGTCTGCGCAGCTCGTCACGCCTTGGCACGCGCAGGCATCGACCCCAAGACGATCGGAGCAGTCTATGTGGGTTCCGAGTCACACCCCTATGCCGTAAAGCCCTCGGGCACAGTGGTCGCCGAGGCGATCGACGCTACGCCCGACGTGCACTGCGCCGACCTGGAGTTCGCCTGTAAGGCGGGCAGCGAGGCCATGTTCGTAGCTTTGGGGCTGGTTGCTGGGCAAACGGTTGAGTATGCGTTGGCCGTGGGCGCCGACACATCGCAAGGCGCCCCCGGTGATGCCTTGGAGTATTCTGCCTCGGCAGGTGCGGCCGCCTTCGTCATGGGCTCAGACAATGTGGTAGCCGAAGCCGAGTTCACCTATTCTTACATGACCGATACCCCGGACTCCTGGCGGCGGGAACACCAGTTCTACCCCAAACACGCCGGGCGTTTCACTGGGGAACCTGCTTACTTTCACACGATCGTCTCGGCAGCTCGCGGTCTGCTGGCCAAAGCGGGACTGCAGCCGAAGGACTTTTCCTACGCGGTATTCCACCAGCCAAATGGCAAATTCCCACTTCGCGTGGGGAAAATGCTTGGCTTCACCCCGGAACAAATCAAGCCGGGACTACTCTGCCCCAAGATTGGCAACACCTACTCTGCCTCTTCACCCCTGGGTCTGACGGCCATCTTAGACAGCGCTAAACCAGGCGAGCGCATTTTCATGGTCTCATACGGCTCCGGCGCCTGAAGCGACGGCTTCGTGTGGCGTGTCACCCCCTGCATCGACGAAGTGCGGGACGCCGCACCTCGTACCTGGGATATCGTCAGCAAAAACCTGCAGTACATCGACTACGGCACCTACGCCAAGTTCCGAGGCAAGATCGTCATGGCAGAGGAATAGCCCCTGGACACGCTGCGTGAATGCTAACCGATGGAGGTAGACGTGGCAGGCGAAGTAGCCATCATTGGTGTCGGGCTGAGCGAGTGGGGCGAGCTGTGGAACAAGTCACTGCGCGACATATTTGTTGAAGCGGCGCTCAAGGCCATCGACGACGCCGGCGTGGAGCGCATCGATTCCATGTACGTCGGCTGCATGAGCAGCGGCCTGTTTGTCGGCCAGGAGCACCTTGCGTCGCTGCTTGCCGATTACCTGGGGATGCGCCACATCCCGGCAGCCAGGGTCGAATCCGCCTGCGCCTCAGGAGGCTTGGCACTCAAGGTAGGGTTCTTGGAGGTGGCCAGCGGCGTGAGCGACGTGGTGCTGGTGGGAGGTGTGGAAAAGATGACGGACGTGAGCACCGACCAAGCCACCGCTGCCCTGGCCACAGCGGCCGACCAGGAATACGAAGTCTATTTTGGTGCTACCTTCCCCGCGCTCTATGCCATGATGGCCAGGGCACACATGCACCAGTTCGGCACCACGCGCGAGCAACTTGCCCAAGTGGCGGTGAAGAACCATTATCACGGTTCCATGAACCCACACGCCCAATTCCCGCACAAGATAACCGTCGAGGACGTGCTCAATTCCCTGGTCGTCGCCGACCCGCTGCGGGTGTTGGACTGCTCTCCGATTACTGACGGAGCGGCCGCAGTTGTCATCTGTTCCCTCTCCACCGCCAAGAAGATCTGCAAAAAGCCCATTGTCAAGCTCATTGGTTGTGGGCACGCCACCGACACAATCGCCTTGCATAGTCGCAGCGATCTCACCTACCTCCAGGCAACGGCACTGGCTGCGGAGCGGGCTTTGGCCATGGCTGGGAAAAGGCACGAGGATATCGATCTCATCGAACTGCACGATTGCTTCACCATCGCTGAGCTCATCGTGCTGGAGTCCATGGGTTTCCTGGAGAGAGGAAAAGCCGGGGAGGCGACTGCATCTGGCGTAACCACCTTAGGCGGCAAGTTGCCGGTGAACACCAGCGGCGGCCTGAAGGCAAAAGGACATCCAGTGGGAGCCACCGGAGTGGCCCACGTGGTGGAGATTGTCCAACAACTGCGTGGCGAAGCAGGTGCACGGCAGGTAGAAGGCGCAAGGGCGGGGCTCACGCAGAACATGGGCGGCACCGGTGGCAGCACACTGGTGCATATCCTGGAGGTGCTCTGATGTCTGTACCAAAGTACTGGCGCGAAATCCCGCGTCGTTACCGCCTCGAGGCAGGACAGTGCGCGCACTGTGGTACCACTTTCTACCCTCCTCGGCTGGTCTGTCCAGAATGCAAGAGCCGGGAGTTTCGCACCGTCTGCTTGCCAATGCAAGGAGTGGTGGAAACATTCACCGTGGTGCGCGTGGCCCCCAGCACTTTCCTGGACCAGGCTCCGTATGCCTTGGCAGTGGTGCGCTTGGCAGATGGCACCAAGTTATGCACCCAACTGGTCGACTGTGAACCGGAGCAGCTAAGTATCGGCATGCCAGTACGACTTGAATTCAGGCGCATCCTCGCGCGGCGCCGCGCTGGAATCGTCTGCTATGGGCACAAGGCGGTGCCGGAGTAGCCGCAGCCGAGGGCCCACGTCGTTGCCAAGTCCTCTGCACCAGCACGGGAGGCAGGTTTTCCCTTTAGCCACTGGTGAGATGCGCAGCGGACTACCCGCCACCGTGTCCTCGGTGCAAAGGGAAGGCGACGCCAGAGGAGCTGGCCTGGAAAGGGTCGCCGCAAGCATCCATGGTTAGCACTGACGGGAGGAGAACGCACCAGGCAATGTTCCGCATCGAGAGCCGTATCGACACCTCTTCAGCAGAGTTCAAAGAAAACCGAGAGCACATGTTGCGTCTGGTGGAGGAGTTGCGGCAGCGCATTGCCGAGGCAAAGAAGGGTGGCCCCCCTCAGCGCATCAGAAGCACAAGGCTCGCGGCAAACTGACCGCCCGCGAGCGACTGGGCAAGCTCTTTGACCCTGACACCCCTTTCTTAGAGTTGAGCCCTCTTGCCGCCTTTGATATGTACGACAACCAGGCGCCCGCCGCCGGCATCATCACGGGGATAGGGGTGGTGCATGGGCGAGAGGTCCTGGTTATCGCCAACCACGCGACCGTCAAGGGCGGCACCTACTTCCCAATGACCATCAAGAAGCACGTGCGCGCCCAGGAAGTGGCCATGTTGAACCGCCTGCCCTGCGTGTACTTAGTGGATTCCGGGGGCATATTCCTGCCTCTGCAGGAAGGCACGTTCGCGGATCGTGACCACTTCGGGCGCATCTTTTCCAACCAGGCTCGCCTTTCAGCCATGGGGATACCGCAAATTTCCGTTGTGATGGGTTCCTGCACCGCCGGCGGCGCCTACGTGCCAGCCATGAGCGACGAGACGGTCATCGTGCGACACCAGGGGACGATCTTCATTGGCGGTCCACCCTTGGTAAAGGCGGCCACCGGCGAGGTAGTTACCGACGAGGAGTTGGGCGGCGCAGATGTCCACTGCCGCATCTCTGGTGTGTCGGACCACTACGCCGAGAACGATGAACATGCCCTGCAGATCTGCCGGAATATCATCGAGTGCCTGGATCCGCCACACCGCTTCCCCATCGACGTTGCCGAACCGGAAGATCCCTACTACGACCCTGAGGAGCTGTACGGCATCATTCCCAAGAACCTGCGCAAGCCCTATGACATCCGCGAGGTTATCGCCCGCATCGTCGATGGAAGCCGCTTTCAGGAGTTCAAGCAGCTGTATGGCTCCACCTTGGTGTGCGGGTTTGCGCGCATCATGGGTTACCCCGTGGGCATACTTGCCAACAACGGCGTGCTGTTCAGCGAATCAAGCCTCAAGGGGGCGCATTTCATTGAACTTTGCACAATGAGGAGAATTCCCCTTCTGTTCCTGCAAAACATCACCGGGATCATTGTCGGCAAGCAGTACGAGCACGGGGCATTGCCAAAGACGGCGCAAAGCTGGTGCACGCAGTGGCCAATGCCCAAGTTCACGGTCATCGTCGGCGGCTCCTACGGCGCCGGCAACTATGCCATGTGCGGGCGCGGCTATGACCCACGCCTCCTTTGGATGTGGCCCAATGCGCGCATCTGTGTCATGGGTGGTGACCAGGCTGCCGATGTCCTTCTCACCGTCAAGCTCGAGGCGCTCAAGCGGGAAGGCAAAACGATGACGCCGCAAGAAATGGAGGAGTTCCGCAGGCCAATCGTGGAGCTCTACGAGCAGCAGGCCAGCCCGTACTATTCGACGGCGCGTCTTTGGGACGATGGAGTGCTGGACCCCCTTGAGACTCGTACGGCGCTGGGGTTGGGTATCTCCATGTCGCTCAATGCGCCTATCCCCGAACAGCGCTACGGCGTCTTCAGGATGTGAACCGGCCAGGGTACGCCGTCCCGTTGCTGCAGTGGTCAAATGTTACCTTTGGCCATGTCACAAGAGATGGACAGTGAAAGGAGCTTTCAGGGCGACCTTTGACGGCCCACGTCTGCTACAAGTTCGAAGGCCAGGGAACGCGCGCATGCACAGGTCTCCGTCGGTCAACCCAGCGAGGGGACAAGAGGCGCCGCTCATGGCTCTTTGGAAGACGGCGCAGAGCTGACCATTGGCTTCGCGGGTGCGCTTACCCATGACTGAGTACCAAACCATACCACTCCGCCCACAAGGCCCAGTCGTAACAGTGGCGCTAAATCGGCCAGAGGTGCGGAACGCTTTTGACGCTCGCATGCTGGCGGAACTCATCGACGTCTTCACCGGGTTAGCTGCCGAGTTTCCCAAAGTGCGCGTCGTGGTGCTCACGGGAAACGGCACCTCCTTTTGCACTGGTGCCGACCTCAACTGGATGAAGGAGACGGCACATTACAGCGTCGCTGACAATCTGGCTGACGCTCCTCAGGTGGCGGAGTGCATGCAC
This sequence comes from candidate division KSB1 bacterium, assembly GCA_024655945.1. Classification (NCBI taxonomy): domain Bacteria; kingdom Pseudomonadati; species Candidatus Zhuqueibacterota bacterium. The sequence continues at coordinate 12,800 of JANLFK010000002.1, forward strand.
CTGCTTTATCGTTTGCCGCAGCCGACCATCGCTCGGGTCAACGGGCCGGCAATCGGCGGCGGCATGGGGTTTGTGTGTGCCTGCGACATGGCCGTGGCGCAGCGCGACGCCGTCTTTAGCTTGAGCGAGGTGCGCATCGGTTTGGTGCCAGCATGCATTTCGCCCTATGTGCTAAAAAAAATCGGCGAGGGGCACTGCCGCGAGCTCTTTCTTAGGGGAGAGCGGCTTTCCGCCGAACGCGCCCAGGCCATTGGCCTGCTGAATGAAGTGGTGGAGCCGGCGAATCTTGATGCGGCGGTGCAGCGCAGGATCGAACAGCTGCTTGCCGACGGGCCACAGGCCATGGCAGCGTGCAAGCTCCTCTTGGAAAAGGTGGCGCACCAGGAGCTCGAGGAGGCGAAATCGCTCACCGCAGAAATGATAGCCCGGTTGCGGGCAGGGTCCGAGGCGCAAGAGGGGATGGCCGCCTTCCTGGAGAGACGGACCCCCCGCTGGCCCGAGGATCTGTCCGGAGGTCAATGAGGTCATGGTGAGCAAGGTATTGGTGGCCAATCGCGGGGAAATCGCGGTGCGCGTGATCCGTGCTTGCCGCGAGCTCGGGGTAGAGACGGTGGCTGTCTACTCGGAGGCGGATGAAGATGCTCTCCATGTGCAGCTTGTCGACCAGGCGGTGTGCCTCGGTCCGGCCCCTCCCCTGCAGAGCTACTTGCGAGTTGACGCGGTCATTGCCGCAGCGCGCCACACTGGTGCCGACGCCATTCATCCCGGCTACGGCTTTCTCGCAGAGAACGCCGCTTTCGCCCAACGCTGCGAGCAAGAAGGCATCACCTTTGTGGGCCCCTGCTCCGCGGCTCTGGCCCTCGTAGGCGACAAGGTGGCTGCGCGGGCCACGGTTGCCAGGGCTGGCGTACCCACCATACCTGGAATGCTGCTCAAGACCACCGAGCTTTCCGTCCTCACCTCTGAAGCCGAAGCATTAGGCTATCCCCTCTTGGTCAAGGCCTCGGCAGGTGGCGGGGGCAAAGGCATGCGCCTGGTCCGTCATCGGGGGGAACTGAGAGCGGCCCTCGAAGCAGGTATCCGCGAGGCTGAGTCGGCCTTCGGTGACGGCTCTCTGTACCTGGAAAAATACCTCGAGGAGCCGCGCCATGTGGAGTTCCAGGTGTTGGCCGATCATCATGGCCACGCTGTGCATCTCTACGAACGCGAGTGTTCCATGCAGCGTCGATATCAGAAAGTAGTTGAGGAATCCCCTTCTCCTGCCCTCGACGACGACCTCAGGCAGAGAATGGCTGATGCAGCACCAAAAGTCGTAAAGGCTTGCTCCTATACCAACGCCGGTACTGTGGAGTTCCTCCTGGGGAAAGATGGCACCTTCTACTTCTTGGAGGTGAACGCACGCATCCAGGTGGAGCACCCTGTAACTGAGTCGGTCACCGGTGTAGACCTTGTCCGTCAACAGTTATTGATCGCCAGTGGCGAGCCGCTCCATTTGCGTCAGGAGCAAATTACCCAGCGCGGACATGCTATTGAGTGTCGCATCTACGCCGAGGACCCGGCGCATGATTTTCTCCCCTGCCCAGGAACCCTGCTGGCGCTTCAAGAGCCGCGCGGCGCGGGGGTCCGCACTGATTCTGGCCTCTTCCCTGGGTGCCAGGTGAGCGTCCATTATGACCCGTTGTCGGCCAAGGTCATCGCTTGGGGACAAGATCGTGAGCAGGCTCGCCGCCGCATGGTGGCGGCTTTGCAGGAGTATGTGATCTTGGGGGTGCGCACGGAGATTCCATTCCTACGCGCGATAATGAACCAGCCGGCGTTCGTTGCCGGTGAGACGACTACTGCCTTTCTGGCACGCTTCATGGATGAACTCTTGCGTGCTGCCTCCGACAAGGAGGCACAACTGGATGCTTTGCTGGCGGCTGCAGTCGCCGAGTTCGAGCGAAGGCGAACTGCGCGCTCCGGCACCCCCAAGGAAATCACCCCGTGGCAGCGGATCGGGCGCTGGAAAGTCGGCATGGCCCACTGACGCCGGAGACAGACGTGGAACTGGAACTGGAAATAGATGGCAACACACACCACATCACGCTCCACAAAGAAGGGAACGCCTACCTGGTCACCGTGGATGGTAAGACGATGCGCGTGGCGTGCCAAGAGCTGACACCTACCAGCAGGTTGCTCACGAGAGACAGCCGGACGCGCCTGGTGTACCTTGTGTGCCAGGGAGGGGACTACCAGGTGTGCATCAGCGGCTGCGGGCTTACCGTCAAGCGGGCGACCCGCCTATCAGCCGAACCGGGCGCCACAGGCCGACCAGTCATACACGGTGGTTAGGTGCGCGCCCCGATGCCCGGCAAACTCATTCGCCTGTTTGTGCACCCAGGTGACCGCGTGCGCGTGGGTGACCGCCTCGCCGTCTTGCAAGCCATGAAAATGGAACATGACATTCGCGCACCGGTCAGCGGCACGGTGAGCAGACTCAACTGCGCTGAAGAGGCACTGGTGGACGGGGGCCAGCCCCTTTTTGAGATCGAGCCAGACCATGCCGAAAGTAGCGCATAGGACTTGCATGGCTTGCAGTCTGACTGGAGACGACAGGCATAAGGTGCGGAGCAATGGTATATCGCAGCGGAAATTTTGAGTGGATTGAGAAATCTTTTGACGGAGGCGTGGGTCTCTTAAGGATTACGAGGCCAGAAACCCTAAGTGCCCTTAGTAGCGCTCTCTTGCATGAGCTATGGGAGGCATTTTCCCAAATAGCCAATGACCAGACCATTAGGGCGGTAGTCCTCACTGGGCAGGGAAAGGCCTTTGTGGCCGGGGCGGACATAGGAGAACTGAGAAGTCTTGCCGCCGAGCTAGCGGGCGCGTTTGCGGCCTTTGGCCAACAGCTTTTCCGCAAGATCGAAACCACGGATACGCCGGTGATCGCCGCCGTCAACGGCTTCGCTCTCGGGGGGGCTGCGAGTTGGCAATGGCATGCGATATTCGCATCGCGTCGGAGCGAGCCAGGTTCGGGCAGCCTGAGGTAAACCTGGGGCTCATTCCCGGCTTTGCCGGTACCCAGCCCCTTCCCCGGTTGGTGGGACCGGGGCGGGCCAAGCTGCTCATCCTTTCAGGCGAACTTATCGACGCACAGACCGCTCTGGACATCGGCCTGGTCGACAGGGTCGTCCCGCATGAGGAGGTGCTCCCGGCAGCGCTGGATTTGGCCCGTACCATCGCCAGCGAAGGCCCACAGGCCGTGCGACTGGCAAAACGGGTCATCAACCAAGGTCTGGGGCTCGATCTGGATGCAGGGAGCGCGGTGGAGAACGAGGCGTTCGTCCAGACCTTCCTCACCGGAGAAGCCTACGAAGGGCTTGCCGCCTTCCTCGAGAAGAGGGCACCCGTGTGGACACGGAGCTGACTTTCGGCGCCTCTTGGCGTGGGCAGCACGACCAAGCAGGCCAAGAAAGGCGGGCTTGGCAACGTGCTCCTGAAGCCGGTCACTAAGGATCTCCGCTGTCGGCAAGAGCAGGAGGGCCCCGCAGGCGTCACGGCGCCGTCCTCCGGAGAGACAGAAATTCACGCTTGCCCCACCCTTCTGCCTAAGGTTCCCGTTCGGGCTGATCACTGTGCAGGGGCAAAGATGAACACGGTAACTGTCTTGTCGTTCCCCCCCATGTTAATGCTCATCCCAAGGCGGCGCTCGGGGCGAAGTTTTACCTGGCACTCACCGGCGTTCTTGGTCAGTTGACGCCAGACATCCACAACTTGTCTTACGCCCGTACCCCCGGTGTAGTGGCCAAAACCGATGAGCCCTCCGGTGGTGTTACAGGCAACGGTACCGCCTGGTCGCGTTTCGCCGCCTGCTACAAAATCAGGCGCGCCCCCCGCTCTCACAAACCCAGCAGCCTCCAGCGAAAGGAGTCCGCTAATCGTGAAACGATCATGCACCTCACACACACCGATGTCGCCGGGTTTGACTCCCGCCATCCTGTAGGCTTTGTCAACTGCAGCGCGGGTGGTAGTCAGTTCCGTCAACTCCGGTGGTGCGGCGGTGATGTCGTTCTCCGCCACACCCATGCCGATCCGCTGCACTGCTTGCGCGCGCGGGATGCCCAATCGCGCCAAACCCTCTTCAGAGGCCAGCACAATGGCCGAAGCACCATCAGAGACCTTGGAGCAATCGTAGACGTCTAGATTGGGCAGGAAAACCTTGGGGTTGGGAGGGGTCATGCCCAGAGCGAAAAGGTCCTCGGCTCTGTTGTGGTACTCCTGCGCCTTCGGCTCACGCCGTGCGTTTTCGATGGCCTGCACATACCACATGGCCATGGCTCGTCTGGTGCGCTCCTGCCCGAAACGGGAAAAGTAGGCGGCGGCGCGCTCGTCGAACTTGGCTGGGAAGAAGAAGGCATGCCCCGCCTTTCGCTCGCCCGCATAGTGTGCTGCCCCGGCCAGAATGTCCGACCCGTACACCGCCTTGAAAGTGTTCTGCACTTCAACTCCGATTACCAGGACAACCTCGGCAGTCTCTGCCAAGATGCTTTTGATGCCGGTATATACCGCCAAACCACCCGAGGCGCACGCGCCCTCGGTGCGGGTACATGGCTTGAAGCGCAGCGCCTCGTCCACGGCGGGCAGGAAGGCTGCCAAATGCCCCTGGCGGCAAAAGCGCGCGGCCATGAAGTTGCCAATGACCGCCTCGTCGATAAGCTCGGCTGAGCCAATCTGCCGAATTGCTCCCCGGCCTGCTTCGAGGATGTAGTGCTCAATGCCCGGTCGTGGCTTTTTCGGATGGAATTCGTCTCGACCGGACCCCATCGAGATGGTGTTGTATCCAGCTGTTGCGAAGACCCCCCTCCTCAGCTTGCTCATGCCTCCTTCCTCTTCTGTCCTGCGCACTACCTTGTTCGAACCGCCAGCCTTGCTAACCTGCCGCTGGCTGTCAAATATTCTTTCCACCCGATTGTCCGAAAGCGCCTCACCTCAGCGGTCGGCGCCCTCTGGATCTCTGCACCACTCCTCCCCTACGGCTCTCCCAGTTCCGAGCCTCAGTGGCAGTTTCTCCCCGTCCAACGCTTCGCAAAAAAGGCTCTGGGTACCGGCAACGTGCCTCAACGTGAGCCTCACACGAAGTCGTTGATTGGGCCGTACAGGTGGTAGAAACCGTTCACCAACACGCCATTCACGTCATCAGCGCAACTGGCCACACCGGTGCTTACCAGCATCTGACCCACCGCCTTCGAGTGCCGCAGGTACTTTTCGGCAAGCTGGGCGCCCAAGGTACCGGAGGCAAACAGCGTGGCGAAGAAGTGGCGCAGATATTCCTCCCTGTTTGGCGCAGCAAGCAGTTCCTTCCATGGTTTGTAGCCTTCGGGGTAAGGACCCAGTTTTGCGTCCAACTCACTCGTCCATCCCTTTGGGTCAAAGGCTCGGTATTCCCTCTTTTCCAAGTCGTAGATGGCCACAGGTCGTCCTTTCTCGTACTTCAGGATGCCATCCTTCTGGCTGCCATCGCTGCGTTGGCCGCCAACGATGCCAAGCTGATAAAAGCGGTCGATCAGTTCGCTGTGCAGCTCCTCGCCCTCAATGTGTTCATCCATCACCTTGAGCAGGAAGTAGAAGACGTCGACGCCCACGTAGTCAATCAGCTGAAAGATCACCATCGGCCGGAGCAGGAGATCTTGCGACACTTTGTTCATCAGGTACACGCCACCTGCCAAGCTGTACTCCGCAGCCAATCGTTGCGCCTCCTGGCAGGCATACAGGCCGTCGCGCGAGAAATGGCCGTTCCCGATGAAGCCGGCAATGTCATTGGCCGGAAAGAGTTTCTTGCCCAGCCGCGCGCCCAGCTCGTAAGCCAGCTCGCGCAGTTCCGGGGCGATGTTGGCTGGGCAGATCACCTCCACCAGCCTTTGCACCACGGGCGGATTGTAGAAGTGATAGCCGATCAACCGTCCACTCAAACCAGCCTCCCAGTCCAAAAGGCCAATGGGAATCGAAGACGTGTTGGTGAAAAAGAAGGTGTCCTCCGGGCACAGATCGCGTAGCGACCGCAGCAGCCCCACCTTCGTGGCCGTGTCCTCAATAACGGCCTCAAAGACCATATGCGCCCGTCTTGCGGCCGCCAACTCCGTGCCGGGCCACAAGATACCCAAGGCGGTGTCCGCAAACTCTGCGACGACTTCAGAGTTTTCCACAAGATCTTCGCGATCCGCATAGAGGTCGCGCAGAGCAACGATGGATTTTTCTGCCGCCTTTGTTGCCTGCGTCTTCACATAGGCGCGCAGGGCGTCCAGTGCTGCTTCGTTGACGTCGATGCAGTGCAGCTGATAGACCTTGTGGCGGTTCTCTCTTTTGGCGCGCAGCTTGGCCATCTCCACGGCAAGCAGCGCCACGATGCCGGTCCCCATCTTGCCTGCAGCACCGATCACGGCAACGTTTTGCAACCTTTCGTCGAGCGTCATGCCGGCTTCCTCCCGATTGCTCACGAGGCAGTTCTACAAAGGCCATCGATCCTTGTCCGCTTCCTGCACCACCGGAACAAACCGGTACCTTTCGCCTTCCCTTTCTAAGTGCCCGGGGCGGATCGCGCAGTCATGCTCAAGACAAACCAGCTACCTTCCCTCAATGGCGCGCTGGTACAGTTCACGTCGCTTGTGCATGACGGTCACCGGATAGAGATCAAAACCCATGGTGTAGGCGATGAGCAGATGAGACACAGCGGGGAGAATGCCGCCGAAGTAGGCTGCCACTTCCCCTTTGGACTCAATGAGCACGATCTGATGACACCGCGTATGTCCGCCGGTAACCTCCACCCCCACACCCTCTACTATGCGCGAGGAGCCCACGACAAACTGCACGAGGTTAGCTGCAGCCAGGGGGACAAAATCGGCGTCCACATAGGCGGCACGCGTCCGTTCGTTTGGGTTCAAGGCATCCTCCCACTCCCCTCTCTGGAAAAAGTGCCGCGCGCGAGGGAACACCGGTGCGGCGTTTCCTTCGGCATCCACTGCAGTGCAGGCCCCCACATGGTCAAAGTGGAGATGCGTCGCCACGACGATGTCAATCTCATCGACTCCGTACCCGCGGGCCGCCAGCGATTCCTGCAGAGACGGGGTCCGCTCGATTCGGTAGATAGAGCGCAGCCGCTGGTCCCATTTGTCTCCGAGACCTGGGTCGATGAGCACTAGATGCTCGCGAGTCCGCACCAGAAGAGGATTGATACTCAGGCGCACCCGATTGTTCTCGTCGGCGGGCACCAGTTTTTGCCAGAGCACCTTCGGGACGACGCCAAAATAGCCTCCGCCATCGAGCCAAAAGGCGCCATCCTGGAGAAAACAAAGTTCGTACTCACCCACCCGATACCGCATTGTCTCTCCCTGTAAGAGGACAGTTGGACTTCCGCGGCGGCTGCAGGTCCTTGGTGCACCATTCCAAAATGGTTTACAATGCCTCCGAGAGTAGCTCGCTCACGGCCTTCACCTCCAGGCGGAGATTGAGCACCTTTGTGGCATCCTCGAACATCTGCAAACAGTAGGGGCGGGCAATGGCCAGCGTATCAGCCCCAGTGCGCGCAGCCTGCAAGATCCGGACATTGGTGACACGTTCTTCCACAGGCCAATCCAACCACAGACCACCGCCTCCCCCTCCACAGCAGATGCTCTGATCGCGCGAAAAGTTCTCTATCTCGACCAAACGCAGTCCTGGGATGCTGCGCAGCACCGAACGTGGTTCGTCATATATCCCCTGTTTGCGCCCCAGGAGACAGGGATCGTGATAGGTCACCACCCTTGGCGTTTGCTTCTGAGGCACAATTCTCCTTTGGCTGATAAGGTGCGCGAATAGCTGCGTTTCGTGGACTACCGCAAGGTGCCCGTCTCGCTCGCCATAGTCCGCAGAAAACGCCGCCAGGCAATGGGGCGAACTGACGACGATGCGCCGTACCCCGGCCGCGCCAAAGGCGGTGAGGTTAGCCTCCGCCAGTTCCCAGAAGAGCTTTTCTGCGCCAACCTTGCGCATGCTCTCGCCGCAACATGACTCCTTCTGGCCAAGGATGCCAAAGGAGATGCCAGCGCGGCGCAGGATGCTGGCAGTGGCTTTGGCCATGGATTGCGCGCGTTGGTTGTAGGCAGGCACACAACAGGGGAAGTACAACCATTCCAGCTCAGGCGAGAAGGCGGATATGGTGAGCTCCTGCGCCCGGAGGGCCCGTCGCTCAGGTGGTTCGCCAAGGGGGTTGCCGCTACTGCCCACCTTGCTCATCGCAGCTCTTATCTCCTGCGGCACGCTGCCAAAGTCGGCCAGCACGCGACGCACGGCGCGCAGCACGACTGGCATATCGAGGCCGCGTAGGCAGCTCTTCCGACAGGCCTCGCAGCCCAGGCAACAGAAGATGTCCACCATCTCGGCGGCCAGCTCCTCCTTGTCCTCGGTGGCAGTGACGGAACCCAGCTTCACCGCTTGCGGATAGCGATATACTGGGTAATTGGTCAGCTGCACCGCAAACCACGGACAGGCGCTCATGCACTTGCCGCACTGGTAGCACTTATAGGCCTCCTGCCCGCCCTGCTCCAGGATGGCCTCCCGAATTTCCGGGATTGGGACGATGGGTCTCGGCATGGATTCTAAGGCTCCGTTCGCCAGTCTCTCGTCGCTATCCAGCCTTGGCCGTCCTCACTGCGGCGGTCAACGCGGGCAACACCTTGAACAGGTCATCAACGATGCCAAAATCCGCGACACTGAAGATTGGCGCATTGGGGTCCTTGTTGATGGCGACAATGGTTTCAGCACTTTTCATGCCCATCAGGTGTTGGAACTCGCCGCTTATGCCCACTGCCACGTAGAGCTTGGGGCGGACTGTTTTGCCGGAAGACCCGACCTGTCGGTCTTTGGGTAGCCACCCCGCATCGACGATAGGACGTGAACAAGCCACCACGGCGCCCAGGCTCCGCGCCAGCTCCTCGGCCAATCTAATGTTCTCTTTCTCTCGGAGACCTCTTCCTACGGATACTATCTTTTGCGCTTGGCAGATGTCGACTTCGCCAGCCGGTGCCTGCACAAAGCGCGCAAAAACTTTTTCCGCAATGGCCTGGAGCGCTGGAGGTTCGATGCGCACCACTTCTCCAGACTTTGCCCCTGGAGTAGCCTGGCATGTGCCTGGAGGAAAGGTGACCATGTAGCCCCAGTTGGGCCGGAGAGTACCTTCCGCGGCAATCTTGCCACTATACACCGGCCTGCTGCACACCACCGTTTCCCCTTCCAGCCACACATTGCTACAGCCGGGTGCCAGCGGCATCCGCAATGCTGTGCTCAAGGCGGGAGCAAGCTCCCAGCCATAAGGGGTGTGGCCCAACAGCAGGAAAAAAGGTCTTTCCCTCTCAACCAAGGGCAAGAGCGCGCGTTGGTAGTAGTCCGAGTGGAACTGTGCGAAGCAAGGCGCTGCGAGCACAACTATTTTGTCGGCGGCACCGCGCAGTGCCTCTACCATCGCCTCCGGCTCGGCGCTTAGCAACACCGCCCACAGCGAGCCGCCCAATTCATCGACGAGTTGTCTACCCTTTGTCAGCAGCTCGAAGGTTATCTCGCCTATCGCCCCCTGCCGGTGTTCGACGAGAACCCATACGTCCCGACTCATAGCAGTGCCCTGCCTTTCAGCAGCGATACCAACTGTTCGGCCACTTCGTTTGGGGTGCCGTGGAGGATCTCTGCCTTCTTCTCGGCTGTGGGAAAGGCCAGGGCGCGGGTTTCCCACATGACACTGTCAGCCGCTGAGCTTTGTACCACCTTGATGGGCTTGGCAGATGCTCGTTTGATGCCGAGGATTGAGGCGTAGCGGGGTTGGTTGATGCCGCTCTGCACGGTAAAGAGCGCCGGCAGATGGAGGGTGAACTCTCCCTGCAGCCCACCCTCTAACTCTCTGCGCGCCAGAACCTGGCCGTCCGCACCTACTTCCATGGCGACAACCAGGGAAAGGTGTGGCATGTGCAACAGCTCCGCAAGACTCACCCCAACCTGGGCGCTTCCGTCGTCGGCAGCTACACACCCTGTAAGGACGAGGTCTGGAGCGAGGGGCGGAATCTCTCGCGCCAGCAAACAGGCTGTGGCAAAGGGGTCAAGTTCCTCCCCTTCGGGAGGAGTGATGCGCAGCCCGTCATCGGCACCCTTTGCCAGTCCCATGCGCAACACCTCATCGGCGGCCTCGGGCCCCACGGTGACCAAGGTGACGGTGCCGCCCAGTCTCTCCTTGACCAGGAGAGCTTCTTCCAAAGCATAGTTGTCGGTCTCGTTGATGCCAAAGGTGAGAGTATCTTCCACCAGCTTCTTGCCCGAGGCGTCGATCCTGAGGATGGCCTCGGCCGCCTCAGGTACGCGTTTGATGCACACGACAATCTTCATCGTCCGACCCCTCTCTGCATTCCCAGAGTCTGCTCACAGCCCAAGCAAGGCGCGAGCGATAACCAGCTTTTGAATCTGGGATGTACCCTCATAGATCTCCATGACCTTGGCATCGCGGTAGAAGCGTTCCACGCTAAACTCACGCGAATAGCCGTAGCCACCATGGATTTGCACTGCCTTGCGCGCACACTCCACGGCCACTTCCGAGGCGAAGTACTTGGCCATGGACGACTCCAGGGAGAAGCGTGCGGTGCCGGCGTCCTTCAGGTAGGCAGAGCGGTACACCAGCAAGCGTGCCGCGTCGATGGCGGTGGCCATCTCGGCGAGCATGCCCTGGATGAACTGGAATTCGCTGAGCTTCTTGCCAAACTGCTGACGTTCCTTGGCGTAACGGATGGCTTCGTCCAGACACCCCTGCGCCAGGCCCACCGCCTGTGCCCCAATGTCAATGCGGCTGACGTCCAAGGTGTGCATGGCGATCTTGAAGCCTTCGCCCTCTTGGCCTGAGAGATTCTCGGCGGGCACAATACAGTCCTCAAGAATCAGCTCGCAGTTGGCCGTGGCACGGATGCCCATGGTCTCTTCGTGCTTGCCAACCCTAAAGCCCGAGAAGCCCCGTTCCACGACAAACGCCGAGATCCCTTTGTGGCGTTTCTCCGGATCGGTGTAGGCGAACACAACGTAGATTCCCGCCTCGCCGCCGTTGGTGATGAAGCGTTTGGCGCCGTTGAGCACGTAGTCGTCTCCCTGGCGAACGGCAGTGCTCTGCATGCCTGCCACATCGCTCCCGGCTACCGGTTCGGTGAGTCCGAAGGCACCGATCTTTTCGGCGCTGCAAAGGGGCGGAAGGTATTTGCGCTTCTGTTCCTCAGTACCAAAGGTGAGAATCGGGTAAGCGACCAGCGAGTTGTTTACCGCGGCAATCACCCCGGTGCTTGCGCATACTCTCGAGATTTCCTCGATAGCCACTGCCAGCGTCAAAGTCCATTCCCCCGCCGCCATACTCCTCGGGCACAACCACCCCTAAGAGGCCGAGCTTGGCCATCTTCTTGATGTTATCCCACGGAAACTCTTGGCTCTGGTCGATGAGTGCAGCCCTCTCCTTCAGCTCCTTCTCCGCAAATTCCCTGACCATCTCCTGCACCAGTTTCTGGTCGGGACTGAGCTCAAAGTCCATGTTCGACCTCCTGGGGAGAGATTAGCGACCGAGAATCTCCCTGGCGATGACCAACTTCTGGATCTGTGAGGTGCCTTCGCCAATTTCCATAAGCTTCGCATCTCGCAATAGCCGCTGCAACGGATTGCTGGCGAGAAGTGCTTCGGGGCCAACGACGTCGATGAGGCGCCGGCACGTGCGGGTGCCCACTTCGGAGGCGTAGAGTTTGGCCATGGCGCTTGCTGCTGTCACGCGGGCCCCCTGGTCCTTGAGTGCGGCCGCATGGTAGATCAGATGGCGCGCACACTCAATCTTGGTTGCCGCCTCGGCGATCACCTCCTGCACCCATTGGCTGCGGTGGAGCGCTGCTCCCTGGCGCCGTTGGCTGGTGGCGAAGCTGATGGCGTGGGTCAATGCCCCCTCGGCAATCCCGAGGCCGAGCACGCCGATACCGATCCTGCCGCCGTCGAGTGTTTCCATGAACACCTTGAACCCTTGGCGTTCCTCCCCAAGCAGGTGGTCACGCGGCAGGCGGCAGTCGTCGAAATGGAGTTCTGCGGTGTCGGAAGCGCGCAGGCCGAGCTTGTCCTCTCTACGTCCGACCGAGAAACCTGGGGTACCACGCTCAACGATGAAGGCGCCAATTCCCTTGGTCTTCAGCGCCGGGTCATGGCTGGCGGTGAAGACTACCACATCGGCAAAGCTGCCGTTGGTGATGAAGCGCTTTTGACCATTGACAACCCAAAAATTGTTATCCGGCCGCACCGTCGTCTCGGTGGCCCCTGCGTCGCTACCGGCGTGAGGCTCGGTCAGGCCAAACGAGCCAATCTTCTCTACGCGGAGCAGAGGCGGCAATTACCTTCGCTTCTGCTCCTCGCTGCCACGGGCATAGATCGGGTAACAAGCGAGTGAACAGTGGGCGGCGATGGCAATGGCCGTCGAGGGGCACACTTGTGAGATCTCCTCAAGGGCGAGGATGTAGCTGCGTCAGTCTCGTCCCATGCCCCCCTATTCTTCCGGGAAGGGGATGCCCAGCCAGTCCTTCTCGCCCATGGTCCGCAGCAACTCGAGGGGGAATTCCTCAGTGGCATCACGCTCTGCTGCTCGGGGTGCGATCACCCGTTGCGCAAACTCTCGCACTTCATCCCTGAAGCGCAAGTGTGCGGCGGTCAGCTCACAGAGGCTCATGAAACGTTTCTCCCGGTCACACTTCTGCTCGCCTCGTCCTCGGGAAAACGTGACCAAACTGTCCCTTTTTCCTGTGGCCAGCCTTTGGCCGGGGCATGATCTCCTTCGCCCTTTCCGGAAGCAAGGTTCGCAGGCAGCATTGCGGCGAGTAATCCTTATGCAGCTACACCGGTGCGCACCTCGCCTCGCTCACACAGGGTGGCATGGTTTCTAAGAACTTGGCGTCACGAAAAAACATCTCAGCAGGATAGTCCTTGGTGTAGCCATAACCTCCGAACACCTGCACTGCGTTGTCGGCGCAGAGCATCGCGGACTCTCTGCTCCAGGTCAATGCATGGAGGAGCTGCCCTTGAACCGGGATTCCGCGATCCATCCGCGCTGCTGCATCATAGGTCATCAGTCGTGCCGAAGCCGCACGCCGCGCGGCATCCCCCAGGAGTCGACGGACCATGTCGAAGTCCGCAATTGGCTGGCCGAACTGCTGGCGCTCGCGGGCGTACCTGCTGGAGCAGTCGAGCGCCCCCTGGCAGATGCCCACCGCAATAGCAGACAGACAGGGTCCGCGCCAAAAGGAGAGCCTGGCTGGGTCCTGCTGGAGCAGCTGCCCCACCGCCACTGGGAGGCCATCGCACACCAAAGTAGCCAGGCCTGAGGCCCGGAAACCCAGTGCGTCCCGTGGCACCACTGTACATCCGCTGCTGGAGCAGGAGCGATGGCCCACTGCTTTGCCCCCTCCACTTCCACCTCAGCGAGGAACAATTGGGCAAACGTGCCGTTGACCACAAGGCGCAGCTCGCCACGCAGAGCGATGCCTTCCCTCTGCCGCGCCCCAACCAGCGCATCCTCGACGAGGGACACGGCGGCTATCTCTCTGCCGCTTGCCACCTGGGGCCCAAGCTCCGCCTGGAGCCGGTCTTCGCCACTTTCGGCAATGACCATTCCAACCATGGTCTGTGCGGCCAGGGACAGGGCCAGCGAAGGGAACACCCTGGCCACTTCTTCGAGCACGATAGTGACGGCCAGTGCCCCCATACCGGCGCCACCCTGAGCTTCTGGAACGGCCACTGCACAGAGCCCCAGTTGCGACGACTTAGTAATCAGCTCAATAGGCGGCGTTCCTCTGCGGTTGTGGTCGAGTGCTTGTGCGGCAACCTCTTTAGCACAGAACTCGGCTACCTCCCTGCGCAGCAGGGCCAGCTCTTCGGTCACTCCCAGCCAATCCATTGCACGCGGTCCGGTTTGCGCTTAGGGGTAGGTGCTTCTCCCTCGGGGTAACCCAACGGAATGATGGCCTGCAGCTTCTTGTCCTGGACGCCCGTGATGCGGTTGATCTCCTCCGCCATATGCACAGGACCTGTCATCCAGCACACGCCGAGCCCCTGGCCGACCGCCGCCAGCAAGAGGTTCTGAATGGCCGCAGCCACCGATTGCAAGTCCGTGACCTCGCCCTCGACAGAGGGAGTGTGGTAGGCGCAGATGACCACCGGCGCTCCTCCTAAGGTCCGAAAGAATCTCCCGGTGGCCTCCACCACCTGAGGCTTTTCCGGGAAAACCTGTTCCAGGTGTGCTCGGACGTATTGGTCAAAGGCCCTCTCTGCCACCCGGCGCAACGCCTCTACTTTTGCGCCGGTCACCACTACAAAGTACCAATTCTGTTGGTTCATGCCCGAAGGGGCCCATTGCGCCAATTCCAACAGATGTTCTACAACAGAGCGAGGCACAGGATCAGCCTTGAACGAGCGCACGCTCCTTCTTCTGCGAATTGCCTCCTCCAGTTCCATCCCTCCTCCATGCAGATGCCACGGTGCCATGAGCGCGAATGTGCCCAGAGTGCTCGCCTTCCTCCGGGCTTTGAAATACAAAAGGGCCCTACCGAATTCCGGCAGGCCCTTCTGCAGTTGTCAGCGTGCTGTTGGTTCCTTCATCGCCGATTGAGCTCCCTCCAATGCCTGACGCCGGTAGAGATAGCAAGATTTCTGAAAACGTCAAGCAAAATCTCGCTATCGTCTGCTTGCGCTCCTGCGATTCGCCCCCGGCAAGGCGCTCAGGTGGCGGGCGGAGTGTGTTCCTCTTTTCGCCGCGGGCGTCTCTCACAGAAACCGGAGGCGCGGGCAGTTTCCAGAAGAAGTCGAGAGTGAGGCATCCCCTCGCTGGGCAGAAGGATGGCGATCTCCTGTCCGCCTCCGTACCTCATGTACACGTTGCAGTTGTAGCAGATGGTGACGTCGTCGTCGACGCCGGCGGTGAGGTTTACTTTGCACGGGGTCCCGGCGATGGCCCAACAGGCGAATTCCGGGTTGCGGTACGCAGGGCACTGGCGGCGGACTTGCTCAGGACAGGCGTGCATCTCCCAACAAGCGGTCTTGCCCTCCCAGAAACCCTTGTCCATGGCTCACCTCCTGCATGTGAGCACCGTGCCCTTGGCCCGTTCTGGAAAGTCTGCTCGTTGCTTCCGGGGGATGCCGGCGGCGGCCAGGGCTCCGGATCAGAACTTGTCAAAATAGATGCACGACTCAGACATTCCCTTGCGTTTCAACACCTCAATGACTGCATCAATCATCACCGGCGGGCCGCAAAGGTAAGCCTCCATGTTGTCGCAGCCATCTAGTTTCTTATCGATCACGGTATGGATGAACCCCGTTTCCCCATCCCACTGGTCGCCCGGATCCATTGCCGACAAAGCCGGGATGTAGGTGAAATTGGGACGCTGTCGCGCCAGCTCCAGGCACTCTTGGTAAAAATAGAGGTCCTTCACGGCTCGGGCGCCAAAGAAGTAGGTCACGCGCCTTGTCGTACCCTTCTCGAAGAGGTGCGTGATTATAGACTTGATGGGCGCCACACCGGAACCTCCGGCCACGCACAGGATGTCGCGCTGCGAGTCCTCGCGCAGATAGAATTCCCCATACGGCCCGGTGATGTAGACCTCGTCCCCCACCTGCAGGTGGTTGAAGATATAGCCTGTGCACAACCCCCCGGGAACCAGACGCACAATAAGCTCGATGGCGTGCTTCCAACTGGGTGGCGAGGCCATCGAGTAGGCGCGAAACTCGTTCGTGCCCGGCACCTCGAACTGGATATACTGGCCAGGCTTGCACTCGATGCTGTCCGGCTCCAAGAGTTTGAGTACGATTCGCTTGATGTCATGGGTGAGGTCTGCTATTTCCGCCACCTGCGTGCGGAAGCGCTGTACGCGAAGATAGGCTTCGGGGATGAGCAGGCGCACATCCTGTTTCACCTTCACCTGGCAGACCAGGCGTACGCCCTGGCGAATCTCGTCCTTGGAAAGAAACGGCGCCTCGGTGGGCAGCACCAGGCCGCCCCCTTCCAGCACCCTGAGCTTGCAGAAGCCGCAGGTGGCGCGCCCGCCGCACGCCGACGGGATAAATATCTTGTGGTCAACCAGGTACTGCAGTACCGAATTCCCGCCTTGCACCACCAGGGGCTCATTGTCGTTGATGTAGATCTTGCACTCCCCATAGGTGCCAAGGTAACGGTCCAATGCTGCCAACACTACACCCAAGCCACCCGCAACTGCCGAGAGCACCAGAACGGCTGTCCATGGTATCATAATGCGACACTCGCCTCACATTGTCGAACTGATGTCGCGCTACTGCAAGTTCACGATGCCGGCAAAGCCCATGAAACCCAGAGCCATCAGGCCCGCGATGATCATGGTGATACCCGGGCCTTCCAGCGCCTTGGGCACTTTGGCGAAGACAAGCTTCGTGCGGATCCCGGCCATCGCCACGATGACCGCCATCCACCCGATGCCGCTCCCCACAGCGTAGGCCATGCTCTGGATGAAAGAGTAGTTGCGCAAAATCATGAAAAGCGCAAGCCCGAGGATGGCGCAGTTAACCGTGATAAGCGGCAGAAACACTCCCATGTTGATGTACAGCGTGGGCGAAAAGCGCTCGATGACCATCTCCACAACTTGCACCAACGCCGCGATGATGATGATGAAACTCACCAACTGCAGGTACTGCACATGATACGGCACAAGGAGCCAGTGATACACCGGCCAGGCGAAAAGCGCCGTCAGCGACATCACGAAGATGACGGCTATCCCCATGCCGGTTGCCGTCTTCAGGTCGCGCGATACGGCGATGAAGGGACACATGCCCAGGAAGTAGGTCAAGGCGATGTTGTTGGTGAAGATGGCAGCGAAAAAGATGACGTATGGGCTCATGAGCTTCTCCCGTGAACGCAGCCTTTTTCACGGGCTACTTTCGCATTTGAAAGCCGCGCAGCAGCCAGATGTACAGACCCAAGACGATGAACGCCCCAGGCGCCATCACCATGATGACCCACGGCTCCCACCAGGTGCCCAGCACACGGTGGTCGAACAATGTGCCGAACCCAAGTAGTTCGCGCACAAAGGCGACGATGATAAGCGACATCGCATAGCCAAGGCCTACGCCCAGGGCGTCCAAGAAAGCGCGCCCCGGGGGGTTAGAGGACGCATAGGTTTCTGCTCGCCCCATGATGATGCAATTGGTAATGATGAGTCCTACATACGGCCCCATGGCCTCGCTGATCGCCGGGTAGAACGCTTTCAAGTACTGATCCACGAAAACCACGTACGTGGCGACGATCAGCGTGTACACCGCCATGCGTACGCGACGCGGAATCGCGCGGCGCAGCAGCGAGACGGTCACGGACGAGGCCGTCGTGACAAAAATCACGGCGATGCACATCGCCAGGGTGTTGGTGAGCTTGTTGGTCACCGCCAGAGCAGAACAGATCCCTAACACCATGCGGAAGGTCGGGTTCTCTGCCCAAATCCCTTTGACCATCTGCTTCCACCCCTCGCGCTGGGTGAGCGGGACCTTGCGGCGCAGGGGTTTCGCCTTCACTTCGCCTGAGACGGTACTATCAGCCATTGCCTTTCCGTATACCTGGTTGTGAGAAGGTGAGGCTTGTCAGCGAGCAAGCCTCATGTGCACAGCCATTCTTCGACGATCACTCTCTCCCACTCCGGCAAGCGCTCAGTCCTGTCGAGGTGCTTCGGGTGCACCGGGCATGCCCGCCAGGAAGCCGGCAAGTCCCCGACTTATGATCCGATCCAATGCCTTGCTGGTCTCGGTGGCACCAGTGATCGCGTCCACCTCGTTGGGGCCGTTTGCTTTCGCGCCATGCACTACATGCAACGCGGGAACAACCCTTTTTCCTTTGAACTGTTCCTGAAACCATGGCTCATTCATGCGGCCGCCTAACCCTGGGGTCTCTGCCTGTTCCACAACCTTGAAGCCGCGCACCGTCTGCAAGTCCTCTTCCAGTGCCAGAATGACCCGAATTGGAGCCCAGAAACCTGGTCCGAAGAGCTCAAAGGCAACTCCCGTGTAGCTCTTGGCCCCATCTTTCATCACGTAGGCACGGTAGTAGGTACCGGAGGGACCGGTGACCTCCTCCACGCTTCGCGCAAAAACCTCCAGCAAATTTCCCTCATCGTACGGAATCGAAAAGGCATCCAGCACCATGCGCTTGAGCTTTTTCTCCTGATTGATCTGAACAGTCTGCGTGGTGTAGTCATAGACCCAGCCCAACATTGTCGCCGAAATGGCTGCGCTGACGACAAGCACCACGACCATCCGTACTCTATCCTTCATCTCGACGCCACCTCCCGGTACTTGGCCATGAGGACGAGGTGGTCGATCAGGGGAGCAAACGTGTTCATGAAGATGATCGCAAACATCACGCCCTCCACGTAGCCGGACAGGCCGCGGATGAGCACCGTGATGATGCCGGCAGCTACGGCGTAGATCCACTTGCCCACCTTGGTGAAACAACAGGTGACCGGGTCGGTGAGCATAAACATTGCTCCAAACATTGCGCCACCGGCCAGCAACTGGAAAAGCGGCGGCGCGAACCTTTCAGGCCAGAGCGAGGAGCCAATTGCAGAAAAGACCGCCATTGCCCCCAAGTAACCTAACGGCAGGCGCCAGTTGGCCACTTTGGTGGCGACAAGGAACACTCCCCCGAGCAGGATCAGAAGTGCGGACGTCTCGCCGAGGGCGCCGGCCACCGTGCCTACAAACAGCTCCTTAAGGCCGGTCAAGGAATGCGTGGCCTTGTACGAAATGAGCGGCGTGGCGCCGGTGACAACATCCGCGGTCCATTTGGCAAATCCGCCTAAGCCGGAGCGAAACGGCTGCTGCCAGCGAGTCGTCATCGTCGCGGGAAAGGCGACCGCCAAGAAGAGCCGACCGATCATCGCCACGTTGAAGATGTTGCGTCCGGTGCCGCCAAAGGCTTCCTTGGCAAACACTGTGGCGAAGACGATGCCGACGGCAACCATCCAGAGAGGAATAGTGGGAGGCAGAATCAGCGGAAAGATGAGGCAGGTGACAAATGCCCCTTCGTGTATCTCCTCCTTGCGCGCATAGGCAAAGAGCCACTCGGTACCCACGCCGAAAACGTACGATACTGCTATGATGGCGATGCTGCGCCAGCCGAAGAAATAGATGGAAGCCAGGGTCGCGGGCATCAGCGCAAAAACGACCATAATCATGAAGCGTTTCAAATCCAAGGGGTCGCGCACATACGGGGGCGCCACTGGGACCTCTGGTTTCAGGAAGAAGAAAGCATCCAGGGCCTGCAGGGCAGTGCGCAAGGGAGAGAGGGCCTTGTACTTGCTCACAAGGCCATAGGCACTCTGGAAAAGACGCTCAAGCAGTCGCCGCATACTTTTCCTTCTCTTGCATCAGCGTCCGTTTTCCAAGGCGAATATCGGCCAGCAAGTCGATCTTCGATGGGCACACGTAGGAACAGAGCCCGCACTCGACGCACGAGAAGATGCCAAAGCGTTCGCTCTCCTCCACCAAACCGTGAGTCACCTGCTTGCTGAGCAAGTGGGGGATGATTTCCACCGGGCACACATCTTCGCAGTAGTTGCACTGCACACAAGGGCGCTTTTCCCCATGTAGACTGGCCACCAGACGCCGGGAGCCAAATGGGAGCATGGCGGCGAGGAAGGCGTTGCTCGAGGAAACACTTTTCGCACCTGGCCGGAAAGAGCCGAGCAACTCCGCCTGAGTAGGGAGCGGCAAGCAGGCGAGTGCGGCGGTCGAGCGGGTCACTGGGGCTTCCAGGTCGGTGACACGGACGCCGGTGAGAAGACCGCCAAGCACCAGATAGGGGTGGGCCTGGTCAATCAGCCGGCCGCTCACCAAAGCGCGCACGGTGGTGCCGACGGGCACCCTCACATAGCCGGGGCGGCTGAAGCCATTCCCGCCCAGCGCAAGAAGGCGTTTTGTGACCGGGCGTCCATCGACCACCGCCTCCTTGGCATGGAGCACCACCTGCGCATCCGCGACTACGGCCCCGAGTGCTGCTGGCGAGGTAGTGACCTTCTTGCGGGAAAGTAGTGCGGTGACTAGAAGGGCCGGGTGCTCTTGCGGGTACTTCGCCGCAAGAGGCCAGACGGTGAGCCAGGAAGGCGCCGCAGTTCGCCGGTAGACCTCGCCGAAGAGGTCGCTGTCCGCCCGGCTGTAGCCCACAGCTACGGTGGCCTCGGGAAATGCTTGGTGAAGCACGCGCAAGCCAGTTACAAAGTCGTCCAATCGCCCGTTGAGCAGCACTCGCGGCCTTGGCAGAAACGGCTCAGTGCTCAGGGCCGCGATGGCAACCACCTTCACCTGCTCTGTGGGCAAGGGACTGCGCGTAAGAGGCGAGGGTAAGCCCTGGGAAAACAGAGAACCGACCCCCGCGGCATGCAGAAGGTTTTGCACTTCATCGGCCTGGAGACGCTCAAACGAGGGGGTGGCACCGGGCAGACGCTCCTCCTCATTCCTGCCGTCCGGTTCGATGCAGATCGCTGGCACCAGGTCGTCAGCGATGGTAACCGCGCCCATTTGGGCCACCGTCCCGCTGGCCGGAGCGTGTACGGGCCAGCCAAGCTCGCCGTTTGCCCTGCCGAGCACTTGGCCTCGCACCACACGGTCACCAGGTTTGACGACGGCCTGACAAGTGCCGCCGAAACCTTGCCGCAATGGCACCCACAGAGGGCCAGAAAGGGGAACCTCTCCCACGCCGCCCTGAGGTTCTCCTTCCAACCGTGGAAAGTGAAAACCGCCTCTTATGCTCTTCCGGTATCTGCCTAACATGTGTCGGCACCGTAGAATTCAGTCTTGCCAAGCAAGGCCGTTTGCTAATGGAAGCCGCCCAGCATCATGACCCGCCTCCCTCTCCGTGCGCGCGCAGCAGCACCTCTGCCAATCCGCTCGTCTGGCCCAAAATAGCCACTTTCCGGAGAAAAGCAAGCAAAAAAGCTCGGCCTAGGGGCTGACTGCCGTCTTGCCACGCAGATAGTCGATCATGGGCTGGGTGACCAGCGGCACCATATCGCCAATCATGTGCGGCATGAGGTTCTGCATGACCTGGGGCATCAGTTCCGGCATTTGCTCGCGCATGTAGTCAGGCATTGGGACGCGCTCGGCCACGCGTGCAAGCATGACCGGCATCACCTTGGGCATCATCACCGGCAACAACTTGGGGAAGAGCAGCGGGAACAAGGGCTTCATCAGCGTCAAGGCCCCTGGCACCTTGCCCATGAGGCGCATCATCGGCCCCATGCCCAACGGCATGGCGTCGATCAACTCCGGCCACATGCTGCTCATGAGTTCGGCAAAACCCTGCGGCGTCATGAGGGCGATCATCGCCTCGAACACCGCCCACTGCGCCTGTACTTCGGGATTTGGGTCTGGGAACTCGTACCCGAGTTTGGCCGCGGCGAAGCGAGCAAGGTCGACGACTTGCAAGGGCAGCTGCTTCTTGGTGGCGCTGACGCGCAGCTGAAGCTCGCAGCAGGGACAGAGGCTGAGCACGGTTTCCGCGCCGGCTTCCATCGCCTCCTCGAGCCGCACCTTGCCAATCTCCGCTGCGACCGGTGGCTCTTTGATCAGCGTCAGCACGCTCCCACAGCAGTGCGCCTCGGCCCGGTTGTGCTCCATCTCCACCAGCTCCACCCCAGGCAGTGCTCTGATGAGCTGGCGCGGTTCCTCGTACACCCCAGAGACACGACCGATGTGGCAGGAGTCGTGCCAAGTCACCTTCTTTGCCTTGCCCTTGCCGTTGGGGAACGAGAATTCGCCCCTTGCCAGTTTTCCGGCGATGACCTCTGAATAGTGGCGCGTCACGATACCATAGTCGATGCCCAGTTTCTTGGCCCACGTGGGGTAGACTTGCCGCCACATCATGTCGCAGGCAGGGCACGAGGTAACCACCGTGTCGGCACCGGCGCTCTTGACTGCTTCGATGTTGCGCTGCATCACCTCGCCAAAGAGTTCCCACTTGCCTGCCACCAGCATCGGGGTACCGCAGCAGTTCTCCTTTTGGCCGAGGTAGGAGAAATCGACACCCGCGGCGTCCAGAAGCCGGACGGAGGCCATACCGATATCGTGCTCGACATAGCTTGCCGTGCACCCGGCGAAGTAGACGGTCTTGCTCGTGTGTTGGGGGCCGTGTTTCTGCCGCAAGTCCTCGGGGAACCAGGCAGCCCGGTTCTTGCGGTAGCCTGCCCAAATGTTCCCCTGCCCGCGCAAGGCGGCGGCCATCATTTCAAAGGGCGGGAAGGTCATGCGACGGTCGTCCGTGACCAGCTTGCCGCGGAGCTTCATCCAGGCCGGCTCGATGGGCAGCGCCGCCGAGCAACGGAGATTGCACAGCTCACAGGTCGTGCAGACCAGGAAGGTGTCCACCATTTTCTGGTTCCAGTCAACCTTCCCTTCCATGAACTGCCGCAGCCAGTACCATTTGCCGCGTGGGCTTTGGCTCTCCCAGCCGCGGCTGTAGAACTGATCGCACTCGTCGATGCAGTAACCGCACTGCGAGCAGCCATACGCATACCAGGCTACGTCTGGCGGCATGCCACGCACCTCGCCACTGGGGCGCTCTCCCACCTGGGTGATGACGGTGTTGCCAAAAGGTCTAATCAACGGTTCGAACCAGCTGGCCAGGCGCATCAAGGCGCCGAACGGGCCGTTGCCGAAAACCTTACGGGGATTGAGGATCCCTTTTGGGTCGACCTGTTTCTTGAAGCGGCGTGCTCGCTCCCGGCGCTCCTTGCCAAGGATCTCGCGGCCGCGGCTTGCGAAGTACAGACCCGTGGCGTAGGGGCGCCCGCCGTGCTTGCCCGCAATGTTCATAATGGTCATCACCAGCCCGAAGACAAAGTTGTAGCTGAGACGTCGCTGGTCGCTGGGGATAAAGCCGAGGATGACCACCTCAGGAGTCCCCCCTACTCCACGCCTGATCACCACGCCCTCTTTCACTACCGGCTGGTGAACCTTGTTTTCTATTTCGGTCATCACTGCCCCGAGGCTGTGCAGGGGAACGATGACCTCCGCAGGGACCAGAGACGGTCCAAGGCGCTTGACAATCATCAGCTTGAAGCGATGCTCCCATTCGTGGCGGGCGATGCGCTCGCTGAGTACTTCGCCTTGACAAGGTTTGAGCAGTTGAGCTAACCTCTCCCGCACCTGCTGGCTGTGTTCTTTGCGGAAGGCCAGGGTGGTAATGTAGGCCGCAGGCAGGATGACCCGCTCCTCGATGGGATGACCATAGTGCTCCATGAGGGGCGCGCGATTCTTCATCTCGGCCATGCGCGGATTGATGAACACCATTGCCCAAATGGGCAGGTCGGCGTCAATCACCGACTGGGCGAAACGCTGCAGCTCGTGGGCATCAGGACAGGCCACGGCGACGACGTCGAGCTCTTCGTCAGGCTTGACCCGCAGCGTCACCTGACTGAGGATCCCCGTTGTGCCTTCCATGTCGGCGACCAGATCGAGGTCGTTTCCACTCAGGTCCCGTGTCTCACCAGAAGGCAACACCACACGGGCAGAGACCACATTGTCGCGGAAGTACCCGTATTCGTAGCTTCCTATCCCGGCGCCGCCCTGTGCTAACCACCCTCCGACACTGGAAGAGGGGTAACTGGTGGGATAGAGGCGCAAGGTGAAGCCGTGTTTCTTCAGCTTGCGGTCCAGCGCCTCCCAAGTGATGCCGGGCTGCACGGTCGCGGTCTGCGCCTCTGGGTCTATTGCGATCACGTCCTTCATGTGATAGAAATCGACGACCATCCCTTTCTTGACAGGGATCACCCCACCGTAGCCAGAGGAGGCTTTGCCGCGCGGCGTAACGGGGATGCGCCGTTGGTAGGCCCACTTCACCAATTCCGTAAGCTCGGCCTCGTCCTTCGGCTGCACCACGAGGTCAGGGACCGTGCTTCCTATGAACGGTCTGACCAGCGCCGGCATGGCGGCAATGTCGTGCCCGTAAAGCATCCGCTCCACTTCGTCGAAGGTCACGCGGTTGCCAAACGCCTGAAAATAACTTCTGTCGAGACGCGCCATGGGATTTCTCCGTGCGTGGGTTATGTTCCTGTTACATCACTTCAGCGAGCAAGGTGAGCGCTTCGCGCACCTTTTCGTGCGCCTGCGGCGGCAGCGCAGCAAGTAGTCGCGCTTCGCATTCAGTCATCAGTTCGCCAATGCGGAGCTGCATCTGCTTCCCCTGGCTGGTGAGTGCCACGTTAACGCGGCGGCGATCCTCGGCCGCAGTGGTCACCGAAACGTACCCCTGTTTGGCCAAGCGGTCGATCACGCGACTCCCCCGCGACGGCGAGAGCCCCATTTTCGCCGAGAGTTCGAACGCCGGGAGTGCCTCCTCTTCTTTCATGATGAGCAGTCCATTGAACTCGGCCGGCGACAGCTCAAGCTGGTCCATGATCTTTTGCTCGGTGGCCCAACATTTTGCGCTCACCGTCATAATGAGTTCAAAGAGTCGCTTTTCCATAGCCACATTTCCTGCTAAGGGCAATAGTTGCTATCGGCAACCAACTGGCCGCAATTTACAATATCAGGAGGAAATTGTCAAGGAAAATTCTTCCGCGCCAAAAAGAAAGAAGGGCGTAAAGAAGAGCGCGCCCAGTGCGATTCGAACGCACGACCTACGGATTAGAAGTCCGTTGCTCTATCCAGCTGAGCTATGGGCGCAGGGCGAGGGCCGCATGGCTGATCGGCCGCGCTAAATATACCAACTGCCCGCATGGAAATCAAGCACCTTTTCGCCTCGCCTTTCCCAGGCGCGTTCCGACCCCGACGCTCGCTCGCCACGCAGGCCCACCCGTGCCAACGCCGGCCCCAGGCTGTGACGCGCCGCTCCTTTGGCGAAACAGCCGACCGGCTGACCGCGCGGCATAAACTACCTCTCGATCCTCACCAGCTGCACGGCGTAGCCGGGAATGCTCAATACCGTGTCGTTGACTAAGGGGTGCTGGACATCAGCGCTTGCATCGTCCACCTGCAGGAGGCTCAGGCGCCCCGCTCCGATGCCACTGATCGCATACGACACTGCCTCGGCGGTGGGATTCGCAATGAGGAGTGCCCTCTCCCCTGCCTCATTCAGGCCGGCCAACATCCAAAGTGACGAGGCGGGAGTAGCGGCAACCGCCAGTCGCTGCGGGTACGTGGTCAGGAGGGCCCAGAGCGAGAAGGCTCTCGCAACTCGTTTGGGTCTGCCATCGGCATAGAACATGCCGTAGAAGGTAGGCGCGTCCGCGGCAGGGTCCGGGCCACGATAGAAGGTCGCCGCCGCGACTCCTTCCTGCTGCATGGCGATCCAGGCAGCCGTCAGAATGGCTGCCCCCTTGCCACCGGTGCGCAGCGCAAAGGCCTCGGCGCTCTTTTCCTCGACGAACATGATGTCGGTGTTCCACTCGGTAACATGCATCGTCGCCGAGGGGAACCCAGCAGCATCCAGCTCGCTGTGGTAGGACCGCGCGCCGATGAGCCAATCGCTCGGCTCATTGGAATAGAGGTGCCAGGAGAAAAAGTCCAGCGGTGTGTTGTTCTGTTTGAGGTAGCCGAGGAAGCTTCGTACCCACTCCTTGCCTTGCGCAGTCATGAACCCGGTTTGCATCATACCAGGCCCGCCGACCTGGAGGTCGGGGAAAGCCTCCTTTAGGGCCTTCGCGGCATCCACGAAGAGCTGGAAGAATTCAAGGCGCGTGCGGGGTGGCGGCCAAAACTGCGCGTTATCCGGCTCGTTCCATATCTCCACGTAGGGGAAAGGCGTGGTGAAGCCGTTCCACTTGCCTTCACGATAGTGGCGCACCACCTCGACCGCCGCACCCACCCAGTTGGCCCTCTCCTGGGCATTGGCGGGTGGCGTGGCGTTGTTCCAAGAGTCGCCCAGCCGAAAGTAAGGCTCAAAGCCTTCGTCCACAATCGCACGCCACATGAAGTCACTGGCGGCAAAGTCATAGGCTGCCGGGTCAGACGGGTCTCGCGTGCGGTCCCGGTACATCAATGCCATGTCCAACGGCCCGTAGAAGTCGTGGGTCCGCACAAGGGTCACGCCGATTTCCTGGTAGGCTCGAGTGAGGTCCGCAGTGGCGGGCCCGGTCACCGAGGGGGCCGGGCCGATGTTGACACCAAGCAGAGGCGCAATGGTCCCCACCGGAGTACTGCCGATGGCTATGTTCACATCGGCCTGCAGGGGCGATGGCTTCTCGATGTCTTTGTGGCTGCATGCAAGAAGGACAAATGACAGACTCGCACAGCAGAGGCCTTTTACCCGCATGGACAGCCTCCGCCATAGACTCGCGATTGTCGGCGACATATTCCTTCTCGGTTGCACGGCATCACTCCAGAGGATGCAAAGTGTGCGAAGAACCTCGCATTTGAGACCGGCAGTAACCTTCCGCTTGCCAAGAAACGGGGCAAATCAAGGGCACAACGTCTTGCGGGACGGTCAGGACCGATCAAAGGATCATCCCCTCCCCCCAGGGGGAATGCTTTGCTCCTGCATTATCTAATTTACACACTGATTGTGCCAAAAGCAAGGTATTTGTCCATCCTGCCCGGCGGTCCAGAAGCATCATTTGGCGAGGGCGCGTCTTCCAGGCGTGTCAGACGCGCGCCGGACAACGATAGCTTACAGTACTCGGGTAGGACGGTGGGCAGGTCAAACACAGTGGGAAGGAAGCCTCGAGAAGGCCAGGCCTGGTCTTTGCGGCTCTCTTCGGGCGCGGGCGGCTTGCGTGGTCATCTGCCGGAAACTGCAACCCCCCATTGCTCTCTGCTCACGACACGCTCCACACATCAATTCCGTGGACCACCGCTGCTGTCCCCCCCACGTTCCTACTTCCACGGTCGACGCGCGGGATGAGAATCGCTTGTCCCCCAGGCAGGATGCGCCTGGTCACGGGCTCTGTCCCCCTGCTCCGGCCCCGGGAATGCCGAGGCTCAGGCCCAGGAGCAAGTGCACAGCTGCGTTGGTCACGGTGGCGTGCCCGCGGGCAATGGGGAAGCGAGCCCTCGCCAGCGTGAACTTGGCCTCGCTGAGCAGGGAGAGTTGCCGCCAAAGGTGGTGGCGTCGTCCCAAGGCCACCTGAATCGCCGGCCCGGAAATGTAGTAACCGCCGCCTAAGAAACCGCCGGTTTCGGGATGCCGTTGCCCCCGAACCACCGTCTCGGGATGAGCGAGGACGGGTCCTCCCCCTGCGCGAACCGCCCAGTTCCCCTTCTGCCAAGCAACGTTCACGAAGAGAAGGTTGAAGCCGTGCGTGATGGCAAAGGACTGCACCTCCGCCGGCGGGTTTTCGAGGTAGAGTTTGTCGTGGACGAGTTCTGCCTCCAGGCTCCGGCCTCCACCGCGCCCCACGCGCAGCGCATAGTAGAGCGGAAAAGAGAGCGGTCGCGGCCGAAAGCGGGCACTGATGCGCACATCGGGCCATCCCTCCTGCCGAAGGAGAAGGGGTGACCGCGCATTGACCACTGCTCCGCTCAGGACGCTCAGTTCTACCTTCGCCCCGGCCGACGACATTCCGGCCGACCACAGAAAGACCGTGGCCCCCAGCAGCCAGAGACGCGGCCAACGGCTGAGCCCTGTTGTGCCTACGGTTCCCACCACAACAGGGGCAAAACGTTGAGCCTCGGCTGCCTCCTTGGGCCACTTGCGTGGCAACTGCCCGCGAATCTCAGCGGAGGAGGAGCATCTTGATTGTTGCGACATCTTGTCCCGCAGTGAGCCGGGCAAAGTACACGCCCGAACTCACCAGATTCCCACGACTATCACGCCCATCCCAGGTCACCTTGTGTTCGCCTGCCGACCGCCAATCGGCGCACAGCTCTGCCACCTGCCTCCCGGCTGCGTTCCAGACCCGCAAGGTGATTGGGCCCGACCTCTGCAGGGCGAAGCGGATGGTGGTGCCAGAATTGAAGGGGTTGGGGTAGTTCTGGTAGAGCCTAAAGATGCTCGCCACAGCCGGCTGATACTCCTCCACTCTGGTCGGCACAAAGGGGAACTGGGCATCCGGCCGCGCCGGGTACTCCCAATCGAAAACGATGACGTTACCTGCATCGACGCGGGCATCCGGGGAGGCGAGGCGCAGGCACGCTTCGTAGAGAACTTCGCTCCGCGGGAGCGGTTTCCCGAGGTAGAGTGCCCCCGACGAATCATAGTCGGTGGCCATGATGTAGAGCAGCTCCAATCCGCCGGTAGAGGAGGCATCGGGTGCCCAGACAAGATCACTGGTCGGCCCCACCGCCAACTCCTGGAAACAGGCGTTGAGCAGCCCTCTTCTTTGCCCGGCAACAACCTTCCAAACCAGGAAGGGACAGCGATACGGTCCGCTGCCAAGGGTGCCGCTGCCAGGCACGTAGCGCCAGGCAAGCTGCCCATGGGGAGCCCCAATCACACCAGAGGTGTCAATGTCGTTGACGAACTCCAATTCCACTTCATAGAACGCACCAGTGGGCGCGCCACCAAGGCGCACGCCACCCCCGAAGAAGCCCCAGCCCCGACTGACACTGGCTAACCCTGCGGGCGCCCCGCCAGGCACATCGCGGTAAGTGACCTCGCGCAATTCACGTTTGGGGAGGTAGGCTTCCACTACCTTGAAACCGTCCGTCACCGGGATGTTGCAAGCGTATTCATCAGGCAGCGGGTGCATGGTCAGCAGAGGAAGCCCGGCAGTCTGGTCCCAGAGGTTGAAGCCCCGCTCTTTCTTCTCGTTTATGGAGTCACAGACCGTGATGACGTAGGCATGGCCAGTGAGACGAGCCGGGTCGACCACGCGCACCCTAAAGAAAGCGTCGCTGACGCGCGGGACCTCATGGACGGTCAGCTCATTGGGCACATAGGCGTACGGCTCGATTGTCAGGGAGAAGCCATCTAAAACCACGCGATACGCGCTGTCAAAGAGTCGCAGCCAAAAGTCCACACACTTGGGTTCTGTGATCCCGGGTTTCACGCTCATCAGGAAATATTCCGTACCTGCGCCGACAGTGTCCCGGGGAGCAACATCCTCAAAACGCAACCCCTGGAGATGGAAATCAACTGCAGGGTCCCAGCTCGCCGCGAGCACGTTGAGGGCACGCACCTTTTCGCCGAAGAGGTTGACCACGGGCACCTGAAACTTCACCACTTCGCCGGGATTGGGAATGCCGTCGCTGTTAACATGGTCGGCCACTGTGCGTGGAGGCAACACCCGCCATCTCTCGGTGAGACTGATGCCACCGAGAAAATGAGCGAACACATGCTCGCGACCTTGCCCATCCAACACGAGTAGGTCAACGTGCATGCCGACATCTTTAGGCGGAGCGCTCCAGGCATTCGCATACACGCTGTCGTCAGGTGCGCCATCCTCATGCATGCCGTCGTCGTACAGCGGAAGCCGGTGCAGCAGCAAACCACGGTAGTCAAAAAAGTCGGCCTTGACCGCGCTCACGCCGGTCTGGCTGAGCACCTTGACCCGCAGGCCTATCACGGGACGGTTACCACCCCCAAGCTCAACAAAGAGTGCGCTCGGTTCCACCGAGAAACCTGAGAGGAACGCGGCGCGCGCAAAGCACGCCTCGCTTTTCAACGCCAAGATGCTACTCAGGGGGTCAGGACCAGCGTCGACAGAATAGGCATAGACCACTCGCTGCGTGTCCAGAGGTGCCAAGGAGAACGGCCCTGTGGCCTGCATGAAATAAACATCGCACGGCGGCGTAAAGAGGTCATCAAGCCAGCCAGTGCGCGCGATCGGATCCCCCGAGTTCATGAACGTTGTCACTTGACCCGTGGTGGGATCCACGAGCGGTGCGCCTGCAAGGTCCAGGCCCTGCATGTTGTAGTGAAGGTGGTAGCTGCCCTGCCGACTGTAAGGCGGTTGGTAAAAGACGGGGTGTCCACAGTAGTACGCCATGTTGGCGCACGGCCGTAGGTTCTTTGCGTCGCGGATCAGACCGCGCCGGAACTGGTGGGCCGTCTCCCCTGCAGCTGGCACTATAGGCCCCTGCAGCAGCATCACTCCCCACGCCGGCACCCCCAGGCCGTACACGGGATCGGACAACGCCCTGTTGTAGGCATAGGTCAGGTCGAGCGCGGTATCGCATGCTGATCCGTCGTCACTGGCGTTGCCCACGTCTGGGTCGGCGAAGATGCCCACGTACGTGTCGTCTATGGGCTGGGAGCCTTTGTTGATGATTGTGTACTCAACGAAGATCGTGGAATGAAGCGCCTGCGCGGGGCACGAGAAAGCCCAGGCCAACACCTGCACTTCCACATTCAACGGCTTCGTGTGATACGTGACGTCGTGGAGGTGCTGATTGGCGTCGTTCATGACGTACCAGAGCGTCGCATCCCCCAGAATCAGAGGGGAACCATCCGGGTTGGTGGGAGCGCCATGGGCAGCCGGCCATTCGGCGTAGTCTGGGTTGTAGCGGGGACTGGCAGGGTCTGCGGAATCGCCAGGCCTTATCTTGTAGATGCGATAGACAGGCAGTTCGGGGTTATCAGGAGCGCCTCCGGGCAAGATTCGTCCTGGCTGAAACTCAACATTGTAGTGGGAGCATGCGGTGCGTACCTCTCCGTTGACTACACCGGAAATCAACAGGCCCGAGGCGTACACCACTGTCTTCCCGCTTCCGGCCGGATACTCGTAGCCGGCGTTCCCGGTGAGGGGGTGCCGCCCCAACGTCCCGTTGTTGATGACCCACGTGCATACGTCGTTGGCGTCCAACTGCACGGCAGGCTGCGTTGTCTGAGAAGATGACCCCACCTGTTTGAGGCATGTCCCGGCGGTAGCCAGGCTCGCCACCAACACCGACAGTGCAGCAGTCAATCGTGCACCCGGCATAGCACACCTCCTGCCCCACCTGAGGGGCAAAATCAACCCCTTGGTTCTGCCGCGCGCCGACCACGGCTCGCACAGACTCGACCTCGGCCTCCTCTTTGCGCTGAAAGGGCCGCTCGATGTCCACGCTGACTTCGGCGCGGCGATTAGGCCCAAAACCTCTGGCGCCTCATGTAGTATGCTCAAAAAACGCCGTGTTGTCAAGGGCAAAATTGAGGAGCGGCGCAAGACTCGGGCACTTTGCAGAAAGGACTTCGGGCGTGTGGGCGCCCCGGTGCGGGCCAGATCACTCGCAGAAGGACAGCGAGCACGCGTGGGCCTGCTCGTGCTCCCATCGCCTGCCGACCGCCTTACGCATGGGGTGAGTAAGCTGCAGGGAGAAGAGGAATGTGCCTCGTCTCCTACCAAATATGCCAAGTATCTTGCCAGCCGCTGTGCAGCAACCGTTGGCGTTTGAGCCGTCTGTTGGTGCGGAAGAAAGGCAAAGGTACGCTGCGTCAAGAAAGGAGGAATGAGATGACCGATCACCGGCGTAACGTCGCTGTGCAGCCTGCCGCTCCGGAGGCAATCGAGCTTGCCTTATGCTGCCCAGCACCTTTTCCAAGCTGACGACCATCTTGGTCACGGCGATGCCGCATTCCGAAGAGTACTCGACAAGCCGCGGAGCATCGCCTCTCGGCACCCTGACCGACCAGCCAAGGTTGCTCAGCAACCCATCGAGCACGTTGGCACCTGGACGCTCGGGCACGACCTTGTACAAGAGGATGGACTACCGATGGGACGGCATTGCGAAGATGGCGCCGGCCTCGTTTGTGCCCCAGCGCTTGGGTTCCCTGGGAAAAAGCGGCGCCCAAGGCGGTGAGGAAGGGGGGCGCGCCGAGGTCACCCGTGGGGTAATCATGTCGGGGCTCTTCCCTGCGGACAGGATGCATCAGCAGGGGCATCGCATAGATACCTTTGCCCCGCCGCCCCTTCCCCTTCCGCCTACCACTTCCCCTGATCCTCCCGATGCGGCTTCTTCGTGTCAGGCAGGCGAATCTCACACAATTTCAAGGCTCCAGTGCTCAGCGGGATGGCGCAGAGGCAGCGACCGACCACAGAGCCTGGGCGAAGTTAAAGCTCGTCTCGCCACTACCCCCGGGCCCCAAGGCGCACTGCTTGTTCGGTAGAAGGGGCTCCCTCGGGTTGAAGCCGAGGCGTTCGTCAAGTTCTCCCTTGGCGACAATGGCAAGACCACCAGCGGCGGCGACTCACCGGCCTACGTGGACAGCCGGTGTGGAAACCCATCGTGGCTCACCGGAGGTTCAGCCCATTGCCGCCGCGCGCCGCAGGCGATTCTTCAGCCTCTTTATCTGCCGCCGGATCTGCTGCAGCTCTTTGTGCTTGTGGGCTTTGATTGCCTCATCCCGTTGCCGCTTGAGCGCGCGAATCTTCATCTTGATGGTCGTCTTCTCCGGTATCGCCGCCACCCGGTGCTCGTGCATGTCGATGTTGAGCGCCTTGCACAAGGCCACCAGCAGATGCTCCTTGTTCATCTGCGTATAGCCCTGTACCGCCTCGTGCTCGAGCGTCTTTGCGATCTCTCTCAGCTCAGCCACCGTCTTGTGTTTCAGCTCCGAGTACGTGTAGGCCATGGACGAACCCTCCTCTTGCTATGCATCAGTCAACGTCGCACTGCACGCGTTCAAAAGTGCGCGTCGTTCAGCCGCCAGCATCCCTGCCCGCCCTTCACTGGCCGTGGCAAGAGACTACCTACCGCCTATGCCGCAGTCGGTCCACTGCTACGGCTGCGACGATCACTATACCGGTCACCACCTGCGTCAACCACGTAGGCCATCCGTTGAGATGGCACCCGGTGCGTATGACCGTCATGGTCACTGCGCCCACCAAGGTGCCGAGAATCGACCCCTCGCCACCCGAAAGGCTGCCCCCGCCGATGACCACTGCCGCGATCACATCAAGCTCCAGGCCGACGGCAGCAGTTGGATCGCCTTGCTCCTGGTAGGACATGAGCATCACTCCGGCCAGCCCTGAGAACGCCCCGGTTGCCACGTACACGAACGTCTTGACCCTCTCCACTGCCACGCCACAGAGGCGCGCGGCTTGCTCGTTTGAACCCACGGCAAAGATGCGACGCCCCAATGGTGTATAGCGGAGGAAGCATGCGACAAGCACTGCCAATGCCACCATGAGCCACGCCCCGGGCGGCACCAACATCCACTTCCGCTCGGGCGGCAAGGCAGCGAGCAATTCATTTAGCCAGGTCTGCTCCACGTTGATGGGCATGCTGTGTGCGAGCCCCTTGGCAAGCCCCCTGACGATGAGCAGCGTCCCCAAGGTGACGATGAACGGCACGACGCGCAGACGTGTGATCACCAATCCGTTGACCGCACCGCAGAGCATGCCCGCCAGCACACCGCCAAGCGCGGCGAAGAACGGGCTCACGCCTGCCGAGACCATGAGCAGCGCAACCACCACCGAGCCGAGCGAGATAATCGAGCCGGCCGAAAGGTCAATGCCACCTGACACAATCACCATGGTCATGCCGATGGCTGCCACGCCGACGATGACGGTCTGTTGGACAATAGTCTCCAAGGCCGCCAGGGTGGCGATCTTGGGATTGAGCGCGGCAAACAGGCCGAACACGAAGAGCAGCCCGAGAAATGGGCCCAGGTTGCTGAGCAAAAGACCGGGCCGAGAGAGAACACCCGGGCGCGATTGCGTGGCCTCTGTTGTCCCGCTCCTCATGTCCCTGCCTCGTTCACTGTTGCCGCGTGCATGAGCCTGTGCTCGTCGAGCACCTCGACCGGCAGCGCGGGGCCGAGTCGCCCGCGATGCATGACGGCGATACGATCGCAAATTCCCATGAGCTCCGGCAGATAGCTGCTCACCAACAGAATCGCTTTTGGCCGCCCGTCTGGACTCAGACGCCCAGTGGCCAGGCCATCGATGATTTGATAGATTGTCGCCTTGGCGGCAACATCGACTCCCTTGGTCGGCTCGTCCAAGAGCAGGACATCCACGTCGTGGGCCAGCAGTCGCCCCAGAGCCACCTTCTGCTGGTTGCCGCCGGAAAGGTGCACAACCTTCTGGTCTGGGCTGCTGCAGCGGATGCCCAATGGGCGAATGATCGCCTCGGCCTCCAGCCGGCGCTTGCGCAGCGGCGTTACGCTCAGTGCCCGCAATTGCCCCAACTTGCTCAGCAGGAGATTCTCGGCAACGCCGAAATGGGGAACCAGGCCCTCTTCCTTGCGGTCCTCGCTCAAGAAACCGACCCCTTCTGCCCAGCGCCGCACCGGCGAAGCAGGTCCACAATGCACCCCCACGCGAACTTGCCCTGAGCGCACGGGATCCAGCCCGAAGATGACCCGGAGCAGCTCAGTCCTGCCAGCGCCGATCAGGCCGGCGATCCCCACCACTTCTCCCCGGTGAAGCTCGAGCGATGCCTGAACTGGCTTCTGGCGGCCGCTCAAGGCGCGGACCTCAAGCACGAGCGCACCTTTTGTACGAGGAGAGTGGGGGTAGAGCTCATCCACCTCGCGTCCCACCATCATCCGCACCATCTGCTCGGTGGTCACCTCCGAAAGCGGGTGGGTGCCCACAACCATCCCGTCTCTGAGTACGGTGAGCCGGTCGGCTATCTGCTGCACCTCCTCCAGGAAATGGGAGATGTAGACAATGGACAGGCCTCGCTCCTTCAGAGTTCGCAGGATGGCGAAGAGGCGGTCGGTCTCGTCGCGGGAGAGGCTGCTCGTGGGTTCGTCAAGGATCAACACCGTGCAGCCAACGGCCAAGGCGCGGGCAATCTCCACCAGTTGCTTAGCGTTGACCGTCAAACGACTCACGGGGACATCCGCGGGGATGCTCTGCCCGCCAAAATGGCTAAGCGCTTGCACGGCGATCCTGCGCATTTCATTGCGGCGTAGCAGGCCCCAGCTTGTGGGCTCGGCCCCCAAAACGATGTTCTCTTCGACGGTCAGGTGCGGCGCCAAGGCCAACTCTTGGTAGATCATGGCTACGCCAGCCCGTCGCGCCTCATGCGGGTTGCGAGGGCAATAAGGTGACCCATCCAACTGCATGCACCCCGCGTCGGGCGAGAGGGCCCCTGCCAGGATCTTCATCAGCGTGCTCTTGCCGGCGCCGTTCTCGCCGACCAGGGCATGGGTCTCCCCGGCCTGCAGGTCAAAATCGACGCCCGCCAGGGCAACGGTGGCACCGAAGCGCTTGGCAATGCCGTGCATCACCAGGCGAGGCGTGCCTGTCACTTGCGCAGCCATCGCTCCAGGTCTGGATTGATCAGCTGCTGCACGTGCGGCTCATCGATGTTGGCTTTCGTCACCAACATCACGCCCGTGTCGACCACCTTCTGCACTGCCTGGCCTTTCAGATGCTGGTACAGGAACGTGACCCCGAGGTAGCCCATAAGGAATGGGTTCTGCACCACAAGCCCGTCGATTTCTCCGTGCCGCAAGGCCTCTACCAGCGGCGGGCTGGAGTCGAAGCCGATGAAGCGGACCTTTCTGCTCAAGCGCTGGCGGCGCAGGGCCTGGAGCATGCCAAAGGTTGACGACTCGTTGGGACAGAAAATGCCGTCGACGGTCAACTCCCCTGCCGGGTCTTTGAAGCGCATGAGCAGGTTCTCGCTCACTTGCAGTGCCTGGGCAGTGGTGGCGCCGGCATGCTGTTCATCGCTCACCACGGTGATGCCCGGGCACTGTTGGACAATCTCCAGAAACCCTTCTTCCCTGTTTTCCGTGCTGGCTGAGCCTTCCATGCAGCGCAAGAGGATGACCCTTCCCCTGCCCTCCAGCGCCTCGACGAGCGCCCGTCCAGCTATCCGACCTCCTTCCCGATTGTCGGTGGCCACAAAGCTGACGTAGCAGTCGGCTGGGCCCTTGAGGTCCGAATCGATGATGACCACCGGGATGCCCCGGCGGGCCGCATTCTCAACCGGTCTGCGCAGCGCCAGCGCGTCCAAGGGGGCGAGAACGATGCCACTGACGCGTTTCATCACCTGGTTATCAACCAGGGCAATCTGCTGCTGGCGCTCGTCCTCCTTCTCAGGCCCCACCCAATCGACGTCCACGCCGAGCTCGGCGGCCGCCTTCACTGCGCCGGCGTGTACTGACTGCCAGAAGACGTGAGTCGTCCCCTTGGGAATCACGGCAATCGTCACCCGTCCCGAAGCCTGCTCACGGCGGCTGCAGCCAAAAAGCACCGATAGACACAGCAGCATTACGGCGACTCTTCCTGTTCTCATGCGCCTCCCTCCTGCGTCGGCCGCTCCCCGTTTGTGCAGCAACCTGGTCGCAATTATACTGAATTTTGCCGAAAAAGTCAAGGAGACTTGTGCGGCCAGCACAACTCGCGGGCCATGACGGAACCGAGCCGGTGCCCGGTACAAAAGGTCAGCCGGAGAAAGTGATGGCGCAACCGCTCCTGGGGATCAGAAAGCGCTTGCGTTTCTTGTCGTCGTTTTGTAAGCTTCGAGCAGAGAAACGGAGGTCGCCATGGCCAGGAAACGCTCCAAGGTCAGCAGAACGGTTGTTCTCTGGCTGCTCGCCGGGCCCGCGGCGGTGGTAGCCCAGGCCTTAGAAGGGGTGGTCCTCGATCGTACCTCGGGCGCGCCGATCGACAGTGTGCAAGTGACCATTCAACAGCAGCCTAGTGGGCGGCGCGACTCAACCCAGACCGACGCCGAGGGCAGGTGGCGCTACGCACTGGGCCCCAGCCAGGTTGAGGAGCACATCGCGCCACCGACTGGCTTTTCCGTCTCGCCTTTCTACCCCAACCCCTTCAGCGGCAGCACGCGACTGACCCTTTCTCTTACCAATCCTGGCCCGGTGCACGTCGGCATCTATGACATGTTGGGCCGCCTGGTGGAAGAGCGTGTGCTCACTCTGCCCGCCGGGGGCAGCGCCATCGCCTGGGAAGCACACGGCAGCGCGGGCGTCTACTTGGTTCGGGTCCAGGTCGAAGGCCGAGTGATGACCCAGAAGGTCGTGCAACTCCACTCAGGGCACGGCAGAGGATTGATGGCCTGTCTTCCCGCCAATGGGAACCCTCCAGCGAAGTTACCCAAGGTCAGCAAGGACGAGACAGTGTTGACCTTCAGCAAGTTCGCCTATGTGCCGGATACCCTCATTCTGGAAGAGACCACCGCGACTCCACTCGTCACCTATCTCGAGACGGTGCACGCCCACGCCGTCGTAGCGGACCTGCACAATGACGTCCTTTACAAGATCGCCGAGGAAGGGCCTTACTACCTGGGCGAGCTGCACAGCTACAACCACACGGACATCCCGCGCCTGTTGCAAGGGGGTGTGGACGTGCAGGTCTTCGCCATCTGGATCGATCCGGAACGATACCCGAGCAATCCATTTGCGAGGGCTGTGGAATATGTGACACTCTGGCGCCAGGAGGTTGCCGACAACTCCGCCCACATCGCACAGGTCACCAACTGGACGGAGATAAACGAGGTTTTGGCAAGCGGTCGGATAGCGGGAATATTGGCCGTGGAAGGCGGGCACGCCATAGAGAATTCGCTCGCCAAGCTGCGTGCGCTCTACGAGTCCGGCGTCCGGTGCCTGACCATAACCTGGAACAACAGCACGGAATGGGCCATTTCGGCTTCTGACCCACGCTCGACCTCCGTGGGCCTTTCCCCTTTCGGCAAACAGGTCATCTCCCTGATGGATTCGCTGGGGATGGTTATTGACGTCTCGCACGCGGGCGAGCAGACCGTGCGGGATATCTTGGCGGTGAGCCGGAATCCGATCATCGCCAGCCACTCAGGGGCACGGGCACTCCGTGACCACCTGCGCAACCTGCGCGACGAGCAGATTCTGGCCATCGCCGCCTCAGGGGGCGTCATCGGCGTCGTTTTTTACCCAACCTTCTTGGTGAAAACTGGTCAACCCGCCGATGTGAATACTGTGGCGCACCACATCGATTACATCGCCAGGCTGGCAGGAGTCGATCACGTGGCCATCGGCTCAGACTTTGACGGGATTGGCCGGACACCGCAGGGCCTGGAGGACTGCTCCCGCCTTCCGGATTTGACGTGGACACTGCTGCGCCGTGGCTACACGATGGCCGATGTCGAGAAAATCCTCGGGGGCAATTTCCTGCGCGTCTTCCGCGAGGTGTGTGGAACCGGCTCCATTGCCGGCGCGCCTTGAGCCTCCCTGCAAAAGCGAGGGCGGCGAGGTCAAACTTTGCAGGTCTCTCGCACTATGGCCTGCCAGCGCTTGGCCTCTTCCTGCATGAGCAAAGGGGTGGCAATGTCCTTGGTCAGAGCTGACCCGCAAAAGATGCCCTCGGGGTCCAGGGCCGCGATTTTGGGCAAGTTCTGGAAGCTAACACCGCCGGTGTAGACCACGGTCAGGCCACTGAACGGCCCCTTCCAGGCCTTGGCCAGCTCCACGTACAGCGTGTTTCCTGCCACCGCCGGGAAGAGCTTGTAGACCCACTGGTAGGGATACATGGTCTTGAGCTGGTCAAACTCGCAGCCATAAAGCTCTGCCTTCTGCGCCAGCTGTTTTCCCACGTCGCCCAGGCCACCTGGGACGACCATGACGTCACGCTCCACACAGGTCTGCACCACTGCCGGCACATAGTCAGCCGAGACGACGCCGGCCACACCCAGCTCAATGGCCTGCTCAGCTTGGCGCGGCGTCATCACCGTGCCGGCCAGAACCAAGGCATCGGGATGCTTCTCCAGCACGGCGCGCAACCCATCCAGGGCGGCAGCCGAGCGAAAGGCCACTTCCAGCACTATGCCGAGTGGGTCCAGTGTCTCAAATGCTGTCACGCACTCGGCAGCAGAGCGCGCTGTCAGAAGGGCGATGAGGCGGTGCTGCTTAAGCCGCTGAAATGCTTGCTGGGACTTGTGCATAAGGGTCTCTCCTGCAATCCGTGTTAACGCTCAGCCACTCAGCGAATAATGTTGTCCCGCCGGAACTCGTTCCAGACGTTTTCGAACCAGGTGTCTTCGCGGGGAATCGGCCGCACCGGCACCCAGCGTGTATGCGCCTTGCCAGCCTCGTCCAATTGCACCTCCAGGATGTGCTCGTTGACGAACGCCCCCTGTTCGTTGAGGGTGAACCGCCACTCTTCAGCAAGCTCAGGACAGGGAGGCTCGCCAGCGGGGTCAAGCACAAGGTAGGAACCACGGCTGCGCCCCCCTTTGGCCAGATATTCCTTCATGGCCTCAAGGTACACCGCGTGGGTGAGGCATAGGTCGAGGTCGCGGAAAGCCTCTGGCAGCTCGCGCGGACTGGCGACCCCCAGCTTCGTGCGCAGCCGTTCCAATTGTTCCCAGGCCTCGGCAGCCGCCTTTGTCACCCCGCCGCTGCTGCGGATGTGCGCCCCGTAGGAGGACATCCTCTCCTGCAGCTCCTTTCGCGCCGTACGCCGCAGGCCACTGTCCCTGCTGCGCTCGATGAGCATGCGTCTGGCGCACTCCAACTTCGCCAGCACCTGCTCGCCGGCCTCTTGGGAGAACAATCCATCCGCAGGCGGCTCCTCCGCATAGCGCTTGGCAATGAAGGTCGCTGCGCGCAGACTGCCGACCTGCCCGGCATTCAAGGCCGAGCCCCCTGGTCGGTAGACCCCGTGACTGCCGTTCACCTCGCCCACGGGGAACAGGTGCCTGATGTTCGACTCCCACCAGATGTTCCCCTGTAACCCGCCGTTGTTGTGCTGCGCGCACACGGCAATCTCCAGAGGCTCCTTGCAGATGTCGATGCCGTGGGATTTGTACAGATCGATGGCCGGCTGGTTCATCTTTGCCAGGCGCTGAATGGGCGTGTCAAGCAGCGCCCCTGAGCGCTCCAAGTAGCCGCGCGCCTCCTCAGCCAGACTGTCGAAGCGAAAGTCTTCCAGCAGTCCCGCACCACTGGGGTTACGGGTAAAGTCCATGAAGACTCTTCTGCCCTTGCGCACCGTCTCCTGGTAGACAAGAATGTCGATCAACGACGAGCCATAACTGCGTACTTTGCGGGGATCGAACGGCCATTGATAGCCTTTCAGAAAGATGGCAGTAGCGAGAGTCCCCATGCTGGGGAAATAGCGGTTCAGGAACTCCTGCTCGTCGCTGCCGTCCTGGGCGGTGGAAATGTACCGGGGTATTACTTGTTGATAGCTCCCCGAGACGTTCCAGCGGAAGCCAGTGGAGGCCAGGCCGTACTGCCATTCGGTGAGGTTCTGCGCGACCGCGCCGATTTCCAAGGCTATGCCCGTGGAGCCGAGCTGGCTCTCCGGATAGACCGAAGCCCGATAGATGCCCGCCGGCCCGCCAGTGGCCAAGACCACGTTCACCGCGTTGAACAGCACGAAGCCCAGGCGCGCGGTTTCCAGACTGTCCAGGTCCAAGGCAACTGCGCCGATCACTTGCTTATCGGCGCCTGCCCCTTTGGTCAAAAGGGCAATGACCTGGTGGTGGTTCAGCACAGGAATCCCCTTTCTCTGCACGTCGCGAGCGAGGGCCTGGAACATGAGCTGCGAGGTGAGTGGCCCGGCCGAGGTCGCGCGCTGACGGGGATCATGGTCGGTCTTGTATCCCACAAATGCACCATAGCGGTCGTGGGGAAACGGCACGCCCAGGCTCACCAGGTGGAAAAACGCCTGCAGGGAATTCTGCGCCTCGCACAGCGCGATGTCGCCGTGCATGGACCCGCCTTGGCAGAGGTCGCGGGCCATGTCAAGGGCGCAATCGGGCAGCTCGCCCGAGAGGGAAAGTTTGTAGTAGGTCTGCTTGTCCGAACCGGTGTTGTTGGAGGTGCCCCCACCCCAACGGTCGGTGACGATGAGCACGTCCGCTTGTCCCTTGTCCACCAACGTCACGGCCGCGTTTAGCCCGGCAGCGCCACTGCCAATCACCAAGGTGTTGCAGCGATAGATCGGAAAGCGGAAACCGCCAATATCGACTTCTGACTTTCGCATGGATGCCACTCCTCCCGGCAGAATGCCTGGACATTCACAGCCGGCGCAGGTGAAAACCGCCGTCCACGTTGATCACTTCCCCAGTCGAAAAAGGGAAGGCGCCCGAGGCGATGGCGGCAACCGCCTTGCCAATGTCCTCCGGGGAGCCCCATCGGGCGATGGGGGTCAGCCCTTGGGCGATGAGGGCGTCGTACTTATCCTTCACCGCTTTCGTCATATCAGTTGCAATGATGCCCGGCCGGATCTCGTAGACATTTATCCCGTACTGCGCCAGACGATCGGCAAACAGGATGGTCATCATGGACACCCCTGCTTTGGAGATGCAGTACTCCCCGCGCGAGGGCGACGAGGCATAGGCGGAAATGGAGGAGATATTGACGATCTTCGGGCTGCGCGTCGCGTCCTGTTGCTTCTGTTCGATCATCCATTTCGCCACCGCCTGGGTCAGGAAGTAGGGGCCCTTGAGGTTAATAAACAGCACCCGGTCGAAACTCTCCTCTGTGGCTTCGAGAATGTCCACGCGCTGCGCTGGTGCCACTCCGGCATTGTTCACCAAGAGGTCGAGTCTTCCAAAGCGTGCGCGGCAGGCCTCCACCAACCGCGCCCTTTCTTCCGCCTTGGAGATGTCGGCCTGAACGTAGAGGACTTCCGCTCCCAAGTTCTGCAGCGCCTGCACGGTCTGCTCAGCCTCCTTGGCCTCCCAGACATCGTCCACGACGATGTCGAAGTCGATGCGGGCAAGCGCTTCGGCGATTCCCCGTCCGATACCCCGTGCACCTCCAGTAATCAGGGCTACTTGGCGCATGACGACTCCTCCCGCAAATAGGCATCAATCTCTTCGGCAGCAGCCAGGCCATCTGCAACGGCCTGCACTGCGGTAGTGCCGCCGTTCACTATGTCACCGCCTGCGAACACGCCGCGCCTGCTGGTTGCGTGGTGCCCCGGTCCGATGACCACCAGGTTCTGCGCAGTCAACTTCACCCCTGGCAGCAGCTGCGACAAGTTGTCCGGCGCTTTCTGTCCCAGGGCCTCAATGACCAAGTCAACCTGGATTTCAAACTCCGTGCCGGGCAGTTCTCGCGGGGCACAGAACCCACGGGGATCAGGGTCGGCGAGCTCCACATGCGCCAGTCGCACTGCCCTCACTCTGCCGTCCTCGGGGGTGTAACCCTTGGGCATGAACAAGTTCAGGAAGTGGATGTCCTCAAGCAGCGCGGACTGCTTTTCCGATAGCCACGCCGGCATCGTGCGAAACGATTCGAAGCACATGACATATACGTTGCGCGCCCCGTTCTTCTTGGCGGTAAGAGCGGCGTCCATCCCCGTGTTTCCCCCACCTACCACGGCCACGGTGCGCGGCACCGAGACGCGTCCTGCCCGTTTGGCCTCAGCCAGGAAGTCGATGGCACTGACCAGGTTCTCGTATGGCTGCGGCGCCAACGTTTTTCCCTCCGGCAACCCCATGGCCAGGAACACGGCGTCGAAACTGCGGAGGAGTTCCTCCAGATTGTGTTCCGCAGTCAGAGGCGATTGGTACCGGACATGCAGGCGGTCGTCGGGGAGAAGCTTCAGCAGGGTTTCGATCTCCTGGTCGGCCTTTTCGTACGGAATGCGATAGGCAGGGATGAGATGGCGGACGACGCCCCCTGGTCGTGCCGCTGCCTCGCGCACCTCGACCTGGTGTCCTTTGCGTACCAAAGCTATGGCGCACGTCAATCCCGCTGGACCGGCACCCACCACGGCCACCCTCTTCCCCGACGGCTGCGCGGGCACCATCTGCCGCACCAGACCGCGCTCCCGGGCTTCCTTGGCCAAGAGGAGCTGCATGTCCCGGATTGCCACCGCGTTGTCGGTGAGAATCTTCTCGACGCAAGCCCCCTCGCAGAGGACCTCAGTCGGGCAGATGTAGGCGCACATCTCGGGCAAAAGATTGCGCTCGGTCATGATCCTGTAGCCACGCTCGATATCCCCTTCAGCGAAAGCCTTTATGAAACCCGGCACGTCGATCTGCGCAGGGCAGGCGCGTTGGCAGAACGGTGTGGCACAATTCCGACAGCGCTCCGCCTCCTCCTTGAGCCGATCCATTGCCAAGCGGCGCCCCAGCCTGTAGTTGACGCTGTAGATCTCCCTGTCGTGGATGACGCACCCGGTGCTCAGGCCGTCCCGCATGATCTGGGTGCACGCCGAGCACGAGATGCAGCATTTGTACGGGTCCATGGCGCCCACGTTTTCCAGGTCGCGCACGAAATCTGGGTAGGCCAAAGCGCCCCGTCCGAGCCCGATCAGCGTTGCCCACCCTTGCCGCACCACTCCTGCCGCCACGTTTGGCAGGAAGAACCGCAACCATGAGTACCCCGAGCCAACCACTGGTAGGTCCGGATGCGCCCGCTGAATGTCGCGCGTGATGCGTAGGAAAAGGTCAATTCCCTCTAACGGGTGAACGTCCGGAATGTAGCCACCCTTGATGGGAAAGTCGAAAGGTCGCCCGTAATGCGGGTTGTAGTAAGGATTGCCGATGGAGAGGTTTAGGACTGGCACACCCAGTTCCTTCAGCATGCGCACAAGCCGGATTGGCTCTCCGAGGTCCGGCACCTTATGGTCCTTCCTGGAAACCCCGAAGCCGTACGGGTACTCAATGGCATCGTAGACGTTGAGCCGCGTAGTCACAAACACGCCCGGCACCTGCTCGATGATCTTGTGCACCACCTCCCGCAAGAATCTCGTGCGATTTTCGAAAGAACCCCCATACCTGCTGTTCTCTCTGGTGAACGAGGCCAACAGCTCGGACACGAGATAGCGGTGGCAGGCCTTGATGTCCACGCCGTCAAAGCCGGCCTGAGCAGCCAGTTTGGCCGCGCCGACGTACATCTCCTGCAACCTATCCAGCTCGGCGTCGCTGATCAGGGGGTAATCGGGCGGCAGCTGGTGCAAAGGGTCAAGCACCTTGCTGTGGTGAGCGATGATTGGCGCCGGCTTTCCGGTGGGCTTGGAGTAGCGCCCCGAGTGCGTCAGCTGCAGGACGCAGACGATATCGCGCTGACCGCCAAACGGCTTGCGCGCCGCCTCCCGCGTCTCCTCCACCAGCCGGGCAAACTCATCGACATTGTCCGGGTGAATCCACAGCTGACGCGGGTTGGACCTGCCCTCTGGTACCACGGCTGTGGCCTCAAACCAGATG
This sequence comes from candidate division KSB1 bacterium, assembly GCA_024655945.1. Classification (NCBI taxonomy): domain Bacteria; kingdom Pseudomonadati; species Candidatus Zhuqueibacterota bacterium. The sequence continues at coordinate 56,774 of JANLFK010000002.1, forward strand.
AAACCGCTTCCGCCGGCGGCGTAACGCCGATAGCGGCGGAATGTGAGATCCCCCGGCCCGCCGTCCGGCGCGGCGTCGAAACCTTCGATGGGGTGAACCAGAAAGCGATTGGGCAGCCTCCTACCGGCGATGGTAAGCTTGTCGAACAGGATGCTCAGATCTTCGTCGTAAGGCAGGGTGAGTCCCAGCTCCTGCAGTTTGGCAAAGAGGTCTTCCTTGTGCTTGAAATTGAATCGCTGATGTTGCGCCATGATACCTCCGCGCTCGGACATTCCCGTTTATGAGGACCGTTGACCTGGCAGAGTCCGAAAGGTTGCAGTGGACCCGTGCGAACGGCGCTACGTTGCCCAAAGGTCTGATTGCGCACTTGGTCACAATGGCGAATGCGAAATGCAACGAGTGCGTCGAATTGGGCGTTGCTGGCACCCGAGCGGACAGCAAATATAGAAAATCAACCGGCAAAATCAAAGTGAATATTCCCCCCTTGTCGCCGGCAAAACCGCGTTTTGCCGTATCCAAAGCGCTCCTGCGAAGGTGCCGGGTACCGGGAAGTGCGCTGGCAGCATCGCTTTACCGCTTGCTTTGTTCGCCCACATTTGATATATTCCAACTCCGACACTGCTTGGAGGAGAGCGCATGGCACCGCATTGGCCTTCTCGGATCAGCGACGAAGCACAGCTTGAGGACCTCCTCTCGGAACCCCTGCCAGAGGTGGTTGCGGCGTTAGCTACACTGCAGGGGGACATCCTCATTCTCGGCGTGGGCGGCAAGATTGGCCCCTCTCTGGCGCGCATGGCTAAGCGGGCCTCAGAAGCGGCAGGGGTGGCGCGCCGCATCATTGGCGTGGCCCTTTTCGAAAGCGAGCAGGCCCGCGAACAACTGGAGCGTGAAGGCATTGAGGCCATCCACGGCGACCTGCTCGACCGGGCTTTCTTAGAAGACCTGCCGGATGTACCTAACGTTATCTTCACGGCCGGCATGAAATTCGGTTCGGTCGCCAACCTCCCGCTCACCTGGGCCATCAACTGCTACCTGCCTGCACTGGTGGCCGAACGCTTCCGCAGCTCGCGAATTGTGGCTTTTTCCACGGGGTGCGTGTATCCGCTTGTGCCGATAACGAGCGGCGGCTCGCTGGAAACTGACCCTCCCCAGCCGGTGGGCGAATACGCCCAATCGTGTCTTGGCCGCGAAAGGATGTTCGAGTACGCCTCGCTAAACTACCGGACGCCCGTGGCTATCATCAGGTTGAACTATGCCGTCGAGATGCGCTACGGCGTGCTTGTGGACATAGCCCAGAAGGTGCTTGCTGGCGAGCCCATCGACCTGAGCATGGGGCACGTGAACGTCATCTGGCAAGGTGATGTCAACGCGATAGTGCTCCGCTGCTTGCAGCATTGTCAGTCCCCGGCTCTGGTGTTGAACGTCACCGGGCCTGAGACGGCAGCGGTGCGCTGGTTGGCTACTGAATTCGGCGCACTCTTCGGCAAAAAGCCAAAGTTCATAGGACAGGAAAGCGACACCGCGCTCCTGAGCAACGCGGCCCGGGCCTTTGCACTCTTTGGCTACCCGAGGGTTCCGCTGGAAGTGTTGGTTCGCTGGACGGCCGACTGGATTGCCAGCGGCCGGCCGCTCCTCCACAAACCAACCCACTTCGAAGTGCGAAACGGAAAGTTCTGAGGCGCCTCGATGTCCTCTCCGTCTCTCCCTGCAGAGCTTGCCGCGCGTTTGCGAGCGGGAATGGTGATCCCTGCTCATCCGCTCGCCCTCACGCGGCGGCGCACCCTGGACGAGCGTCGCCAACGCGCACTCGCCCGCTACTATCTGGACGCGGGCGTAGGGGGTGTCGCCGTGGCCGTGCATACGACCCAGTTCGCCATTCGCAAACCGAGCGTAGGTCTTCTGCGGCCCGTGCTGGAGCTGGCAAGCGAAGAAGTCGACCGGCACACAAGGTCCACTGGCAGAGCGGTGCTGAAGGTGGCGGGAGTCGTAGGCAAGACGGCTCAAGCGGTGCGTGAAGCAGAACTGGCGGCCCAATTGGGCTACCATGCAGTGCTCCTGAGCCTGGCGGCCTTCCCGAAGGCGAGCAACCGCGAGCTCATCGCTCACTGCCGCGCGGTCGCCTCGGTCATGCCGCTGTTCGGCTTCTATCTGCAGCAGGCAGTCGGCGGACGAGTTCTTGATGTCGACTTTTGGCGACGCTTTGCCTCCATAGAAAATGTGGTTGCCATCAAGATAGCCCCCTTCAATCGCTACCGGACCTTGGACGTGGTACGCGGCGTCGTGGAGTCAGGGCGTGGCGAGGAGATCGCTCTCTACACGGGCAATGACGACAACATCGTGATCGACCTTCTCACCACCTACTCCTTGCGCAGTGGGGGCGCACGCGTGCAGAAACGCATCGTCGGTGGCTTGTTGGGTCATTGGGCAGTGTGGACCAAGAAGGCGGTGAAGCTTTTCGCCCGGGTAAGCGGAGTCGCAGCCTGCGGCCAAGATATTCCGGCTGAGCTCCTGACGCTCGCCGCACAGGTCACCGACTGCAATGCCGCCTTTTTCGACGCCGCCCACGGCTTTGCCGGCTGCATCGTCGGTCTGCACGAGGTTCTCAGGCGCCAGGGCCTCCTGCAAGGAGTCTGGACCCTGGACCCAAGCGAGGGCCTGTCCGCGGCGCAAAAGAAGGAAATCGACCGCGTGTATGCCGCCTATCCGGAGTTGAACGACGACGCATTCGTCGCGGAGAATCTGGACAAGTGGCTGTCGTGAGAAGTGTCGCCACCTCATTGGTTCGCCAGGGAGACATGCTATGAGCAAGCTGCTGCGCGTTGCTATCATCTGCCTGTTGGTTTGTTCCTGCTTCGCCGAAATGGGAATTGCGCGCACCTTGTACGTGGTGACGCGCAGCACCAAGGTCTTCAGGTTGTCGAAGCGGGACTTCCCCAGCGTGGGGCTGTTCGCGACCCGAGACAAAGGCCAAACGTGGGAGCACCTCGGCTGGCACTACACCAAGTGCTTCTCCGGAGCCACTACTGTGGTCGATGGCCAACGCGTCTACTATCTGGCCTGTGGCAATGGTGTGCAAAAGTCCCCAGACGGCGGCCAGTCGTGGACCATTACCACCGGCTCGAACATCACCGAGTGCTTGAAGGTGGCAACCGACCCGCGCAATAGCCAGGTGGTCTACACTGCTTCCGCCTATGGCATTTTCAAGACTGTGGACGGGGGCAAGACGTGGCAGGAGAAGAACCGCGGACTGGCCAGCACTTTCACAGCTGCGGTGATTATCGACCCTGATGACCCGGAGATTCTCTACTGTGCCACCGAAGCTGGAGTCTGCCGAAGCAGGGACGGAGCCGAACAGTGGGAGCCCATCGGGCTGCTCGGCCTGGGTGTGCGGACGATTGTGCAGCACCCCGTGCACCGCGATATGCTCGCCGTGGGCACCGAAGAAGACGGGGTATGGCTCTCTCACGACCGTGGCACTACCTGGCAGCCGGCCAACGCTAGTCTGACGCACAAGACCGTGTACGCCCTTGCCTTTGCGCCCCAGGACGACCGCACCATGTACGCCGGCACTTTCCAAGGCGGGGTCTTCAAGTGCGAAGACGGAGGCGCCACCTGGAGGAGTTGCAATGAAGGCCTGCGCGTCTTGGACATCCACGCGGTGCTCGTCGACCCGGACGACAACAACACCGTCTACCTGGGCACGCTCAACGACGGCGTCTGGTGCAGCACTGACGGCGGCGGCCACTGGCGCTTCATCGGTCTGGAAACAAGCCAAGTCTGGGACATGTTCTTCGAGTGATGCTGATGACCTTGCACCTTCTGGCAGCTGGGAGCGTTGACATGGCACGAGTGCACTTTGCTTTCGGGATGGCGGCGTTGTTTCTGTTCTGCGCTGGCTGTCTGGCATCGGCTGGAGAGACTGGCTACAAGCAAAGGCTCAACCAGGTGCTGACCTGGGCAGATACCAGCAAGAGCGAGAGTTTCTTTTCTGCAGCAGCCAAGATCTACAACGCCACGCACAAGGAGGAAGGGTTTCGCACCTTTTCCCGTGCCCTGCGCCGCTTAGAAAAGTCGCCCTCAGGCATGTTCGACATCTACAGCCTGATGATCAGCTACCTGGCGGTGCGCGACCGGCTGCCGGACAGCCTCAACCAGCAAGTCCGCCAGGCAATGCGCACCGCCTGCTTCTATCGCGGCGACACGGAAAACCATCTCACCATGTACTACACCGGCCTCTATCTGGCGGCGCAAGCCTTCCCTGACCTCCCGGCAGAAAAGTGGTACACAGGCAAGTCGGCTGCAGACAACATGGAGGAAGCGCGCGCCTGGCTGGATTACTGGATGCGCACCACCACGACCATCGGCCAGGGAGAGTTCGACTCGCCCACCTACATGGCCTTTTTCCTCGCACCCATGTTTGGTCTCTCCCAATGGGCGGAAGACCCTGTCATGCGGGACAATGCCAAGGGGATGTTGTACTGGCTGATCGCTGACTTTGCCGTGGAGCACTTGGAGGGAATGTACGTCGGCGCTCACAGCCGCGAGTACCCAGAACGGTTGATTGACAAGACAAATCCCGCCTCGGTGATGAACAGCTGGGCGTGGCTTTTCTTCGGAAGGACTCCGCCGCGCTACGATGACACCCTGCTCGCCGCAGCGTTCAGTGACTTTGTGCTGCCAGAGGTCCTCTACCGCATCGGCATCGACCGCAGCAGGCCCTATGTGCACACCGAAACCAAACGCGTGCGCAACATCATGCGCCTGGGCACGGAGAAAAACCCTCCGGTCTACAAGTACACCTACATGACCAAAGACTATGCGCTCGGCTCAATGATGGGCGGCGGCATTCTGCAGCCCATTCAGCAGCATGTGTGGGACGTGAGCTTTGTCACCGAGAGCCGGCACGCCTCCATTTTCTCGGTTCACCCTTACATCGGCCAGGAAGACTTGGGCATGTTCTTCCCAGAGGAGATGAAGTTTGCCCTCGACGAGGTGACGCGTTTTCACACCTACTATGGCAGCGAGAACAAGTGGTCGTCCAGCTCGCCATACGAGAAGACTTTCCAACACAAGAATGCTTTGATCGTCCTGTATGACATTCCGCCCGGCACGACCTTTCCGCACGTCGATACCTATTTCCCCAAGGACCTGGCGCGGCGGGAAGTTGACCCTTCCGGATGGATATTCGGCCAGGGCGGACGGACCTACATCGCCTACTTCCCGCTCAAACCGGGCGAGTGGATTGAGGAGTCAGAAGGCTACCGTTTTCGCAGCTACGCCTTGAAAAACGGCTGCATTGTCGAAGTCGCACAGCAAGACGAGTATCCATCTTTCGAGGAGTTCAAGCGGACCATCCGCCGCAACACCCTGGTGCGGGACACCTTTGACGCTACCGTCACAGTGAGCTACACTACCTCTGCCGGAGATGTCATGCAATTTGCCTACCATGGCGAACGGCGTCTGAACGGCACGCCCATCAATTTCGCCGACTATGGTCTGTTCAAGGGGCCGTTCCTCAACGCCGAAGTCGGAAGTCGCCGCCTGTTCATCGAGCACGGCGGGCAAGGGGTCGTAGTGGACTTTGCGGCGGCGGAACGTGCTCTCATTTTGCCCGTGGTGACCTGCGTGCGCACGCCGCAGGCTCCAGCGCTGGACGGCTCGCTGACCGACCCCGTCTGGGACAAGGCCCACCCTATCGTGCTGAGCGACGCCATCACAGGAGCTTCTCCTCGCTACCGCACTGAGGTACGCCTGCTTTACGATGAGAGCCATCTGTACGTGGGCTTCCGCTGCGAGGACGAGCACGCCTGGGGCAGCGTCAGTAAACGCGACGGTCCCATCTACGAAGAAGAGTGCGTGGAGGTCTTCCTCAATCCTGCAAGCTCCACGCACCAGTACTATGAAGTCAACCTGAGCCCGCGCAACGTGGTCTTCGATGCTTGCATCGTCAACGATCGCACGCCGCAGCGAGCGGATGCCACCTTCAAGAGTCTCAAGGAGTGGGACGCTGAAGGGCTGCGGACTGCCACCGCCGTCGACGGGAAGCTTAATGCGCCGGGGAAGGCGCGCGCTTGGACCGCAGAGATGGCCATCCCGTTGAGCCAGCTCTATGGTGCTCCGCACCGGCCGGTGAAGTCTAGGGAGACCTGGCGGGCGAACTTTTACCGCATTGACACGCCCGAAAGAAAGAAGGCTCAGGAGCTCTATGCCTGGAGCCCCACTGGCAGGCAGGCATGCCACCTGCCCTGGCGCTTCGGTTACCTCCGCTTCGAGTGAGAAAGGCACCACATTGTCCAGGCGCAACGGCGCGAAACTGTGCCGCCGCGCCTTCAGCGCAGAGAGGGAAGCATTGACCAGGAGGATGACCAAGCGTGGCTCTTAACCGCGACCAGGGAAGCACTAACCTATCGGAGCAGAGGCAAACCATCTACTTCGACTGTTTCGCGGCGATCGGCAGAAGGGCCGCCAAAGATCCGCGCGCGCCGTGGAGCACTGCGGCGCTGTTGGCGGAAATGGAGCGCTGCCAGGTGCATGGGGCGCTGGTCTTCGCCCATCAGGCGCGGGAGACGCACCCGGCCGTGGGTAACCCTCTGGTCACGGAGGAGTGCAGGCGGCACCCACGGCTGTTCCCATGCTGGGTGGGCATTCCCCACCACACCGGCGAGTTCCCCCCTCCCGAGCAATTGGTGCGCGCGATGGAGGCCGCTAACGTCCGCGCCTTGAAGATCTTTCCACGACTCTTCGAGTTTCGCGTGGACGAAGCCACCTTGGGCCCGCTGCTTTCCTGCTTGGAAGAAGCCGGCATTTTGCTGATTGTCGACGCCGGGCGCTACGACGAGGCAGTGCAGATCGATTGGCAGGAGGTGAACTGGATCTGCAGTCGTTTTCCCCGCCTCAACCTTCTGTTGCACAGCGTGCGCTGGGAGAGCACGCGCACACTGGTCCCGCTTGCCCAGCGCCATCCGAACCTGTACTTCGAATTCTCCAACTACCAGGGTAATCGGATGCTGGAGTTCTGGTGTGAGGTGATTGGCCATGAGCGCCTCCTGTTCGGCTCGGAGGCACTCGTAAAGAGCATGGGGGCAGCGCGCGCGTATGTGGATTACGCAGAGCTCACCGAGGCGCAGCGGCGCGCCATCGCCAGCGGCAACCTGCAACGCCTATTGCGCCTGCCCTCACTCCCTCCGCCCTACCCGACAAAACCCAAGCAGGAGGACCACGTGCTTCAGTGCGCACTGCGCGGTGAAGCGGTGCGCGATTCGGTGGTCATCGACGCGCACGCCCACATTGTGCAGGCTGCCGGGAAAGGTGCTTCGCGGGTGGCAATGAATCGCGCAGATGCGCAGGCAGTCGTAGAGCGCAACCGCCGCCTCGGCGTCGCCAAGACCTGCGTCAGTGCCTGGACCGCAGTCTGGGGCGACTACGTGCTCGGTAACCAGGACACGCTGCAGGCCATGCGCGCCTTCCCAGAGGAGATTGTCGGCTACGCAGTGCTCGACCCAAACTATGTGACCGACTGGGAACGGGAATGCCGATTCTACCATCTGGAATGCCGTTTCTTGGGGATGAAGCCCTATTACCCACGCCAGAAGGTCCCCTACAACGACCCGTTGTTTACGCCCTGGTACCGCTTTGGCGACGAACACAGGCTCTTTTGCCTGCTGCACTACTCGGACAAGTTCAAGGAAGAGGTGAGCGACATCGCCCCGCGTTACCCCAACATTGCCTTCATCCTGGCCCACTCAGGGACGAGCTGGAAAGTGGCCCGCGAGCACGTGGCCTTGGCCAAGCAGTTTCCCAATGTGTTCTTGGAAATCACCTTCACCTCGGTGACCAATGGCGTGATCGAGTTCATGCTGGAGGAACTCGGCTCGGAGCGCGTGCTTTACGGCTCTGATGCACCCATGCGCGATCCATACCCCCAGTTTGGCTGGGTGGCATACGCGGACCTCCCCGAGGAGGACAAGCGCAACATCCTCGGCCGGAACATGCAGCGAATCTTGGACAGGGTGGCGCTGTAGGGGTGGGTCAGATGGGGTCTTGGTAGCCTTGTAGGCGCCGCCTGATATCGGCTGCGCGGTCGAAGATCTCCTCCCGGCTCACTCCTGCCGCCGCGAAAAGGGCAAAGATGTTCTCGTCCGGGGTCTCTGGCGGAATGGTGTGCGAAGCGGCCAAGATGTATCCCCCGCCGTCGCGGCTCATCAGCTCGATAAGCTCGCCGGTGGAGCGATAAACCTCCTCTGACGTCCCGTAGGGAATAACGCGCAGGTTGTCCAGCCCGCCCATAAAGGAGAGGCTCTCCCCAAAATCCTCTTTGAGCGCTCCCGGCTCCATGCCTGGACAATTGCACTGAATCGGGTTGAGGACATCAACACCGATCTCGATGAGGTCGGGGATTATCTCGCGGAGGGCACCACAGCAGTGGTAGGCAACCCAAAGACCCCTCTCCTTGCCCACGGCCACGACGCGCCGCAGATGCGGCTTGACGAGCCGGCGCCACGTCTCTGGGCTCATCATCAAGCCGCGGTGCGACGCAACATCGTCGCCGGTCCATAGCCAGTCCAAAGGGAAACGATCACACGCCTCCTGTGCGAGCACGACGGCAAAGTCCGCACAGCGCGCCAGGAGACCCGAGGCGAGCTCCTCATCGGTGGCGAGGTCAAGGAGGGCCTGTTCCATCCCCCGCAGCCGGCAGTGTATCTCAAAGACGCAGGGCGAAACATCGCAGCCGATGAAGCAGGTCTCCTTCTGGCGCACGACGGGCTGCATTTGCGCAAGAAGTTCCTCGACATGCTCGGCTGGAAAAGCATACGCCTCCACCTCCTCTCGGGAGTCCCTTTCCAGCGGATAAGCCTCCGCCTGATTGAAAGCGCCGCGCTTTACCCATTTGATTCCCCAAAAGTCGACGTGCCACTCCCCTTCGTGTGCATGGGTTATGCCCTCCATGGCGTAGTTGTTGTTCACCCAGGCCTGGCGGACATCGTTGCCCATGGCTTCGCCGACGAATGAAGGCGGGATGCCCAGGGAGCGGCCCAAGCGCTGGGCAGTGTCCGGGTGAAACCACATGAAAATGGGCACCCGGTCGGCGGGCTCGCGCCGCAGCGCGGCATGCACGCGTTCTTTGCTCGTCATCGGACCCGGCGCGAGCCTCCTTTGCGTGACCTTGCTCGTCCAGATGGATCAGCGCCCGAGCTCTTCGCGAAGAGCTCGGGCACGCGCTCCCATTCTTCGTACACGGCCATCACCGTGACCGGATTTGCCCCCGCACCGAATTCGAGCTGGGCGATGATGCCCCCTGCAGGGTCATACAAATGCTTGGCAACCTCTCGCACTGCCTTCCTCCCCTCTTCTGGGTCAGGAGAGGGTAAGATGTGCTGCCGGTCGATTTCACCCCAAAAAGTGATCTTCCCTTTCACCCGCCTTGCCAAATCGGCAATGTCCATGCAAAACAGCTGCGAGTTTATGGCGTCCACGCCCATCTCGACCAGGTCCTCGAAAATCTCTGAGATGTTGCCGTCAGAGTGCATGAAGGCAAACTTCCCGTAGCCGTGGGAGAATTCACAATAGTCCCGATAAAGCGGCTTGAACAGCTCCCGCCACGTGTCCGGATGAATGAGCAGGCCGTGTTGACTGCCCCAGTCGTCCATGAAGCTGATCGCGTCCACCTCGGTGGTCACCCAAAACTGCATTTCCGCAAGGTAAAAGTCGTGGATGAGGTTGAGCAGTTCCACGACTTCCTCGCCAGGCGCGGCCATGTCCATGAGGCTCTGCTCGCTGCCTCTGATGAACTGGTAGCGCTCCCATGGGCGCGGGCAGCAGCCTGCCAACACGAACTTGTCCGACTTGGCGTAGAATTTGTTGACAACGCTTCTGGCCTTTTCCGGCTCCTGTGGCAGGATCTCGTAGGGTGGTTTCACCTCCTGCCACCGGCGCAGGTCGACCAGCAGGGGCTCTCGCACCTCTCCTTGTACGCCGTCTTGAATGTTCACGAACCGGCATCCCCATTCGTCCACAAACGTGCCCTTGCGGTACATCTCCCCTTTCGACCTGGGCGAGGCCTTGTAGACGATGGGGGAGCCGGCGAAATCCGAGGGAAACCGGCGTTGCACCTCGGCCACCGCCTCCGGAGAGTGGTCAGTGGCCCAGGGAAGTACCCAGAGGTCGCGGGGAATGCGCTCCGGATGCCGGAACGTAATTGCCTTGCGTACAATCTCGCGGGGAATGGTCATGGTGTGGCCCCCCTTGACTGTTCGCTCAGTCGTGGTGATCCTGCCAGCAGCTGCGTGATGTGCCAGTACAGCGCGGGCAGCGTGCGCCGATGCTCGCCGCGCACATAGACACTGGCTCCACCATCGCGCACGCTGCGCACGAGGATTGTCTTGTACGGCCGGAAATAGTAGCGGGGATCGCTCTTTGGGGGTTCCCCGTCAAGCTCGCCTCCCAGATCGAGCAGGTCAAAAACCGCGGTGGTAAAGGCGCGAATCTGCCTGCCCTGCTGCCGCGCCACGTTGCGCGCCATGGACAGCGCCTTGAGAAAGACCTCAGGTCCCATCACCGCAGTGCCGTAGTTGAGCAGCACCCCGCCCTCAAGTCTTGCCACTGTGTTGGCCAGAATGAGAAAGTCGGTGTAGGAAGTAGCCCCCAGGGCGGCGCCGTCGCAGTTGGCGTGCTCGTGGATGATGTCGTAGCCGATGCCCACGTGGACCGTGACAGGAACCCCCCGGCGGAAGCCGGCAGCCAGGATGCTCACTTCTCGCTGTGGGAACTGCTCCTGCTCGATCATTCGACCGATGGCCTCGCCCATGCCGATCTGGTCGCGCGCCCCTTGGACAATAGCGTCGTTGATCCTGCCGGTCTCCTGCCAAAGCCCGAATTGCCCCTCGCTGATGTAGCGAGCCACACTTTCTGAGGTTGCCCCCGCCAGCGCCAGCTCAAAGTCGTGGATAGTCACGGCCCCGTTCATGCCCACGTGCGTGACGATGCCACGCTCGATGAGGTCGATGACCAGGCGCGACAGTCCCGACTTGACCACGTGCGCCCCCAGCATGAGCACGACCTGCTTGCCCTGCCGGTGCGCGGTGGCCACCGCCAGTGCTACCCTCAGAATCTCCTCGCTATGGAGTTCATCACGCGCCTCATCTGGGCGCAGAAGGTCCGCAAGGGTGACCAGGTGTTGCCGCTCGGCCAGCGGCTTCAAATGAATCTTGGTTCGATCGAATGTCGCAAAAGGCATAGTCTATCTCTCGGCAAAAAGGAGTGCAACCAGGGAGTGCCAGTTCCTGAAGTCCGGAATGATGATGTCTGCACCGGCTGCAATGAGCACGCTGCGCTTGCGCTGGTCAACGCCGCTTCTCCTCACCTCGTCAGAGGCGACGCCCACTGCAAGTCCCCCGACCTTCTTGGTGTCTTCAATTTCGACGTAGCCGTCACCAAAGGTGACCAGCTCAGGGCCACGCACCTGTTGTTCGGCGAAGATGGCATGAATGGCTACCATCTTGGCATCCTCGGCCCGCTCATCCTGGGCGCCATGGATGGCGGCGAAGTACCCTGCGATACCCAACGCGGCTGCTTCCTCCCTCACATCGGGCTCATCGGTGCCGGAGGCAAGGTAGCAGCGTACCCCGCGCTCGCAAAGCGCGCGCAGCATGTCCACTGCTCCTGGGACCATTATCTGTTCTGGGGGCGTTTGCCCGCTCTTCACCGCGTACACCCGCCCCTTGATGTGCTCCCAGAGACGGGACAGATACTCCCTCTTGTAGACACCGGGGGGTTCTGGTTTCCCGCCCCGCTTGCGCACCTCTTCGGCCAGAAGCATCATCTGAAAAATGGTCTGCTGCCCCGTGGTGACGGTGACCAGCTCCTCCACAAACTGCTGCAGCTCAGCCTCAGGCTCGTGCTGGGGGGTCCTAAGCAGCACTTCCACCATCAGCGGGATCATGACCTGCTGCCAACCTTGCCGTAGCAGCGAAATCGTGCCGTCAAAGTCGAACAGGGCGTGGCGAATGATGCCATTCATGCGCTCGGCCCTGATGATTTCGATGGCATACTCGCGCACCCTTGCGAGCGAGTCACCTGCGCTCGTCGCGGTTTCGCCTCGCGAGCTGCGACGGGAGACTCCGGGGCGGTTCCTGCGGCTACCACGCGTGCCACCCGTGCTGGGCGAACGCAAATGTGCCCGCTCTTTCACCATCGGTCATAGTGCACAAGTTCGGACAAAGGCTTGCGGCTCTTGGGGCGTGGCGAATCGGCCGGGTAGCCGAGTGGCGTGAAAGCGAGCGGCTCCACACCTTTGGGCAGGCCCAATACCTCGCGCGCCGCCACCGGGTCAAACGCCGCGACCCAGCATGTGCCCAGCCCAAGGTCAGCGGCTGCCAGTATCAAGTGGTCCATCGCGATGGTCGCGTCGACATCGGCGTAGCTCTTGCCGTCCATGCGCGACCAGGCTTTGTCCGACAGCGCGCACACCCCGATGACCAGAGGCGCCTGGGTGAACCAGGCGGCCTTGTAGATGCGCCGCAGCTCATCCTCTCGCCCCTTGGTTTTGATTACCAGCAGGGCAAAAGGCTGGCGGTTGGCTGCAGTTGGCGCCAGACGCGCCGCCTCCAAGACCGCTGCCAGCTTGTCCTCCTCGACCGGCCGATCTTGGTAAGCACGCACACTATAGCGCGCTCGGATAAGAGCCGAAAATTCCATGTCTCACCTCCACGTCTTCAGGTACACCTGCGCGGACGATGCCTGCAGCGCCCGCGGGGCTCCTTAATCAGAAACGTCAGGAGAGAACCTGGAATCCATACGAGGCTACCACCCGACGCAGCGTCTCGAGCTTCTCCTCAGGCGGAGCTTCCAACTGCGCCGCACGGTAGCGCATGCCCAGAGCCGAGTACTTGTCCGCCGCCAGCCTGTGGAAGCGAAGGAGCTCGAAGGCGACCCTTGGCTCGCCGTTCGCCCCTTGTCTGGAAGGCGGCATCAGGCGGCGTACAGTCTCGGCAATGAGGCTCATGTCTTTCTCGCTGTCGTTGAAGCCAGGAATCACCGGCACGCGGATGCACACTTCGGTGTCGGTCTGCAGCAACCGCTCCATATTGGCAAGGATGGCCCGACAGTCTGCGCCGGTAGCCTGCCTGTGCTTGTCGTCGTGCACGTGTTTGATGTCCAAGAGGACCAGGTCGGTATACGGCAACAGCAGAGCCAATTGCTCCCAGCGCCCCACTGCCGCAGTGTCCAGCGCCGTGTGTAGCCCCGCCTTCTTGCAGCGGGCCAAAACCGCCGCAGCGAAAGCCGCCTGTCGCAATGGTTCACCCCCAGAGATCGTCACCCCTCCCTGCGAGCTCTCGTAGAAGACTCGGTCCCCGAGGACGGCCTCCACCACCTCCTCTTCGCTCATGAGCTGCCCACACATGAGTAGAGCCCCTGTTGGACAACCAGAAGTGCATTGCCCGCACGCCTTGCACGCCCGTCGCGTGAATTGATGCTGCCTGTGTCGGACGGTATGTGCCCCTTCTGGACATACCTGTGCACATTCACCGCAACCAATGCATCGCGAGGGGTGATACTGCAACTCCGGCTTTTCGCGGAGGCCCTCTGGGTTGTGACACCAGAAACAGCGCAGGGGACATCCCTTGAGAAAGACCGTCGTCCTGATGCCCGGCCCGTCATGGATCGAGTAACGCTGGATGTTGAACACTACCCCGGTCACGTCTTTCGCCACCTTGCCCCCTGCAACTCAGGGGACGGCGCCACATTCCACGGCCTCGTCCACCATGGCGAGGTAGTTGGCCACCGGGACGTAGCTGGGAATAGAATTGCCCGATCCAACTGCGTAGCGCCCACGCGGGCCGCACGTCTCAATCAGGGTGCGCGTCCTCTGCCGCACCTGCTGAGGAGTTCCGGCAGCAAGGATATTGACGTCTACGCCCCCAAGCGCTGCTACACGCCCTTGGTAGCGCTCCTGGAACTCTTCCACTGGGAGGATGGCGTCTTCGAAAGAGTGCTTGCCGTCGATGCCCACCGTCCCCAGCAGGTCCTCCATGATCGCCTCGAGATTGCCACACGAGTGCAGGAAGTACGGTACCCCGTGCTCATGAGCAAGGGCAGCAAACCGCTTGTGCCAGGGCAGCACGTATTGGCGCAAATGCTGCGGCGCGATCAACGTGCCTGTGCGGAACCCCATGTCATCGCCTTGGAAGATAGCCACCAAGTGGGGAAGTGAAAGGAGTCTTCGATAGTACTCCTCGAAAGTGCGCCCCAGGCGGTCCACCAGTTCCTGCACCAGGTCTGGGTCATCATGGAGCGCCAGACACAAGCCTTCGTAGGACATGATCTGCGACAGGTGTTCGAAAATGCCCCCCGCATGGCAGCTCAGCAGACCCATGCCTTCCGGCAGGTGCGCATTCACGTATTCAAGCTCGAAAAGGTCGGCATCTTCAACCTTAGGCCATTCGTACTGCAGCAAGTCTTCGCGCGTCCGGATCACCCCGCCGTGCAGGTCTGCCCATGCCCTGTCCTTTTGGAAGCTCGTGCCTGGGTCCTGCGCCACGGCGAACTTTTTCAAAAATGGCAATGGACGTTCCAATCGCACACAATCGTAGCCAAGCCTGTACCACACTTCTATGAAGTTGTCCAAGGAGTGAACCTGCTGCGCCCGCTCTGTGTTCCAGGCCACCCATTCTCTGCCGAGAAGCTCAGTGACAATCGGCTGCAGCACGACGTCGTCGACGATGTACTCCACCAGCGGCACGCGACGCGGTTCCTGGCGGCCAAGGAGAAGACTGATGAACTCTGCCGCGTTTGGCCTTGGCCGTTTCACTGGCAGATTCCGCAACTCCACATTGCCTCCTGTGGTTGAGAAAACAGCTGAAATGACTGACCACTCCCTGCCGGCCTCAGGTTGTCAAGCTCTCCACTTCGAATTCGGGCAGGGTGCCACGGTCGAAGACCAGCAGGTGCAGCTGCTTGTCATGCAAGGCGACCTGTAGGTTCCACACCTCCTTCTCGCGGCTGAGGCGAATCACCGGGTCTGGGTCGTCCGGCCTCAAGGGGCACCCGACGGTGAGCAGCAGCTGTTCAGTAGCGCGCTCCGTGGTGGCAAGCTCGGCGAACGGGAATATCCCCACCGTCTCTGGGACTGGATGCCTGTCTGCCCTCACCACGATCGGCACTGACCCAGCGCAGGCTGCGGCGAAGCGCGCTTGCGGTCGCAGGATAGTGAAGAGATTGTCGCGGCACACCACCTCGCCCTTGCCGTCGCTGTTTTCCGCGTGCCACCTTGCGGCAAAGAGTGAGGCATCGCTCCTTTTACGCAATTTGTCCACCACCACCAGGCAAGGGATGCCAGGCACAATGATCACCGTCCTGGTGACGGCATCTATGTCCGGATTGACCAGCTGGTAAGCGGCGGTGGCATCGCTCGCCCAAAACATGTACCCTTGCCGTTCGCCGATGCGCACCACCTTCGCAGAGGCCTGGGAGGCATTAGTCCCTTCTTTCCCGTCGTGGTACTGGTGCCCAATGCCTTCGACGAGCACCGTGTTGTGCGCGGGGGAAGTGCGGAGCAGCCACGCAGGATGGCGGTGGTCGTACGGAGGTCGCTTGATGTCGGCAAGTAGGACCTCGCCATAGCACTTGAGCACCACGGAGTTGCGGTCGGCATGCTCGTGGTTGGCCGGTCCACCGCTGCGCATGGCCACCACCAAGTCGTCAAGCTCGTAACCGGTGCGCGCGATGACCCAGTCCAGGGCCAAGTGTTTGAGATGTTCGCGCTGAGATGGACTCGATGGGGTCACGCTTTCATCGAACCAGATGATCGAGTAGTGACTTTGCCGGTCTGCGTGATGCGTTGCCACGTGCTGGGCCAGGCCATCACGCGAGCGTCGAGCGATCCACAGGCCCGCACCAGAGTCAAAGCCGCGGCCACTGTCGCCAAAATTCACCAGATAGTGCGGATTGTCGTAGTGGGGCATTTGCAGCGCCAGAATGAACTCCATCATGCCAGGGTAGTTTGCCAAGTCGAAAAGGTGCAAGCCTCTCTTGCGCGCGAGCATTTCCACGGTGAGCGCCATGTGCAGTGCCGTATAGTCCCAATAGGAACCACCCTCGTCATAGCTGCCGTCCCACGCAAAGCGGTTGACAAAGGTGCGGTAGCTATACTCCACCATCTCCCACCATCGTTCAGTCCGCTGGTCAAAGCCCTCTAACGCTGCTGCGCCAACGGCAAGGGCACCCATGGGCACAGCTTTCAGGTTCGTTTTGTCCAAGATCTCCGGCCAGCGACGCATGTCGCGCTCTTCCCAATAGCTCTCGCGGTCAAACCCCCATCCCACCACCTTCTCCGGATACCGCATGCCAAAGAGCGAGCGATAACACGGTTCGCAGCCTTTGTCACCAATCTGCCTTCGCATCTCTTGGCGCTCATCCTTGTCCAAAAGGCCGCCTAGCCAATCGTAGGCAAGCGACATGGCAATGGTGGTGGCCGGAGCGCGCTGCAGGCCGATTGTGTACACGCCAGCTTCCAGAAAATAGTCCCATTTCGGGTATTCAAGCAGACGCTTGACGGCCAAATGGGCCAGGGCCCCCCTGTTCCGCGTGCCGGTAATCAGGTAGACGAAGGCCTCCCGTTCTAAGATCTTGCATGCCCGGTCGATGTCACGCAGGTGGTTGTGCAGGTCGATCTCCTTTTCCAGGAAACGCCGGTCCGGGGCGATGTCCATGTCAAGCAGCCCCTGCCAGTAGCTGCGCAACAGAGGGGTATTCACTTTCCGCTGGAGGGCCGGCACATCGTTCGCCGAAAAGAGGAGGCCGAGCGGGACATGCGCCTGGGCAGCCCCGCCCTTGCTGCCGGCTCGCACAATCGCTGGCGCTGCAGCCAGTAGGCTGGCGGCCATGCCTGCGTCGCGGAGAAACTCCCTGCGCGTCACTCCTCCTCTGCTATGGTTTGCCATGACTTTTCCTCCTCTTTGTGAAGGCTGGCCTGCTCATCATGTTCGCATCGCCGCTTTCTGTGTCCTCGTGCCAAAATAGGCAAAAACGCCGCCGGTCGCGCATAGAATCCCCCCAACGGCCAGCCGCACCGGGATGGCGTCCCGGCATGCGGGATCCATCATCTGCAGGAATACCACTGCCCCAACGGTTATAGCCAGCCTCCCCACCAACGGCAAACTCGACGCCATGCGCCTGCCTGAACCGTAGACTTCGCGTTGGACGTCGATTGGCACCGCCAACTTGGCGAAAAACTTCTCAACTTGCGCCAGGTCCTGGGTGGACTCCCGCGCATTGAGCCTGGCGAAAAAGTGCAGGGCGAAGGCAAAGAGTGCCGACACCAGGCACACCAGCGCCACGCCGGTCGCGCTGAGCGGCGCAAAATGGAGCACCACCATCGCCTGTGCCGCAGCCCACAGAAGTGCTAACCCCGCACTCGCGACAGGGTTCTTCCTGTGCAAATGAGCAAACGGCCTTGCCAGGAGAAGAGTAGCAAATGTGAGTCCGATGGTCGCATAGAGCTGGAACCCCACCGGCCAATGGAGCACAAACCGGGTTACCGCGCTGGCAAGCGTACCAGCGATCACCGCATTGGCGGCCGACCAGCGCGGGAGACTCTTGAACACCAAGCCAAAGGCGAGGGGGATGGCCAAGGGCATGTAGAAGAGCGACAGGAAGACAACCATCAAGTTGAAGATGCCGAGGTTGCTCTTGGCATAGAGGATGGCTGTACCCATGGTCACAATGCCCAGAAAGACGGTAGCCATTCGGCCTACAAACAGAATCTGTCGATCGGTTGCTCGCTTGTTGATGAGCCCGGCGTACAGGTCCCTGGAGATAACCGAGGAGTCAAGGTTGTAGCCAGCGTTGATCGTGCTCAAGGTTGCGGCAAACATCGCCACAAGGAAGAAACCAATCAGACCCTTGGGCAGTGTCTTCAACACAATGCCGACGTAGACGAGGTCCTCCGGCTTGAACTGGCCCGAGAAGAAGGGGGTTTGGGAAAGGTCCGGCCAGAGCACAGATGCCACCAGCGGCGGTATGCCAAACAGCACCGGAACGGTGAGAAAAAGGAGACTTCCCATCAAACCCACTCTCTTTGCCTCTTTCTCATCCGGGACGCTGTAGTAGCGCTGCGCCGGTGCCCAATTGGCGTTCACGATGTTGAAGGCGGTGATGGCAATCAAGTAGTGAATATCATAATCAAGGCCGCTGTACGAATGGGAGAACTTGAGTGGGGGAATCTGCTCCAAGAGGGGCCCAAGGCCCCCGACCAGCTGCAGGCTCAAGGGCATGACCACAGCAGTGACGGCGATGAGGATCAGAAATTGCACCACGTCGGCAATGGTCACTGCCCACAAGCCGCCGAGCATGGTGTAGACCAGGATCACCACCCCGGCTGCGACAATCACCCACTCGATGGGGAGGCCAATGGTGGACGCAATAATCTTGGAGACCGCAGTCAGGGTAATGCCCCTGCCCAGCATGCCGCTGAGCACCATGACGTACCCCACCATCTGCCGTGTCGTGGCGTTGTAGCGCGTAGTTGTGTACTCCACCGGCGACACCACGCGCGCGCGCCGCCATCGCGCTGCAGTCATCCGATAGCCGATGAAGAACGCCACTGACCAGGTGAGAAAGTAGATGACCCCGAACAGCCCAGTGTGGTACACGAATCCCGCCGCCCCAGTAAAAGTCCAGGCAGTAAAATTCCCCATGTACAGCGATATGCCGCTCACCCACCACGGTATCATGTTGCCACCGGCGAAAAATTCCTTGGCACCCTTCATGAACCTGGAGAAGTAGACGCCTATCCCCACCAGGAGGACGGCGTAGACCAGGAGAGCATAGTAGTCAGCGGGTGCCAGATTGCGCATGTCTTATGCCCAAGGCTCCACCTGTTCATACTGAGCGGCCAAGCGCCGCCTGCTTGCTACAAAAACAGCTTGATTTTCTCGTCGCGGGAGCATACTTTTCGGGGTCACCGTGCCACAAGCGAAGCTGAGAAAGGACCGACGTTATGACGCCTGCTCATCGCCAGCACTACGAAAGGGCCCTCCAGGTTATCCCCTGGGCAACCCAGACGAATGCCAAGCGGTACAGACCCGAGTGGCCGCACATGCCGCCTTTTATCCGTCGCGGCGCAGGTTGCCGGCTGTGGGACCTGGATGGGCGCGAGTACATCGACTTCCGTTGCGCCCTGGGGCCGATTATCTTAGGATACCAGCACCCGGTGGTGGACGAAGCGGTCCGCGCTCAAATGTCCAGCGGCGTGCTGTTCAGCATGGCCGGCCCAGTGGAACTGGAAGCTGCCGAGGCGGTGGTGCGCACCGTGCCCTGGATAGAGCAAATCCGCTTCCTGAAAACGGGAGCCGATGCATGCACGGCCTGTGTGCGGCTGGCTCGCGCCTTCACCGCCCGCGACCACGTCCTGAGCGTCGGCTACCACGGCTACCACGGCTGGTCGGTGCCAGACTGGCCACATGCAGGCGTGCCGGCAACGGTTCGCGGCTACACCCACGTGATCCCCTATGGCGACGTGCCGGCTGCGGAGCGCGCCTTCGCCGACTGGGGCGAGCAGCTCGCCGCTGCCATCGTGGAACCGTACGACTGGCAGCACCCTGACGGGGCGCCGTTTCTCCGCCGCCTGCGCGAGCTGTGCACCGCGCACGGGGCCCTGCTCATCTACGACGAAGTGCTCACCGGCTTCCGTCTGGCGCGCGGTGGGGCACAAGAGTACTTCGGTGTAACCCCAGATTTGGCTGCCTATGCCAAGGCCATGGCAAACGGCTATCCCCTCTCCGCGTTCGCCGGAAAACGGCGCTTCATGCAGCAGCTGGAAAAGACCGTCATCACCATCACCCATGGCGGCGAGACGCTCTCTCTGGCTGCCTGCAAGGCTACGATGCAGGTGATGCACGCCCAGCCGGTCCACGAGCACATCTTTGCCATGGGCGAGCGGCTGATGAATGGCTTTGCCGATATCATCCGGGAGCTTCAAGCGCCAGCCAAGGTCATAGGGCTTCCCCCCGCTCCCGTCCTCACCTTCGTCACTGGCGAGCCGCAGCGCGATACCCAGCTACGAAACGCCTTCTTCGACGGACTCTACGCCGCCGGCATCTTCGCAAACGACCGCTGGTTCATCAGCTACGCCCATCAGCCAGAGGACATCGACCAGACGTTAGAAAAGGCCCGAAAGAGCCTACAGGCGCTGCTTTAGAAGCCTCGCCTCAATGCTCGCTGCCAGCGCGCATTGGCCGCGGCGGCTTCCTTTCTTCGCAAAGACTACGTTCGGGGCCGGCTGCAGGGCTTGCCCCATCCTGGAGCACCGCCGCTTTGTGACAATACTCCCGCAGCAGGCTCAGATATTCGCGATACTGCTGCAATGACACGTGCGGTGGCGTCTGGTGGTCCGCCGAGGGGATAAACCCGCCCTGGCGCATCACAGGCAGGAGGCGCTCAAACTCCGCACGGATAGCCTCAGGCCCTTTGTCCAGTACCAACTTGTCAAAAGCGCCGATCAGCTTGAAGCGCGGGTGGCGCTGGCGGATCTTTGCCACGTCCACGCCGGCCATCCGTTCCAAGGGCGCGATCCCCTCGATGCCGACCTCCTCCAGCCAGGGTATGAGTTCAGTGACGTCGCCATCAGAGTCCACGAATGGGATGATCCCATAGCTCTTCAACACTGGGACGATCTCGCGGTAATAGGGGGCCAGAAACTCGTCGAACATCGCCTTGGACAGCATCGGCCCGTGGTTGTAGGACATGTCCTCCGCGAAAGTCATGTATTCGGGTCGAAGGATGCTGCACAACTCGTGCACCACGTGCAAGTTGAACGCCAGCAAGTCCGCGTTGATTTCGTGGATGAGCTCCGGCTGGTCGTAGAAGGCCAACAGATGTTCCTCGATGCCAAGCAGCTCCCTAGGGCCCCAAAAGAAACCATCTAATGTCAACCAGACTACAAGCTCACCACGGGCGTGAGGCTGCACCCACGAGCGCGCCACCGCCTCCTCGAAGGCCGGCCAAGGGTAGAGAAAGCGCTTAAAGTCGACGTACTCCTGCCGGCTGCGAACGAGCCGAGCACCATGAGAGGCCGGCTTTGGGCAAGCCGGGGCAAGCGGGGTTACCCAAATCTGCCGGTACGGGTCGTGGCCCAGGTATACGTTGATTTCAGTAAAGTCCGTCAGGTGGCGAGGCAGACCCTCTTCGTACCATCGCTCTAAGGTCTTGTCCCACCACATGGCCCACTCGATCATCGGGAGCCTGTCCACCGGCTCGAACGCCATGACCCGCCGAAAGCGCTCCACGTGCGTCATGAGTCTGCGCCCTGTCCTGTCCCCTACAGCATCAACTCGGCGGCCCTGCGCTCCATGTAGCCTTCTTCGATGAACGGTTCGTCATCCATGTGCTTGCGCATGAGCTCAATGCGACGGTCAAGAAGTTCGCCCAGATTGTCGCCATACATGAGGGGTGTCTCCCCTTTGTCTGTCAATGACATGAACGCCACCGAGCTTACCCAGAGCTTTTTCAGGCGCTCGGTATTTTCGATTTCCTTCTCCATGAGATCGCGCACCATGTCGCGGTAGCGTCTCTTCTTTGCCGCAGTGGTGGCGTTCATGTACCCATGCACCCCAGCGATCCACGCCGCCACGTTTCGCTGGGTCATAAACCAGCAGCGGAGAGCGCGCAGCCGCACAAGGTGGTCTACGATGACATTTCCTTGCCCAAGGTCAGCCGTGGCCTCCTCGCCGATTGCCTCCAACTTCTCGATAGCACTGTCCAATGGGTCCCAGAGATACCTGTCGATCCTCTCCACATCCAATTCGCTCTTCTCTGGCGTGGTCAAGTGGAAGAGCACGTCACGGCTCAAATCCACGTTGTTCGGGTTGTGGGGCGTCGAGCACACAAAGTCCTGATAGAAAGCCTTCTCACTGTCCGGTATCGCGTCAAGGTTCGGGACCAGGGGGCGCGCCCACAGACGGTACCAGGTGAAGCCAAACGTGGCATAGAGCGGCGTCACAATGGGGAAAGCCAGAATTGCCTCCTCGGCGAGATTCCAGGCCGTTAGCAACGTGCGGGAAAGACGCTCCCCCGCCCACTTGCGAGCAAGGATCTCCAGTTCTGCATCAAAATCCATACTCGGGTCAAAGAGATAGCGCCAGGCAATTTCGTGATTCACGTTGTAGGGAACCAACTCAGGCGGGTATGTGCCGCCGGAATGCGCAAGGTACTGCACGCCGCCTGCATGCATAGCGCGCAGCTTGCGATAGGTCAGCTTTGGATATGGCACACCCAGCAGGGGGTCAAACATGAGGTGAGGCCCGGCCGTAAAGTAGAAGTGGGCCCACGCTCCCTTTTCAGCCAGCTCCACCATCAACTTCTTTTCGCGCGCGTCAAAGTCAAGCTGATACACGCTGCCGGCATTGATGGCCTTGTTCTCTGGATACTGCGGGTGGGCATAGGGCACATCCCATCCGCGAGCAATCAGGGTTGCCGCCTCGACGTCGACACCGTCGCCGAGCCCAGCCCACACAGTGTCGTGTTCGCCGTAGAAGGATTCCAGGCGGGTCATGACCCGAAACTCAGGGTTGACCTCCCGAGCGGCATCACGCAACAGTCTGAGGAAGCGGAGCGCGTTTTCTCCTGCCACCTCGGCAATTTCCTTGTCATCCTTCCATTCGCGAATCAAGTACGCGCCGCCGTTCCGGCCCACGTAGAGCGACTTGGTATGCTCAAAGCCCGCGCCGCTATCGTTCGTCCACACGGCCAGGAAGCCCAACTCTGGTACCTCGCGCATCAGCTTCCTCATCATCTCTGCGTAATGGGCGCGCACGCGTGGGTGAGCAGTGGTCATATTGTAGCGTGGCTTGAAGCTCCGGAAAGGGTGATCCACGCGCGCCCCCCTGAGCATCGGGTAGCGCGCAAAAAACTCTTCAGGCACCGAACGCGGTTCGAAACAGAGAAGCCCGGGCGTCAGGCCGTACTTGCGTGCCAACTGCGCATTTTCCTTCAGATTGGCGAGGTTAGCAGAGAGGTAGTAGAGCGGATAGATGCCCTTGTTCAGTTCCGTGGAGACAAACTGGTCTAAGGCAGGACAGTAGGTGTAGAACATCGGATAGACTTCGCCCTTGGGCCCGGTCTCCAGTCCCATGGGGAAGGCGAGGCCATTCACCTCGATGTGCGTGAAGCCCAGGCGCGCGAGCTCGCGGATATACCGCTCTTTGTCCATGCCCCGCTGCACGCGCCCCTCCTGCGTGAGAAAGTAGTCGTACGAGACGCGCTGCCACTTGAAGGCCGTCGGGAAGACCCTACCCTTGTCAAATGGGGCGAGGTCACGATCCGCCAGGTGTTCGACCACGTAGCGCATGAAGCTGTACAGCAAATTGGCCCTGGAGGTGAGCAGCACACCGGAGCCATCGGCCTGCAGCTGCAGGTAGGCAAATTCGTTGGCAAGGTCTGCCCGAAGCTGGTGCACGGCATCCACAGCGAGCGGGCAATGTTCCACTGTCCCGACGCATAACATGCCTGGTCTGGGCTTCGCGCGGCGCGTGCGCGTTGCCTCCACCGAGGCTCCGGGCAGCCGGAACGCCAATTCGTGTGCCACGGTTTGCGCTACCAGCGGTCCCTGTGCCTTGTACACAATCACGCGCACCTTCTGCAAGGCGTCTTTCACCTTCATTGCGAAATCCTCCGTGGGAATCTGGTCAGTACCGATTCGTTCGACTGGTGGTCACTGGTGCTTTTCAAGGCCTGGCCGCCTCCAGCCGCAGCAATATCTCCTCGGAGCCGGTCACGTGCAGCGCGGCCTCCACGTACTGGCTCTCCTCCACTGTCACGCGCTGGAACTCCATTTCGCGGCCATTCACCAACAGCCGGCTGGCAGTCCCCCCCTCAGGCACCAGCAGGTGCAGGTTGAGCAGACAGGGTCTGCACTTCAAGTTCAGGCGGACCGCGTCACCCAGGTTTTCGTAGTGGTATGCGAAGGAGCGCCCAGATACCGCGTAGCACAGATTGGCCTCGCACCTTTCCACGCCTGCTGCCGGCCAGCGGGGTGCCAGCCGTACCACTGAAAACAGCTTCAGCTGGTCTTCGACGCCAACAAGGCCTTCCAAAAAGGCGTTAAGCATGGCGCTGGACCCCCAGCCATCGGTGGGAGTGGCCTCAGGACTGGTGCTCGTCTCCCGGGTAGACGGCGTCCCGTCCGGGAAGTACCACAGATACGTGGCGTTGCTCGTGCGGATCATCTGGTAGTACCTGCGCAGGATGTCCACGCCATACCATTCGAAGCCGTGCTCGAGGGCTGCCTTCGCTAACTCGCCCCCCACCAGGGGCATGATGCCGCCGTTGACATAGGCACCGCGCACCAACTTCTCATCGCCAAGGATGCCGTCCGGGAAGGGCGGGTCGATGGAATACCACTCGGCGAAGGCGCGCCCTTGTTCCTTGCGTCGAAGATACTCGCGAATGATGGCGGCGGCCATCTCCTGCGTGCACACACCCCGGTTGATGTCCATCGGGTTGCTCAGGCT
Organism: candidate division KSB1 bacterium; assembly: GCA_024655945.1. Taxonomy (NCBI): domain Bacteria; kingdom Pseudomonadati; species Candidatus Zhuqueibacterota bacterium. The sequence goes on from JANLFK010000002.1 coordinate 81,277, forward strand.
GAGTTGCTCAGCCTCGTCCACTCCAGCGATCTCCACCGGCGTCAGTTTCACAAAATGCGTGTAGAACCTGCCGTTCCAACAGACTTGGTTCATGCGACGCCGGATCTCCCGGGCGCGCCGCCGCCAGTAAGAGGCACGTTTGCGTTGCCCAAAGTAGTCGTGGAGCAAGGCCATGATCTGGAAGGCCTGGTAGTAGCCACTGTTGTCGCCATGCATGATCCCCCAGTAGGTGTCCCCGGTAATCTGGAACTGCAGCCAGTCATGTTTGCCAGCCGTGTAGGCGAAGTCCCACGTGTCGACCGTGTAGGCTCGCTTTACCAGCTGGTGCTCCTGGTCCCAGCGCCACGGGTTGGTGAGCACGTAGTTCAGCGCCTTTTCCATCTTGGGCAGCATGCGGCATATCCAGCCGTCGTCGCCAGTGGCCTGCCAGGCAAGGAAGGCGGCCTTCGCAAAGCGGTATTCAACATCGGCTTCTACCGGCACGCGCACATACTTGGCCCAGTTCTCCCGCTCAGAGGGAAGCTTCTCCGGCACCGTCGTGAAAAAGTCAAATATGCGGCCGTTCTCGGCCTGCGTCTCCGCAAAGTGCTCCACGGCCGAGGTCAAGTCGCGCTCGAAGTACTTGAAACCGCGCATCATCTCACTGTGGTCGCGGATCCAGATGGACTTGCTATCCGGCGAACGGTAGCCGCGAATAGGCTTGGCGTCGATGACCAGGTCCAGGGTGTCTTGCTCCAGGAAAGCCCGGACACGAGGATAGAGCTCGTCAAACTCCGGTCGGGCCGTCGCAACATATGTCGCCTGCGATGGGCTCATGCGGATGCGCTTCCCTGTGCGTCAGCCTGCGGAAACGACCGGTAGCCGATCAACCTTACCTCCTTGCCGCGAACAGCCCACGGCACCCCTATTTCGCTGGGCAGAGCGTTGCGCCCATAGGCCTGCAGCAGCCCCTGGTTCACCGCCGGGACATAGGTGAGGCGCTTGCCGGGCTCTCCTTTCACAAGCACGATCTCTGCAGGAAACGGCGTAACTTCGGGCACTGATTCGTGCATGCCATTGATGCAGACGGTGTGGGCCATAGCGGCTTCGATTCCGCACAGGGGCCTCTCCCCCGTGCGCACGGAGGCGGTCGCCTGCCACATCTTGTCCAGGTAGTGCGCGTCCGGGGCGCCGTAGTTTTTTTGCCTGCCGTCGCGCCAACGCGCCACGAACTCAGAATGCCAGCCGGCGTAAGTCACGGTAGCGTGCTCAAATTCGTAGGAGATGAGCGGCCCCACCTCCTCTTCCACGGCGTGTGAGCCGTAGAAGAGGATTTCGACGCCTTGGTCGGTGTGAATCCGGGCGGCAAAGGTGTCAAAGTTCTCAATGTCGTTTGCGCGGTACAGCTCGGCAATCACCCACGCGGGGGTGGCACTGCCGTCCTTCCGCTCGCCCAGCAGGTAGAGCATGTTGTGCAGGTAGTGGGCTAACGCGTTGTTCGCGGGGCTGTCCAAGACCCAACGGCCTTGGTTATCCCGCTGTCGCCCGGCCCAGTCGTTGCGCCGATAGTAGCTCTCATCTCTGGGCCACAGGGCGATGGTTTTTAGGCGGACGGGCGCCCCGAATTCTCCCTTGCGGATGTCTTGTTTCAGTTCCTGGATGGTGCTGGTGAACGACCACTGATAGCCGATGGAGACAAACCTGCCTGCCACATCGCGCGCACGCAACATCTCCCAGCCTTCCTGGACAGTGGCACCCAAAGGTTTCTCGCAAAGAACGTGGCTCCCGTGCGCCAGGCACAGGCATGTCTGGGGGCAGTGGAGCTGAATGGGCGACGAGATGATGGCCAGATCCGCTTTGTGAAAACCGTAGAATTCTTCCAAACTGCGGAAGATGGGCACACCCAGGGCCTGCAGTTCGGTGAGCCGGGTACACCGCTCGGGCTCTGGGTCAACGCCACCGACTATGGTCACATCTGGGTCCATCTTCCGGTCAAGAAGCCCTTCCAGGTACACCAGTCCATAGCCTCCCAACGCAACGACAAGGATGTCCACGTTCTTTGCCACAGATTCGCTCCTTCGCCTACGTCAATAGGCACAAAGCTTATGGTATTCGTCCAGCATGGCCAGGAAGTTGTCGTAACGCGAACCGACGGCGATGGAATGGCTGCTGCCGAGGATAAATCGCCCTCCTTGTCTGGCGCAGGCCATGGCGCGCTGCACGTCCCTGCGCACGTCCTTGGGGGTACCACTCACCAGATGCTCCACGGCCACGCCTCCCCACAGGGTCAGCACCTTGCCGACGCTCTTTTTCAGCTCGCAGATGTCCATGCCAGCGGTGGGCTGGATGGACTGGTACGCGTCGTAGCCGATTTCCACGAATGCATCCAGGAGAGCATGGACGTTGCCGCAGCAGTGCTTCATGACCTTCTTCCCGAACACCTCGTGAATCTGCCGAACTCTAAGCTTGTTTGCCTCCAGGAATAGCTCCCGGAAAAGATGCGGGCTGATGAACGGCCCTCCCTTGTGCGCAAAGTCAGCGGCCCAGAGCACGGCGTCGCTGTCCGGGTGCACTAACACGCGGTCGGCGGCCATCTGCTGCTCGAACAGTTGCTGTGTGGCAGCTTTGACGGCCTCCACGTTGTCCGCCAGCTCCATGCAGCCGCGCTCCAATCCGCCGAGGAAGACGATGCCTATTTCCCCTCCTGAGGGCCCGCAGATGAACTTCTGATCTTTGAACTCCTGGATTACCCCGTCTAAGATGGCCCAGGAGCGCTCGTCTCGCTTTGGCACCTCGAGCGGTGCGGCGAACATCTCCGGGCGGAACTCGGTCTTCTCCAAGACCGGGTCCTTTATGCAGGTGATGTCCGCGGTGATGGGCGAGTAGCGGTAGACGCGCCCGTAGCGGTCCTCCCACGTCACTTCGTCCACACGGCGCGGCGGAGGGTCGTCCGTCTCCGGGGGAATCTCCCACGTTGCCATGGGGAAAGTGACGATGTCCAGCTCCAGCTTGCGATGCAGCTCGATGTGGTCGCGCAGGTAGCTTTCGGCCACCTCATCGTGCCGGCCTTCCCAAAAGGCGATCTGGGATTTGGCCTTTGCGCGCAGATAGGTTTCGTGCCCAAGGAGTTTCTCCACCGTGTCAAAGTCGATGGCAAACTCCCCGGTGGGGACGCGGTCGGGCTCTTCGCCAGCCAGCGTGGCTAACACACGCTCCTTGGACGTCATGGTCGGACGATTTCTCGCTCCAGCAGGTCGACCTCCACCAACCGGCGCGCCTCGGGGCGAAAAAGAAGCGTCTTCACTTCGAAGGGCCTTAAGTGAACGTCCGCCGCCAGCGGCACCCAGGGCAGTTCAACGCGCGTTGTGCGCGCCTGACCCGTGGGTTCGAAGAGCCTGATGATTAGTCCATCGCCCTGCTCGGCCTTCTTGATTGCGGTCACCAGCACGGCCGGACCGTCGACCCTCACCCCCGGGCCTGGCAGCTTTCCCTCCCCGGGCGGGAAGAACGAGAGCGCATAGGGGCGTTCGTTCTTGACCAGCGCCTCCCGGTGGATGGCCATCAGGCGCTGGCTGGCGGAGCCGGCGGTGAGCCAGAAGCGGAACAGCCGCTCGCCCTGGTCAATGCGCGGAGTAAAACGGTCTTGGGGTACAATCGGCCGCTCTTCGATGGGGTGGCCGGAGTAGGCCGGTGCGCGCAGCAACGAGAGCCGCAGCTCCCCACGCCAGTAGTCCGCCCCATAAGTGCCCTCGTTCACGCAGGTGAGCGCACGGCGGTTCTGCTCGTCCACCACTGCCAGCCACTTCTGCGCCACCACTTCATCCCCGTTTGCGGGGAGCTCATCCATGCCGTAGACGACCTGGCCCAGGAAGCGTCCCTGCGCAAACGGCGTGGGAATGGAAAGCTTGAGCATCCGGTTCGTCTCCCCCCAGTAGACGCGGAGTTCGACCTCGATTTCGCTCCCCTGCTTGGGCAGTTTGTAACGCTGGCAAATGGCGGAGCTCCCATAGGCAAAACAGGCTTCGACCACCGTGCGAACAGGCCCGTCTTCGACCACGCGGACCGGCTTCAGTGTCTTCTGTCTCACGCCAGCAAACTGCGCCGCCTGCGCCCCGCTCATGAGGGCAAACTTGCCTACCACGTCGCGAAAGCGCCGCACGCGCATCCCCCATGGGTCCTCATTGTCGTCGATGACCAGGGCGCGAAAGGCCCCTTTCTGCAAATAGTCGACCTCCCCCACACGCCAGCGGTCGATGAGGCCAGTGCGCGTGTTGATGGTGACCTCCATCGCCGGAGTCGTAAACACCAGCTTGCCGTCGCGCTCGCGCAGCTGCTCTCGAGCCTTGGCGGGCACGAGCTTAGGACGGCAGTCGAAGCGGTTCATCTGGCTTGGCGCCAGTTCTACAGTGAACACCACCCTCTTGCGCCAATCGATGCTCAGGTTGCTCAGCTCCTTTTCCACTTGTGCAGCCAGAGGCCTTCCTTGGTGCAGGACCTCGATCTCGGTAAATAGGGTCTGATCCCAGTTTATGTCGGCCAGCTGGAACTCGCACTCCACAGTCTCGCGCACCGGAAACGGGTGCGGGTTGTAGACCAGCACCGGGATCTCGCCCTCCGCGGCCTTTGGCTGCCCCTTGGCTAAGGCAAAGAAGGTGCGCGCCTTGACCCGCGAGAGGATTTCCAAGCCGTGGTCCATGAGGCGCAACGAGGCCTCCTCCACCGGCTGAATGGAACTGCCGGGCAGGATGTCGTGGAACTCGCTGGTCAGCAGGTCAAGAAGCGCGTCGCGGAGTTCCTCCTCCGGATAGGGCAGAAGGCCCTGCGCTGCTGCCGTTGTGGCCATCTTCTCGACCATGAAAAGCTCGTTCTCCAGCCGACGGTGGCGCTGCTTAATCCTGGCCATCGAGGTGTAGCACCCTACGCCCCACGGGTTGATGTCGCGGCGGCGCACAGAGAAACTTTCCGCGCGTGTCCGCAACTCGCGGAAGTAGGCCTCAGGGGTAGAATGCACGATCTCTGTTTCGCGCACCTCTTGCATGAGTGCCGAAAGTTGCTCCAAGTCGATCTTTGAAGGCCCGCCTCCGTGGTTGCCCACGCCCCAAAGGACGATCCCCACCTCCTCAGAGGGGTGCTCGGCCATCCAGGTCTCTACTTTGCGGCGCGCCCCTCCCAAGGGACTGTTGTAGAAGCTCTCCACCCGGCTGGCCAGCACCGTCGACCCGTCGTACCCTTCCCACCAGAAGTTTTCCGCGGGCAAGGTGCAGAAAGTGGAGTCGGGGCGGCAGAACAAGTAGGAATCATAGCCTGCCTTGGCCAGAATCTGTGCCAACCCCCGGCTGTGCCCGAAAGGATCGAAGTTGATGGCCGTGGTGGGCTCCACTCCGAACTTTTCGCGAAAATAACTCTTGCCCACCAGAATCTGCCTGACCAGCGATTCGCCGCTGGGCATGTTGCAGTCCGGCTGCAGAAACCAGCCGCCCATTATGTGCCAGTTGCCCGCGCGCACCAGCCCCTGGATGCGCCGAAAGAGCTCCGGCTCGTACTCTTCCACCCAGCGGTAGAGAATCGCCTCGTTATGATTGAAGACAAAGCCGGTGAATTCGTCGAGCAGGTCTGCTGCGGTGCGGAAAGTGGCGATTGCTGCGGCCGCGCCTTCTTCCCACTCCCATAGCCACACCGGGTCCATGTGTGCGTTGCACACCAAATGCAGTCGCTTCTTCCCTTTCACGCACATCCTCCCTCGAACGAGCTTGCTTTTCGGCGCGGTTTACTGTCACTTGCCTGCTGTTTTCAGCCGCACCTCGTCACGCCAGTAGCGGATCTTACCCACGCCGGGCATGTCCGGGCTACCATCAAAGGCAAGGCCGAAGAGGGCCGGCCTCGGGTCGTAGAGCACCTGGTCGCCGTACCGCGCCCCGCTGATGTTGACTGCAGTATACGAAAGCACGTCCCCGCTGCGGACGAAGAAGAGAAAGTCGGCGTTGGTTTGAAATCCGCCGTATCGGATCTTGCCGGCTTCGTAGGTGTACTTGGGGCGGCGCCAATCGCGCACCATGTCCATGCGCAAGTCGCGTTTGGCGCCAACCACGATGGTCCGATCCCCGTCGGCGATCTCCACCATCAGGCCCTTGCCCTCCGGGTCGGGTTCCACATAGCGTACTTTGCCCACCAGCTGTTCAGGCCGGACGGCAGCCCGGTGCGGAATCAGCACCGTGACGAAGGCGGTCGTCTGGCCCAGCTCAAAGTGCTGAGCGGTGGTCTGGTGAATCACCAGCTCATCCTGGTAGTAGCGGCGCTCCCGCTCTATCCCCTCCAGCTTGTAGTGCGTTTCTGGGAACACGATGAGCAGCCGCGTATCCGTGGGAAAGGCTACGGTCTGGAGCGAGTCATACACGGTGTCGTACCAGTGCTCCCCTTGTGCCAGGATTCTGCGCGTGTGCCAGAGGTTCGCGGCAGTGAAGAAGGCCGGGACGCGCGCCTTGACAATGTCAAAGACCACGAACAACTCCGGCTGCTTCACATAAGCGATGACGCGATCCTGTTCATAGCCGAGCAGCTCATCAATCACCCTTGTACGAGTGTAGTCGAATTCGGGCAGCGTGATAAAGTCCACCTTCTGCGTGCGCACCTCGCGATAGGACCCGGCATTGTGCAAAAAGTCCAGGACCGACTGGCCCGGAACAGCATCGCGAATGCTGTAACGGTACTGCCCCTGCCTCTGGCCCATGAAGATTTTCTCCTGCCGCACGCAGACGCGATTGTGGAAGTAGTCCTGCCGATAGGCGCCAAAGGGTCCACTGGGCATGTAGTCGCGATACCCGCCGTCATGCAGGAGCAAGGACCCGCCAGCCATGAGCAGCACAATGCTGTTTTCGTCGGCGTGACCATGGGTCATCTTCTCCTCTTCCACCGGGATGGTGTCCCGCAGGTAGTCCCTATACAAGAGTCCCGCGTCTCCCTCGTCCTTGTAGTTGAGCAGAAGATAGGTTGAAGTTGGTTGCCAGCCGTTGCGCATGACAATCTTCTTGCCCTGCGCGTCTTCCATGACTTCGCAACTCAGTGCCGCAGGGATTTGCGGAGTGAGCCTGTCGGTGCCGAAGCGGTAACAATCGAGGAGCAGATAGGCGAGTCCTGTGTCAGGCAGGTTCTTCCAGTCGAGAAAGCGCCCGGCGATGGTGGCCGCAGCCCATTTCAATTGCGGCGAGTTGTAGGCACGCGCAGCCGCCTCAAAGAATACCAGGAATCTGCTCCAGTTGGATCGCCAGTGGGAATCGCCAAAGTCGGGAATCATCCCATCCGGGCACATCAGGTGCAGGAAATACTGGGCATAGTAGTACATTTCGGGCAATTGGAACAGCTCGCTCAGCTCGTTCTTCGCATCGGCGTAGCTCAACAACGAGTAGAGCCAGACGGCATTGTAGAGGCTGGCGTCCTCTATCTCCCAGTTGCCCCAGTTATCGGCACGCAGAGCCTCTTCCAAGACCTTCCAGTACCTGACCTCGGGGTGGTTTGGTACCGCGCGGATAGCCCACGCCAGCGTTTCGCCCCGCAGCATGCCGCGGTTCATCGCCCCCCACTCTTGTGTGCGGAAAAGATACTCGATGCTTTCGCCAATGGTTGTGTCGATCCTTTGCTGTTCTGCAGGGGTTAGGAAGCCTTTGCGCTTCAACGAGTCGTAGGCGCGGACGTAACGCATGGTGGTGAAAAAGTCGGGGAGTGCAGGCACGCCGTCTTCGTAATCGGTGCGCTTGCGTGCTGCCGAGTCGGGATAGAAGGCACGGTAGTCGCCGTAGGTGAGCAAGACCTTCTTGGCCCGCTCGGCATAGCTTGTTCGCCCCGTTACCTCGTAAAGGTAGCCGTAGATGGCGGCCATTTCCAGAAAGCGCGGCGGCGGGCGGTAACCGAACACATTGTCCGGGTCGATGGTCTTCTTCCACTCGGCTTCCAAAGAGTCATAGTGCTGCCAGGTCCAATCGGCGGAGGCCCTGGCGAAATCAAGGTAGCGCTGCATCGGTACCGCTCGCTGCGCCAGCGCAGCCGCCCCGACCACAGACAGGAGAAGCACGACAAGCACCCTTACCGCACGCATCATGACCTCCTATCCCTCTTTCGCTACCTTGCGTCGCGCCACACGATTGCACGCGGCGACGAAATCGGCAGCGCTGTGCACGTAGCCGAACATGAGGCTCGTGCGCCACAGAGCCTCTTGCTTGTGCAGTTCACCCCGCACGCTCTCTTTGTTCTCCACCGCCGTCACTGCCTCCTTGATGCAGGAACAGCGGTAGCCCAGCCGTGACATGTCTACCATCCCGCCTGGCGAAAACCACAGGCACCAGTTTATGGCAAAGCCCACGTAGATGAGCTGCCATATGCCAAGCTCGCGCAGTACTGCGTTCAGCTGGTGCGTGGTCAGAGCGACATACTCGTCGCCCTGAGGTTTGGCCACCTCGGGGAAGTCCAGGCGTTCGCCATACCACTCCACCGCCTCTGGAAAGCGCGGGCCGAAGAGGAGCTTGCCTTTCTCCGAATCCGGGTACGGTTCCTGCTCCGGGCGTCTGGCGGTGGGCAAACCAGGCGGCTCCGGGCCAGCCAGTGCCATTGCCCGATGGTAGCCTGGATACCTGCGCGCATAGCTTTCGTCCGAGGCCACGTGGATCACGCGCACCCCCGCGGCGCGCGCACCCGCGAGCACAGGCGGAATCACCTCGCGCGTGATGGCAACGGAACGCGCAGCCCACTCCAGCATCTCCATGACTGGCCCTGCTGGGCCCTGCGGCGCGAAAGGCAGCACCGGGTGAACACCCACATTCCAGATGTGCATGGCGACCAAGGCAGTCTCGGCAACGGGCACAACGACGGGAACAGTCTGGCCCCAGCCAAGAAATCCGCGCGCGCCAAGCTTCCCCTGCGAAAAGTCCACCGGGTAGTGGCGGTAGTACTCTCCTTTCAGCTCCAGCAAGGGACCAGAGGACTGTCGTGTGGCCCTCGCCCGCTTGCCCAAATTCGGTCGGGCGAGGACTTTGGCTCGCATCGCCATCAGGGACGCAGCGGCCCAGGACACAGTGGTCAAAAAGGCACGTCGGTTCATGTCACCCCGCAGAAAACCGGCGAGGCAGCCTGCGAGTTGCTCGCTGCCTCGCCGGCAGTCGATGCCCTGCATACGAAAAACTCCCAGAGTTGCCTCTGGGAGTTTTTCGCTAAAGCAACACTTACCTACACACAGCCGTTTGCGCTACGGACGGCTCCGTTAGAACTGGAATCTCAGGCTGAACCTGTGCGTGTTGTCGAACGTGGTGAACTGCGTGAATGCATAATCCAGCCACAGGTTCATGCCGGAGATGGGCAGCGCCAGGCCGGCCCCAAAGGATGCGCCTTCGTCGGTCTGTTTCAGCCGCGTCAGCTCATCCTGGAAACCGGAGTAGTTGAACTTGTACCCGGCACGCAGCGCCAGCTTGTCGTAGAGCGTCCATTCGCCGCCCACGAAGTACAGCTGCGGGCAGTCTTTCGGCTTGGTGAGGTCGACGAACGCCTTCAGCGCGGTGTTCTCCTCCTTCGCCACACTCATAGAAGCGCCGATGGCGAAGTACAACGGCAGCGAGGCCCCGATGGCGTAAAACTTTAGGTCGCTGCCCACGTTGTTGATGCGCGCGCCAAAGGTTAGGTCGCGAAAGCCCGTCTCGTACACGGCGCCAAAGTCGAACGCCCAGGCTTGGGCCGCCACGTTATCGATGCTCTCGCGGATGTACTTGCCCGAAAGACCCATGCGGAAGCGGTCGGTGAACTGCTTGCTGTAGCCCAGCGTGACCGCCAGATCGTAGTAGTTGTACGTGTCATAGCGGCCAAGCCCTGGCTCTTCAGGCACCGGTTCGGTGTAGCCCGGGGGGGCCAGGTCGCGGTCTGCAGCAAGGTCCGACATGCCCATGTAGATGACGCCGAGGCCAAAGCTGCCCAGGTCGCCGAAGCCATGGGTCACGGCCAGCGCGGTGTGGTCGATGTCAATCAACCACTTGTTGTAGTTGAGCCCAACGAGCGTCTTCCCGGCATCGGTCTGGATACCCGCCGGGTTCCAGAAAATCTGGTTGGGGTCGCCGTAGATGGTGGTCGCCGCAGAACCCAGAGCCACCATCCGTGCGCCCACACCGATTTTCAGAAACGCGGCGCCGTCGATGCCCGGTTTCCTCAACTGCCCGGCGGCCGCCACAGAGGCCACCAGGAGCAGGAACACCAGAACGAGGCCTACGGTTCTTGACACCTTCATATCTGTATCTCCTTCGGTTAGGGATTGTCAGGTCGCGACCACTACTACCGGATGATGGCAAAGGTGCCGTGCTGCTGGCCACCTTTGTACTTGACCACCCAAATGTACAGGCCGCTTGCCACCTCGTTCCCATTTTGGGAATACATATCCCAGAAGTAGGTGCCGTTGGTAGCAACCGGCGCCGCGTAGTCGACCTCCTGCACCAGCATGCCGGCGAGGTCGTAAATCTGGATGGTGCAGCGCGAGGGCAGGTTGTAGAACATCACCTGGTGCTTGCCGCTGGCATCGTGGAATGCCACCCGCTTGTACGGGTTCGGCCGCACGCCGATCTTCGCCCCGCCCATCTCGATATCAGCCACAGTGGCCGTCGGAGATACAAGCACAAAGACAGCGCCGAGTTTCTTCAGCCCCTCGATGTCGCTCTCCTTGGGGTAGTCGGAGGTCTTCCATGCCCACGGCCAGGTGTTCTCCCAGTAGCCACTCCGACCGTTGATGTTAACCTTGCCGCTCTCCAACCAGCTCACGTTGTCCAGTCCCTGGTAGGCCGGCGGCACCGTCGCAGCAGCGCCCTCCTTGTAACTGGACACGTAGTACCAATAGCTCTGGCCAGGAGCGGTGTAACTATCGTCCTCCCACGCATAGGGGTAGGTGGCAGCGTCGGTGTCGGTGTTCTTGTAGTTGGCGAACTCAGACTTCGGCACTACCTTGACCAACGAATAGGGGCCCCAATAGTCGCCCTGCTGGGGTTTGAGATACTCGGTGTTGGTCATCAGCGGGTTGATCTCATCCTTGCCAGGGTCGACTGCCGGGTCCATGGTCTTCCACCACGTTCCGTGCGTGGGGTAGAGCTTTTCGGTGGAGTTGTAGCGCGGCCAGGCGACGCATTTGTAGATCTTGATGCCGTCGCAGGCGCCCAACTTGCTCGGGTCCTGCCACTTGATGAGCGGTCTGACGTTCTTGGAGCCGCTCACCTTGATCTCCGGCACCGGCGGGCCAGAGGGTACGTCGTAGGAGCCGTCCGGCTTAATGGACTTGAACACCGCGCGCGCCATCTTCACCGTCTTGCGCAGGCCAAGAATGCGGAAGCCCGAACCACGGTAGAAGTAGAGCCTGATCCTCTCGCCCACTTCCATGGAGAAGGGGCCGATAGCGCAGATCGGGTCGCCATCGAACTGGTACTGGCTAATCAGGCCTTCCTTAATAATGTTCGGCTCCATAGCCTGGCCACGCGGCGGGGCGTCAATGGGGTTAATCCCCAAGGGTTGACCAGTCACCGGGTCATTGACCACGACCGGGGTCGCCTTCTCGCGCGCACCATCCGGATAGGTCCACTGCGACAGATCCTTTACGACAAAGGTCGTCGGGTCTCCAGCCGTACCTCCGGAGAAGATGGCCGGGTTAGGATTGAGGTCGAACTTGGCCCCATCGCCGCTCTTGCCACCATCCACGAAGAAGCAGCCCATGCTGGCAATGTGGCCCTTCTTGGGGGTACCGTCGAAGACGCCGCCCCAGCCAGGCTGGTTGGTGTGGAACCAGCCGCGCTGTACGCCCTCACCCACGGCCGGGACAATCTGGTTGCCGCTGGCGTCCTTGAACGCGAGGAACTTCTCCTCCCACTGCAAGGCGTTGGGGTTCCACTTCTTCGCGCCCAGCCAGCCGTAGCCGTTGTAGGCGTCAAAGTACTCGCCGAAATCCGTCACGGCCGGGTGGTCATTGGCACGCACCGTAGTGGAGCCGATGGCCTGGCAGTGAATGTCCCACGGGTGACCGTTCTCATCCGGGGTCAGGTCGATGATGCTGGCCCGATAGCGGTTGTTGTTCACATAGTAGGCGCGTCCGCCATCGTAGTAGATGTAGAAGTGGAAACACCCTGGCCAGTAGAAGAGGTTCAGAGCGTTGATGCGGTTGTTGGTCAACTCCACCACGCCGTCGGCATTGAGGTCAGTCTGGCCGGTATTGTACAGCTCGATCTCGATGATGTGAAAGTCGTCCAGATTGCCCCACGGCATGGTCCACGAATGAGCGGTCAGCTTCACATCTACGCCCAGGGTGGTTGGCCACGCGGAGGTCGCCCACGCGTGGGTGCGATCCGCCGACAGGTAGCACCCGCCCACCGGGTCATGGTAATTGCGGAGCGGGTCCTTTGCCCCTGCCACGTTCGGCGTGTACTTCAGGTAGGCATAGTTCTCGCTCCCCGCGGGCCCGAGCGCACCTTGGATGGCAGCAAAGGCCGGGTCGGGGTTGTACTCCACCGCGTTGAGGCCATTGCTGAAGTCGACAGCCAGCCGCCCAGACATCCAGCTCCAGGGCGGGTTGCCGAACAGACCGCTGGTGATCAAGCGGTTGTTCTGGAAGATGCACCCCTGGGGGTGGCCGTAGCCAATGTTCTTCACATCGGTCTGGATGGCCAGTCGTGGCCAGGGGTAGTCGTAATTGGCGGGGATGTACGTGCACCACGTCTCTCCCGCGACAATTACCATGTTCTTCTGCGGTCCCTCCGCCCAGGCCGAGAGCTGGATCAGGGTTACCGCTGCTACCACCAGAAACAAGGTGGTAAAGAGTTTTGAGTGCCTTTGCATGTGCCAGTCTCCTCTCAAATGCTCTGCGCAAACCTGCGGTTTAGAACCCTATCTCCAGACCGGCCCAGATCTGGCGCGCTGGCCCATAGAGTGGACGGCCCAGCCAGTCGAAAGGCACGTTCCAGTAGCCTTTCGGGTCACCTTCGTCACCGGTCTTGGGCTTGCGGTCCCGCCCCAACTCGAAGATCTGCTGGTCGATGTTCTCATAGAAGGGCGTGCGGTTGTAGGCCAGGATGTTCTCCTTGTTGGTGACGTTGTCCACCTGGACGAAAGGCCGGAAACGAATGCCTGCCAGCTTCCCTTCCCAGGTGAGCCGCAGGTTCAGCCAGTAGTTCCACGGGCCCTCACGCATCTTGGGGCTGACTGCGAACCACGGATCGAGGTCGATGTTCTCCGTGGGCAGGTACTTGAAGCCGCTCATGGCGTTGCCCACTGCTGACAGCTGGAAGTCGAGCGGCAGGTAGAACATCAACGTTGCGCCAAAGCGGTGGGTGCGGTCAAAGCCTCCTGCCAGCGGGTTCTCGGTCTCGCGCAGCACGATGTTGTCCTCGCGGTACGGGTAGTAGTCCGCCCACTTCAGCGGCAGCTGACCATAGTTCGCGCTGTCGGTCCTGGCGCTGAAAGCGGTCAACTGCGTCGGGTCGTTGCCCGTCCTGACCTGGGCCGCCTTGATGTAGGAGTAGGCATAGGTGACTCGCCCTGACCAGAAGCCGGTACGACGCTTCTCGATGGTCAGCTCGATGCCGCGCGAGTCGGCATGGCCCCAGGAGCTCCGGATGTAGAGTCCCTGACCCTTGTACGGCGTCAATCCCCACAGCCGATTGCCATAGTTCTCCACGTCGCGGTAGTAGACCACCGCGTCCAAGGCGATGTCCAGAACCGGCGCCCACTGCAAGCCGATTTCGTACGCCGTGGAGCGCATAGGCTCCTGGTCCACCCACACCGTGGTCATCGACGGAGAGGCCGAGTAGTTGGTGAAGTTGTAATCGGTATACAGCGAGGCAAAGTTCGGGTACTGGATGAACTTGCCAAAGGAGTAGTGCATCGCCATGCGATCAGAGATCGGGTGCGACACACCCAAGCGCGGGCTGAAGAACCACTTCCAACCCACCTTCCCGCCACGCACCGGGCGCAGTTCCCAGAGCGCGCCGGTCGCATCGGCAATGTAGTCCCAGGGGTGGAAATCGTTCACGAAGCGCCGCGTGTCGTTGTCATAGCCGTCCACCCGCGCGCCGACGTTGACGATCATACCCACGTACTCGATGCGGTCCTGCAGGTAGAAGCCGAACTCCTTCGGGTAGAACGTGTGCTTGTCCAGGTGGAAGCACTCCATCGGGTACTGGTGACCAGCGCCACCGAGCTCCGCTTGCTTGTTGTCGACATCCACGTAGTGGTAGCGGAACTGGAATCCGGTCTTGATCTGGTGGTTGTAGGTGATCTGGCTGGTCAGGTCGCCCTTGATGGTGCTCACGTTCCGCGTGGTGCGGCTGTAGAGCGCTGCCGGGTAGCGCGGACGGAACAGGCCGCCAGTGGTCCAGAAATTGACCTTGTTCTCCATGTAGGTCTGGTCGATGGCACTGTAGAAAAAGGTGCGTCTGGGGTCCCTCGGCCCGAGCACAGCATCAGGGTTTTCGTTGAGGAAGTTGCCCACGTAGCCGTTGACCGTGGTCCAGTCGATGTAGGTGATGCCGGTGGCCGGATCGGTCTTGGTTACGCCGCCCACGTAGCGGAGGTACTCCTCCCGCGAGTCGAAGTCGATAAAGTCGCCCTTTTCGTCGATGTCGCAGTAGCCATCGCCGTTGTCATCCGGGTAGCCGAGCTCGCTGGTCTTATTGCTCTGGCTGATCTGGATCTCGTAGAACGTCTTTGGCGACAGCGTGTGGGTCCACTTGGCGTACGCCACCAAGCCCAGGTCCTTGTAGCGGGGCGCACCCTCCATGTAGTACAACCACTTCGGGTTGAACTTCCAGTTGACAAAGTTGAACAGCTTGCCGCCATCATCGACCTGGCCGTAGAGGGTCACGCGCATATCCTTGGTGAAATCATAGTGCAGCTTCAAGCTGCTGACGATGCGCTTGTCCAGGTCGAAGGGCATGGCGGAAGTGCGCAGGTTCTGGTAGCGCCCTGTCAAGAAGAAGCCGCCCTTACCACCGGTGAAAGGCAACGGTCCACTCAGATTGCCTTCAACCTCGTAGGAGCGGCCCAGGCCCACCGAGTCGTCGGGATCATAGTAGTACTTGTCCCGGCACAGCTGCTCGTTCCATGTGTACAGCTGCGCAGAACGCTGGTCCTTGATCTGCGACGAAGCAGCAAGCGTGTTCCGCTCGTCAAAGTAGCCAATCTGAAGAATTTTGTCTTGCGCGTCCTTCTTGCTGTCCTTCATGTAGTAAGGGTTGGTGCCAAAGTGCTCGATCTTGTCCAGAGGCGTGCCCCGCACGAAGATCTTGCCGCTGTAGTTTTGGCCACCAGACTTGGTGACCATGTTCACGATGCCAGCAGAAGCGGTGGGGTACTCAGCGGTAAAGGTGCCGGCGTAGACGTTCAGTTCCTGGATGGCGCTCGACAGCATCTCCGTCATGGCCGTCTCGCGCAGCTCGGAACGCCGGAACGCCTGGTAGACGTGCCCAACATCCAGAGTGCCGAACGCGCCGGTGCCACCCGAGAAGTACGTGTCGGACACATCGACGCCATCCACCAAGTACCTGGTCTCGTACTTGCGGCCGCCGCGCACGTAGCCGCTGAAGGTGCTCGCTGCCGTCTCCACCAGGTCGCGGTAGCTGCCCACGGGCAAGCGGTGGTCCAGCTCCTGGGCTTCCATGGTGGTCTTGGACTGGGTGAGGGTCTTCTCCACCAAGGGCCGTTCGGCAACCACGGTGACCGCCTGGCCTTCGATGACGGTTGGGCTGAGCTGGAAATCGAGCTCAGTGGTCAGCCCAGTCACCGCGCGCACGCCGGTCTTGGTCACGGCCGTGTAGCCCATAAATGATGCCTTAACGGAATAGACGCCTGCGGGGACGTTGAGGATAAAGTACCGACCTTGCAGGTCAGTGGAGGCTCCCATTGTCGTGCCTTCGATGATGACGTTCACGCCGGGCAGCGGCTCACCCGTGTCGGCATCCGTCACCCGTCCAGCAATCTTGCCGGTGACCGCGAACACAGGCACGGCCGCTGCCAGCGACAAGACCAGGACAATGGGAACAAGAAGCGCCAGTTGTAGGATGCGTTTGTGCATGTCCATGCTCCTCTAGTTTAGGGCTCTCTCGCACAACACTCCTCCGACTCGCTACCGCCTACCCTCCGGCATTCACCTCCTTTCCGCTTGAGACCCAGGCCAAAAAAGAGAGGGAATAGAGCTCTCCCGCCCGGGGCCCACGGGCAGAAGACTCTATTCCCTCAACCACTGCCTCAATCCTCCCCACCATCACATCTGCATGAAGCGTCCGCAAAGTTACCATTGTGCTCCACTCGATGATGCTCGGGGAAGCGACTTGCCTTAAATGTGCTACCACCTATTATAACATATTCGCAACAAAAAGTCAAGAGAAAAATTTCGTTCAGTGCGTTTTCGCGCAGTTTTTTACCTGGCGAGGAAGCGCTCTGCAAAGGTTGGCTGGCTCCCGGCCATCACCACGAAGACATCCAGGGGCACTACCTCGAACTCTGGCCCCAACTTGCTCAAGATATTCTTGACCCGCTTCACGTCGCTGGCCTCCCTGACGTGCATGAGCAAGAAGTACGGCCGCACTTTGTTGATGGTCGCCAGCTCCCGCAAGTCGGCGACCGCTTCTTCCTCTGGCTTTGTGGGTGACAGGTAGTAGTCGTACGAGATGAGCGGCCTGCCGTTCTTGACCGCGAACGTGAATGATGGGGCATAACCGTTGAGAAAACCGATCACGTCAGGCATGCCCTGGTAGTAAGCCTCAACCACCTCCCTGGTCAGCTCCGTGTTTCCCTCGACGGTGGCTCCTTCCGAGTAGTCCATGATCTCGAAGACGCGCAGGTCAAGCTTCTCCATGAATTCCTTGGCCTTGCCGATGAGTCCAGGCAGAAGCTGCGCCGGGACCGCCTTCGGGTAGAGGTAGCCCGGGCCAGACAAACAGCCGATAAGATAGTCATTGGGGGTTGCCGTGCGGTAGTAGTATTCCTGCATGGCGGGCTCCAGCCACAGCCGATTCATGATTACCTCCCAGGCGTAGGGGAGCTCGCCCCGACCTGGCCGGTGCCATGACCCAATCCCCATGCCGTCGGTCTGCACACAGGCAATGTAGACCTTCTTGCCCGGTTTGTAGCGCTTGCCCGGCACCACATTGTGATTGTTCTTAAAGACGAAGCCAGGGGTCGGCGGCACTTGATGGCTGAAGCTCAGGTTTGGGATCGTGTGCAGCCCTTCCACCCGCAGGCCGTAGCTCGATGCCAACTTGACGTGGTCTCGCTCTTTGTCCTTGGCGTAGGAATGCCAGCCCATCACCATGGACGTGGGATTCATCTGGCTGAGCAGCTTGTTGGCGAGTGCGTATTCCTCGACGTCTTCTGGCTTGGTGGAAAGGTCGTTGAAGAAACAGCGGTTGTAGATTCCCCAATCGGCAACGCCGGGCTTCATGACGGGACCCGCATCGCCTCCCATCCAGATGACGATGTCGCGGCTGCAGCGGTCCCAGTAGCGGTCGTAGGCCCACTGATAGATCTGGGCATCGTTCATGCCCACAAACTTGCCGCGCAGGTCCGCTACCATCTTGAGGCCGCACTCTTCTGCCAGTGGGATAAAGTCCTCGCTCACCACCAGCGCCTTCTCCACGCCGGCGATGGTAAAGGCCACAATCAACGAGGTGCGCACCTGCAGGTCCCACACGACGTACCCGGCCAAGGCGTGCTTGAAGGTTTTCACCGCCTCAGGAACAGACTTGAGCTCGGTGAAAGTGAAGTAGCGCTTCTCTTGCACGAATTGGAAGAATGGCTTGACATAGTTGAAGGGCCATGTCTCTGGATACAGGAGGTAGAGCCTGGGACCGCTGCCATTGGCTAAGCCCTGCAGGCTGATGAGCAGCGCCTGCTCAGCAAGACCGTCCGCCACTTCCCAATTGTCCTTGAGGCGAAAGAAGAACGCTTCGCGCTTGCCGGCCTTTTTCAGCACATAGTGGAGCGGGCCAGAGGTGCGCGTTGACCGCGAAATCTCGTACACCAATATGTCACCGCCCTCGCGCAGTTCGTAGGTGTGCACACATGTCACCGGAGTTGGCCCCTGGGAGCCACGCACGCTAAAGCGCTCCTCGACCCTGAGCACCGTGCCGCCCTTGTCCCAGCGGGCCACCAGCTGGCGTTCACCTCCCACCGGCATGGAAAGCCCCATGAACACATTGGTGGGAAACACCCGGTCCTTGATGGGAAGCTTGGTCACCGAACCATCGGTACGGAGGTCGAGAGAATCCACAAAGCGACGGCTCGTGCCCCATGTCTGCACGAGCAGAATCCCGTCTTCCTTGGTCGTCGCGTCGATGGCTAAGGTGGCGTAGAGGTCGATTTCGGTGCTCACTTCGGGAAGAAGCTTCCAAGTACCGTTGAACTCCGGATTCCCCTGCGCCAAGAGAGTCCCCCCTGCTCCGACCAACGCCGCCACCAGGGCGAGCACAACGGCGATGTGTTTCATGGTTTCCTCCGTACAGGTTAGTTGTGCCCTACAGCAGAACTTGCCTCAGCTCTCCTTCGCATCCCCCTTTTCCCCTCCTTCGGAAACGAAAGGAACAAGCGCCTCAGTCCAACCAGACCTCAACGCTCACGATCTTGTTCTTGCTGGCCACCACCTCCACACTTCTTCCGGCCACCTCGGCTGGGCCTATGGGCTTCTCATTCAGCTTCACTAGCTGCGCCTTGCGAACTGGCCGCCAGAAAGTGATTGTCCCTTTCACCTCCTCTTCGGTGGGATTGAACACCCTGACGATGAGCCCGTCTGTGCGCGATGACCTCTTCACCGCCGAGAGCACGAGCGTGGCCGGCTGGATATCGAGGAAGCTGAGAGTCGGGGGCAACGTGCCAGTGCTGCGCCCGCACTGCGCGAGGCGAAGTTTGAGGTTGAAACGATTGGCCTGCTCGTACACGCCGGCTTGCTCCCATGTGCCTGCATAGGGAAAGATCGCGTAGTCGAAGGTGAATGGTCGCAGGCATTGGCACATCACCTGGGTCTCGTCGGTCGCCACATTCTCCGGGTCCGCGCCGATGATGGGGAAGCGGTAGGTGCGCACCAAGGTGAGGGCAATGCTGCGCTGTTCGTCCTCGAAAACGGCATACTCGGGCAATCCGATGTTGAGGATCGCCAGCCCGTGTCCCTCTCCCTGCACGCCGCAGAACATGTATTGCGGGTAGTACGGCAGCATCGGCTCCTTCCAGGTGGAAGTGTCCGGGAGGTGGATGTCCCGCTCCGTCACGTCAAAGTGCGTCTCTGAGTAGGACCTTCGCGCGGCGCCATAGCCCGATGGGAACATGGCCAGCAGCTTGTGGTCGCGCACATGGTTGGTGAGCTCGGTTCGCACCTCCAGGCAAGGCGAGCCCTTCTTCAATGTCACATACGAGACAATCTCAAACGGCACTCTTTCTGGATTGCGCCGACTTCCATCGGCAAGGGCGTCTTTGGGCAGCATCATCGTCACCTTGACGCGATACTGGACCATGAGCGGGCCGTCAAGCACCTTGCCTACCTCGGCCTGCGCTCCAATGCTGGTGATGACTTCGTCGAGGTCGGCCGACCGCTGCGTGGCGTGGTCACCCACATCGGAAAAATCCTGAAAATAGTGCAAGCCCTGGTAGGTCGTGCCGCTGGTCTTGCACAGGAGGTCAATCCGCCCATCGTCGGCAATCTCGGCGCGCAGGTGTTCATTCTCCAACACATTCGCGGCAGGCGACAGGCTGCCGTAGTTCAGCTTGCGCCCAGGTTGTGGCTTGATGACGAACGACCGGTAGCCCACGCCAGGGACCTCACTCAGCGCAATGGCGCAATGCACCCGGCGTGCCTTGTACGGGATGGGAAACTCGTACGGGTTCTTGACGATGGGGCCAAAAGGGTAGGAACGGATGAACTGCACGGGAAGCTGAGCGCCTGACTCGTCCTCCACAGTGAACCATCTGGCTGCAGTCTCCTCGGGGAGGTCGATCACTGCGGTTACCACTTCGGAGCGCCGGTATTGCGTCGGATTGAAGGCCACAAGGCAGATGGCGTCTCCGGGCAGACGGGCGTTGTCAATCTTGGCGACGATGTGCGCCAGTGCCCGCCTGGTAACGTTGTCGGCGAGATGGCGGACCTGCCGATTGCCGTACTCCACGTCCTCGTGCACCAGGTCCACACTGCACCCCGCAATGCTGTCGTGGGACTGGTTGGCCAGGTGATATTTCCAGGCCAGGCGCAGCAGGCCTTCCGGGTACTCCATGCCCAAGAGACTAGCAAGGGCTGCCCAAGTGTCGGCGTTCTTCTGCAACTTGAGCTCGCAGGTCCGGTTCTGTTGCTTCAGGTACATCCTGGCGCACAGCATGCCTGGAAAGAGATTCTGCCAGAGCCCGTCCACCATGGTGTAGCGAAACTCGCTACGCATGACCTTAAGGTCTTTGGCCCGCGCCTTGACTGCCTGCACATAGTCGTAAAACGAGCTGTGGATGTAGGTATCGCCCGTGTTGAGTTTGTTGGCCTCAGCGATAATTTCGGGCGTGCGCGGATAGGGATTGACCTGGTCCATGCCGTCCAAGTAGAGAAGCTGGTCGCAGGTGGCGCCTTTGATCGCGTGACCCTTTATCTCCGCGAGCGCCCTTGGCAAGTTCTCCAGGTACAGCTTGTCCAGGTGTTTTCCTTCCAGAAGCCAGTAGTCAAAGCCGCACAGCTCCTCATCGCAGGGATGAAACGGCAGTTGCCCCTCGCGCCAGTGGTAATCCCATTCAAACGGCCATTTGTTCAGGGCCACTGGACGATAGACATGCACATACCAGTTGGCGCGCCCGTACGGGTTCACCGCGCGCATGCCCATGATCCTGCTGCCATCTGGCGCTTCCCAAATGAACTCGTGCTTTGTGATGCGGTCATTGTTCCCCCTGTAGAAGAACATGTGGTCGAGGTCGAACCCTAAGTAGATTTGGGGCATTTGCGAGGATTGACCAAAGGAGAACGGGCTGTAGCCTGACCACTTCTGCCCTTCCCACTCTTCAGTGATGAGGGTACCCATGAGCAGATTGCGCACAATGGACTCGCCGCTGATTTCCGGCGTGTCCGGGAGCGTGTACCATGGCCCAATCTGGATGCGTCCTTCAGCAACCAGGCGCCGCAGCACCGGCTCGTTTTCCGGCTTGATGGCCAGATGGTCTTCCAGAGGAATAGTCTGGGAATCCAGCAGAAAGTACTTATACTCGGGATTGGTTTCCAGAAGCTTGATGAGCGCATCGAACATGTCCACCAGAAGCATGCGGAACTCCTGGAACGGGTAGCGCCATTCGCGGTCCCAATGGGTGTGGGATACGACGTGGATGGTGTAAGGGCCATGTACGTCTTGCATAGGCTTCTCCTTCCTGCTCTACGCCGGACGCGGAGCGCTAATCTACCAAATCCGCGCGGGATTGTCAAGCAATTCTTGAGCTGCCAGAAGCTCCAGGGGCTTTCGTCTACGGTGTTCCCCCGTGCGGGAATGCCCTTCTCCTTTCGTCACAGGCCGGGCAGGTACCGGGTGCGCAGAGGAGCAGATACGGGTGTTTCCGGAAGAAGCGCAACCCCTCACTGAGGAGCAAATCCAACTGCAGCAGGTAGGCCCAAAAGGGGCCCCGGGTCACGCGCCGCACCTTCTTGCGGCTAAGGAGGTACCTTTCAAACGCCACAAAGTTCTTGGAGCAGCCTGGCACTTCACGAAGGGGCTGCTCTCCTGCCACTGAGACCCCCACCGGCAAGACACCGATGTGGTTCCATGGAAAATGCCCAGCCCAGGGCACGGGCGCTTTGACCTCCAGATAGTGGCAGAAGCTCAGAGCCGAAAAGTCTACACCAAGCAAGAGCGCGCACGCCTGTGCCTGTTCGGCCAGCCAGGCCAGGACGCTTCCGTCTCCGAGCGGACTCTCAGGAGCATTGTCCTCTCCGATGCTCCGGGCCGCTTCGCCCCAGAGCAAGAAGGAGTGGGTGGCAGAGCGAGTCCTGACGACCTCGGGCATAGTGCGAAACACTTCGGAAAGGGCTCCCACCTTGCCGGGCGTAGACGCCGCATCGAACACCTCGCACGGGCCGCGCTGGCGTTTGAAACAGTAGGTAAACGCCGGCATCACTACCGACCCTGACGGCCCCACATGCTGCTGCACCACCTCGATGAGCCTCTCAGCAGTTATTCCAGGAAAGGCAGAGCGCAGTCTGCGCAGCGAGGCATGCACGATGACGTGCTGACCAGGGCGCAGCCCGAGCTCGTCAAGAAAGTCCTCGAAGAGTGTGGTTCTTTCGCGCATGTATTCTGGTTCCTCTTCCCCTGCGTAGCATTCGCTGTCCCTGCGGCAAGACATGTGGCGTTCTATTCGCTGGCTCGTCGAGATTTCACGCTGGGAAACATGCACCACTGCGCGGAGGCAAGGCCCGGGCTCGCCGTCAGCCGCCTGGGGCGGGAAGGTGTCAGGGCAACAACCAACGGCCTCAGACCTTCCAGAAGAGCTTGCGGCGGTACATCCAGTAGACCACCAGCCACCAGAAAAAGAGGTAGGCACAGGTGTAGGCCCAGGACCCCGTGGTCACCCCGAGATGGCAATCCAGCCACCGCCATAATGCCTCGCGCAACAAGAGAGTGCCCCCACCAACTGCGACCTGCCACTCCTGCAAGGTGTGCACGCGCACCATGATGGATACAAAGTAGACGGTGATGGCGTTCATCCCGAAGACCACGAAGGGGAACGCCCAACGCCTGCAGCCTCTGCCTTCAATCAGCCAGTGGAAGAGCGCCAACAGGAGCGTGGCAATTCCTACAGCGAAGAGGATGAACGAGGCAGTCCACAGCGCTTTGAGGAGCGGATGCTGGATGCTCCACAACAGGCCCAGCCCAAGGGTCGCCACACCTATGAGCACAAGGAGGCGCACGCGGCTCACCACGCCGCCAGTCCCACTGCGCAGGAGGTCGCCCACCAGGCTGCCACCGCCCACCAGCGCGCCGGTGGGCACGATGGAAATCGCGCCGGCTAAGTGATATCGCGCCAAGTACCTCTGGTTCAAATAGCCGATGATGTTTCGGTCTGCCAAGAGAGTGCCGCCGGGACAGCCCGCAAATGGCACGAAGGAAAGAAGCGCCCAATGCGCAACAAGGAGAAGCACCACAAGGGCGGCGCGCAGCGGCGGCGAAAGCAGATATGCCAGCGCTCCCACCAGGTACGCGAGGCCGATTAGCTGCAGCACATCAAGGCCGACCACCACCCGCCTGGCAATGCTGGAAACCAGCACTATGCCCAGGAGCACCAGCACCGTCGTCCGCCGCAGCGCCTTTGCCAAGTAGGCGCGCTGTGGGCCGCCCTTCGCTCTGAAGGCAGCGTACGAAAACGGAATGGCCACCCCCACGCAAAAGAGAAACAAGGGAAAGATCAAATCACAGAAGGTAACCCCTTCTCCCCAGGCTGCATGACGAAACCAGGAGGGGTACGCCTGGTCATGGACAGTGTTGTTGACCATCAGCATTGCGGCAATGGTGAACCCGCGCAAGGCATCTAACGAGGCAAGCCGGGTGGTGGCGGGTTTGCGCGGCGGCTGTCTCATTGACGAGAGGTTCTCAGAAAGCAATCTGCAAACCCAAAGTGCAGAAAAGGCTCTGCAGGCCGCTGACATTTTCCAGACGGAGAGCGAGCGCTGGCCAGAGCTCGCCCACGATGAGACGATATCCCATTTCCACGACCAAGCCAAAACGCCAAACCACGTCCATACGTGCCCCCAGGCTGCCCTCGAAGGCCCAGCTCCATTCCTCCTGTTGGCGGGCAGGCACCAACACTTCCTCCAGCTGGTAGGCTCCGCGCCTGCTCCGCCAGTGATGAAGGCCAACGCCTCCCCCGACGAAGGAATGCACGCCCTGCCACGACGCCAAGGCATAGCTTCCGCGCACTGTTGCGCTTGTCGAACTGAAGGACAGGTCCAAGTCGCGGTAGTAGAGACGCGAAGTGTTCTCCTGTGCGAATTCCAAAAACTCAACCCCCGCTCGCCAGGACCAACCCCTGTTCAGCCATTTCCTCGCTTCAATTCCCACCAGCCGCGCGCTCGGCGCGAACCAATTTTGCAAGCTGCCAATGGGTGCGGCCATGCCCCAGTGCACTTGTGCGCACCATTGACCTGAGTCTTCAGCGCCGCACACGCCGGCCGTTATCAAGTTGAAGGTCATCCCCAGCAGGAGGGCCATTTTCTTGTGGGCTCCGACGTCAGCCACCAACGCTCAGTCTCCCTCAGTACACAAACACCAATGCACACGCCAGTTCCGCTACGCTTGTCACAGGGAAACGCTCGTACTGGCCCCCACGTTTCGGGAACACCGTGCTGTACCTTCCGCTTAGGCGAAAGTGCAGGAAGCGTTGCACCATGAGCTCGGCGCCCACCTCAAAGGTCGCCGCGTAGACTACGCCCTTACGCACCTCAGCGTGGTTGTAATAGTCGTAGGCAAAGACATAGCCAAGCTCGGGGAATTCTTTCTGCCAGACCTCGTGCAAGCGCAGCGTGCGCTCATAGAACCAAGGTCCGGCGCCGGTGGTCAGGCACAGGGCAGCCCTGCTGGTCTGCGGCCAGCGCAGAGCAACGAACGGCACCAGTTGTCTCATGTACAGGTGTTGATCTGGCGTCAAAGTGGCCCGATATGACTTGTCCC
This sequence comes from candidate division KSB1 bacterium, assembly GCA_024655945.1. Classification (NCBI taxonomy): domain Bacteria; kingdom Pseudomonadati; species Candidatus Zhuqueibacterota bacterium. Next base: position 105,921 of record JANLFK010000002.1, read on the forward strand.
TGGACTGCAAGTCACGCACATAGTTGCCGTAGAATCGCTGCCAGAACGCCCAGTTCCACTGCTCGACCGCTCTGTCCTGCTCGATCGTCAGGTCGCAATAGCCAACCCGCACCCCCACGGCCACGAGGCGCGACAGGCGCAGTGAGGCTGCTCCTCCTGCTCCCCAACCGGTCGCCTGGCGCAGATGCTGGTCTTTCTTCAGCCCGAGCCCCTGACCGGAGGAGGCCCAGGCCGCAAGCGATTCCAGACGCGGCCTCTGACCAGAGGCCACAGGACAGGTCGCGCCCAGAACTATGGCGACCCACGAGGTCACGTGGAGGACGAATTTCCACTTCACAGCGACACTTCCTCATCAAAACTCGGCGCAGAAACTCATGCGCAGCACCGACTGCAGGCGACGGTAGTCAGTGTGGGCAAGGTCAAAGCCAACGAGCCCACGCCCAGTGCTCTTCTTGAAGCCGCACCCTATGGTGAGGCCATCCTCGTCGTAGTTGAACTTGTAACCAACGCGCAGCGCCACCACATTGGCCAACCAGCATTCTGCGCCCACGTGCAGGCGCTCGCTGTAGTCGCTCGGATGCAGCGCATCGGCGGCCAGAGTCAGACGATATGGGCTGCTCTGCCCACCCAGCAGTTCTATAGCCGCACCGAGCCGAAAGACCATAGGCATCTTGAACGAGTCGCCGATGTAGCGGCTGTCCACCCCAAAGTTCTGCACATAGCCGCCAATGCGAAAAGACCGGAACCCAGTGGTGTAGACCATCCCCAAGTCGACGAGCACGTTGTCTGAGGTGTAGACCGCGATGCGCTCCCGGACGTAGCGAAGGGTAAGACCGTAAGCAAACCAGGCCGTTGCCTGCTGGGCAAAGGAGAGCCCAATGGCCGCCGCATCTGCCGTGTAGGTGCCGCGCACAATATAAGCGCCACCCGGGTTGTCAACGTCCGCGTTGAGCGTCTCCACCATCTCACCCAGGTCCAGCCGGTTGATGCTGACGCCGCACACCCCCATGCGCCGCGGAAGCCTTAGGGCAATAGAGCAGGCCTGGTGGCTTGTCTCGGCAAGATAGGAGGCATACGACACGCTCAGCGCACGGCTACCCGCAAGGTGAGCGAGAAGCGCTGGGTTGACGAACAGCGCCTCGGGCCCTCCATCCAGCAGCGCCACACCCACCTCGCCCATAGCCGCCGCACGCGCGGTGACTGGGATCTCCAGGAAGGTGTAGCCCGCCGTGCCAACCTTGCGGAACTGCCCCTTTCCCGGGGTGGCCATGCAGGCCAGCAGCACGAAGACAAAGACCAACCGTGACACCGCGCGTGCCATGCCTTCACCTCACAATGCAAAACTTGCCGATGCGCGTAGCCCCTCTCGTGGCCGGCGCATGGGAGGTGATATGGTAAATGTAGAACCCACTCTCGGCAAATTGGCCAAAATCGGTCACCTGATCCCACTGCGCAATCCCCGTGTCTTCGGTGTGCTCGATCCTTGCCACCAGGTCGCCGCGAATCGTGTAGATGCGAATGGTGCACGGGCTGGGGATATTCATGAACGATATCACATCCTGGGCACCGGGAGTAATGAAACCGGACCGCATGACGAATGGGTTAGGCACCACGAGTATCTGGTCGAGCGTCGTATTCACCGGCGAGAAGGTGGCCACAAATGGGGAAACCGTATGGTTCGGGTAGTATGAGCTCTCCAGACTGGGGACACGGTTGCTGTTTGTCTCCGGAAACACGGCTGCGGGATCAGGCGGCCAATGGTCATGCCCGGTATCGAAGGCCGAAACCGCATAGTAGTAGCCGAAGCCCACCACGACCCCAGTGTCGACGAACGTGTAAATGTGTGCAACCGGGTCGAAGAGGCTGGGGTCCCTGGCTGCCACCTCGGCGATCTGCTGCCATGGACCTATGGGCAGATAGTCGGAGCGATAGATGCGATAGCCTGCCAGGTCGTAGGCCTCTGCACCGGAGTAGTCAGAATCGGGCAGGTACTGGCCGGCATCATCCCAGCGGATGACGTTTCCCACTCTGGCCCCGGTCAGTCGCGAAAGCTCAATCCTGTCCGGTGCCGCTGGTGGATCCGGCACGTTGTAGTGATGGTCGAAGTTGAACTGTGCCCGCTGAGCCGTGGCATTGAGGTCGGCCAAACTCCCCATGGCAATGTCCTGCTCTGTAACGTTGGCAGCAAACGCTATCTCGGAACGCACACTGCCGATCACCTCGGCCATCACCACACGCAGCGAGTCTCCAGGGCGCAAATCCCAAGGGCCGAGGGATACCATGGTCCACATGCGCGCCTTGCCCCAGCGCTCGTCAGCCAGACCTTGCGGAAAGAGGATGGCCTGATAGGCGTTGCGCAGATCGCGCATGGCATTGTACCATTGTTCGTTCGTCTCCAGGCCAGTGAACGGGAAGGCATGGGCAGGGTCGCTCACCGACCAGCCAACCTGGTTGATAGTATTTGCCTGACCGCGCTTGTCCGGCGAGACGTAGAGAAACTTTATCCCTGCGAAGGCAGGCGCCAACCACTCCTTGCCGCTGCGCGGCCCACCGCGGCCGTAGAGGTACGGGTCAAACTTCTCATTGCCGGCGGCCTGCGTGTAGTCGTCCGCCCAGCCGTAGACCATCCGTTGGCGTGCATCATACAAGAAGCGGTTGTTCAAGGCACCCGGTGGCAGCTGGGGAAAGAGCATAGTCCAACCCCGCGCATTGATGGCGAACGCGTAGGTGAAAAGAAGATACAGGTCCTGCAGAGTGGAATCCTGGGCCAAGATGCGGTACACTTCGGGTGAGGCCACCCCGGGGTCGAAGATGTGCGGTTCGCGGGCAATGTTGGTGATGACATAGTCGATGATGATGTACTTTTCGTCCTTCGCCGAGCCACTCCAGCAACGGACAGTGCGCTTCACGCGCACCGGCAAGAAGCGCGGCGGGCGATAGGGGAAGCGGTACTGCGGATTGAATTCCCAGGCGGTGTCCACCACCTCTTCGCCCTCGCCCGGATCCGTTCGCAACCAGTGGTTCTCCCCATTTGGCCAACGCAGACCATGGCGGAGCAACAAGTAAGGACTGTCGGTCGTGGAGAGCCCCACCGAGGTGGCAAACATGGCCCAGTCGGCAACCCCCCAGACGCTGTCCTGGGTGGAGGCGCGCAACGCTCCTGCCCAAAATCCGCCGCCCACGTGGTGGCTGGTGCCCCCGCCCACCTGTTGCGGAATCAGCTCAGGGTCAAAGCCGGGCCAATCCATGCCATAGCCCTTGCGGGCCCAATTCTGGAAGACTGGTCCCATCTTGGCCACATTCACCGTCTCCCACAACTGCCCACGCGTCAGCGAAATGGCAGTGGCCTCCACCTGCGCGGTGCTCCTCGTAGCGGAAAGCATACACGTCGCAGCACACGCTATCAAGAGCCGGCGGCGGACCGCAATTCTTTGTCGCAGCCGAGAGAGCATAATCAGAATCCCAATCCAACCGTGAAATAGACCTCCCGCGGCGCGTTGCGATAGGCCCGGAAGTAATTGAGCTTGTAGATCTTCGCCTGCGGGTCGTTCGGGTTATCGCTCGTGGGCGGTGTGTCCCTGCTCACGCCGTACTCCACCCAGTTGCGGAGCTCTTCCCCGGCAAGTGGCGTAAGCCAGCGATTATTGAACAGGTTCTCAATGCGCACCGAGAGGCGAGGTTGCAGCGTGCCGAGGGCGACCCGCACCGAGATACCCAAATCGGTCTTGGCCTCCAGCGGGTAGCGCCTATTGTTGACCACGTCGGTAAACTCATCGTAGCTGGTCACGTAAGTGAATGGCGATCCACTGCGTGCCTGGTATATCATGGTGAACACCAGGTCCTTGAGCGGTTCACCACCCAGCAGTTCTCGCCACAGGTGACCGGGCACCGTGTAGGAAACCAATGCGCGAAATGAGTGAGTTCGGTCCTCTTCGGCGAGAAAGTCGTTGGCGCTGCGCCGCTCCACCACGCTTCGCGGGTCATTGGGGTCCTGGTAGATGTCGATGGCACCGTAGGCTCCTTGGGACGTGCGGGCAAAGGCGTAACTCAAGCGATATTTCCAGTCCCCCGGGGCTACCTTTTCCAGGGCCACTTCGATGCCGCGCGAGGCGCCGTAGCCATTGTTCTCATAGGTGAGGTAATAGGGATTCTGGGGCGCCTCCTGCTGCGAACCGGTGGGTGAGTGCACGCGGGCACTCACCGTCTGGCTCACGCGGTCATTGTAGTAGGCAGCCAGATCCACGCGATGGGTGCCGCCGAGGCTTTGCTGCAATCCCACTTCATAGCTGATGGTCTTTTTGAATCCGAGGTCGGCATTGCCGTACATGCGCCATCCCTGCCATGTGTTCCTGGAGAGCGCATGCCGGAAGAGCGGCATGGAGTGGAAGTGGCCATACTGCAGACGGAAGGCGGTGTGCTCCCCTACCGGGAACGAGAGCCCGAAACGAGGGGCAACGGCAAGGTGACTCTCAGGGCGCCGTGTCCGCGGGTCGCCCACATCGCCCACGTACGGGCCCCCTCCTTGGCCTGTTCCCTGGTAGAACGGTCGAAAACGGTCTAGGGGCACGGGTATGTTCATGTTGAAGGCGTCGAAACGCAACCCGGCGTTGACCACCATGCCTTGGAACTCCATCTTGTCCTGCACATACGTGGCAACGTATCGCGGATAGGCGTGATAGTACTCGGCAAAGCCCGAGTAGGCGACAAAGGCATTGATACGCGCTCCGGACTCGCCCGCGTAGCGTGTGTCCCAATACTGTCCGCGAACGCCACATTTCACTTGGTGTCGTGCGTTCACCTGACTGGTCAAGTCCGCGCTCAGGTTCCAGACATCTGTTTGCGCATCGAGCGCATAGAGGGAAGTAAACTCGTAGACGATGCGCCGGAAATCTTCGTCCCACGGGCCGGCAGGAACCAACCTCGGGTCAGTCGAGGTGATAATCGGCAGGTTCCGCTCGATGTAGCGCTCACGCTGATGCCACGCCGTCAGCTCGAAAAAGGTGCGTGGGCTGAAGACCTTTGTCCAGGTGAGCGTCTGCGTGGTGGTGATTTCGTCTTTTGGGCTTTCCAAGACCAGGCAGTACTTCCAGGTGGGGTATTGACCGATCACCGAGGCCCAGCGCACATCCTCCGAACCCGACCAGACCGCGCCGTGATGTGCCTGATACTGGCCCATGAGCTTGAGCTTATCGGCACTGCCCGCCCGCCAGCTCAGATTCAGGACGTAGTTTTGATAGACCTGCACTCGTTCAACGCTGGGGATGCGCAGGGGTGCGCGCCGGTATTCGCCGGACAGATAGAAGCGCAAACGGTCGCCTCCCCCAAGAGGGCCACCGACCCCGAACATGTAGCGCTGATAGACCAGTCTGCGATAGTCGTACACACCCAGCGGGTTCGAGGAGTTGTTTGGCCCGGGGCTATGGTTAGCCACCCAGCGGTCGTAGTAGAACGTCCTCAGCGAATCGTCCGAGATGCCCGGCGCGTTCTTGTCCCGCCACTCCTGCCACTTGGCGAACGTGCCCCAGCGCTGCCATTCGATTGTCTCTGGCCCGTACAGATAGGGGCCAAAGTGGTATTTGCCGGGCGGGCGGAGCTCGACCCGAAACTCGCCATGAAAGCGCTCCTCGCCCTCTTTGGTCACCACCTTGACCACCCCGGATTGGGCGTTTCCATATTCCGCGCTAAAGCCGCCGGAGATGATTTCCATCTGTTTCACGCCCAGTGGGTTAAAGTCGTATTTCCAGCTTGTGTTGGATTTTTCTCCGTAGAGGTTGTAACCTGGAACGCCGGTGTTCGAGGAGATCTGCTCCACGCCGTTGACCTGGAATTGCAGCTCAAATGCGCCGCCGCCGCGGATGGAAAAAGTGCCGTTGGGGTTCCGCGTCACTCCGGCATCCAGCTCCAGGACACGGCGCAGCCCCTCCACCGGCGCGGTCTCGATTTCCCGCGCCTCCATCACCTTTGCCGTGGCGGTCAGGTCACGCACCACTGCCGGCCGACTTGCCTCCACCACCAGAGGGGCCATCTCCAGCACAGTCGCCTCCAGGGAGAAATCTACGGTGCTGGTCCGGTCCACCACCACCGTCACGCCCCGCACCACCATGCTGCGGTAGCCAATCATGCGGGCTGCCACCGTGTAAGTGCCCGGGGGCACGTTGAGGATGTAATACTCCCCGTCTCTGCCGGTTGCCGCCCCGAGCGTGGTCCCCTGGATGACCACGTTGGCCCCAGGCAGGCCCTGCTTTGTCTCGGCGTCAATGACCTTCCCCGCGATCTTTCCCTTTGGCACCTGGGCCAAGGTCTGGGCCTGCCACACCCACAAGATGCCAAACGCTCCTGCGGCAGTCGCCACTCTGCGCAAGGCACGGGTGATTTTCTTGAACGCCTTCATCGAATCAAGAGTAGCTTACGCGTGCACGCACTGGGGAACTCGTCGCCCATTTGGTCGACATAGATCAGCCGGCAGAAGTAAAGGCCGCTGGGCACCTGCCCCAGCGCAAGGTTCACTCGATGCAGGCCAGGCGACGCCACCGACGTGGTTACCGTGTCCACCTCCTGCCCGAGCACGTTGAAGACCCTGACCTGCGCAGTTCCCGCTCCTGGCAGCACAAAGCACACTGTGGTCTCTCCGTTGAACGGATTCGGGTAGTTCGGCAGGAGTTGCGGTGCGGGACGCACCTGGGGCCGGGTTTCTTGCCGCACCGACGTATCCAAAACCCGTCGCAGGAGGCACGCATCCGCGACCACCATTCCAGAGTCCACCGCATTGACGACCATGATGCTGGAGAACTCGCCAGCGCGAAGATAGCGCCGTCCCAACATCGACCATCCCCCACGCCCCGCACTCTGGTCAATGTAGAGCGTGTCCTGCCCGAAATGGTGGAGGACGTAGTAAGGAACCCGACGTGCCAGTTCCATAGGGCAGTTCGGGATATTGACGCTGAGCTCATACAGTCCATCCAGCCCCACTTGCGTCCACCATTGCGCCCGGTTCTCTCCCTTGCCCGGACCGCTCACTGCGTACCCCTGGCCCACAAAGTCGTTCCCCTCGCTCGCGATGCCCCAGTTGCCATAGGCTCTGAAGGTGGGCGCACCATCGTCCACCAGGAGCGAAACATGATCGGGAACAAAGCTGACCGTGAGTTGCTGCGTGCGGCACAGGTTGCCGGCCCTGTCCCGCACCCCGACCAGACGGAGCCGATAAGCCTGGCCGGCAGCAAGGGGGGTTACCTGGAGGCGCACGGCACAGGCCCCACCAGAGACCACCTCTGCGGCAAGCACGCTCCCGCCCGGCTCCAAGGCGTAGCTATCGACCCTTGTGGCCGACGTCGTGTCCACCACCCTGCTGAACTTGAGCTCGATGTGCACGCTGTCCGGCAGCAGGCAGTCATCGACTACCAGCTCTCCTACCCGGAGGAGTCGGACGGCGTCAGCGGTGACCTTGCCGCTTGCAGCGCCTCCGACGGAAATCGTCACCTTCTGCCGGTGCCGCAAGGTGTCTGCGCACAGGAAGACCCAGTCGTTGGGATTCTGGCCCTGGTCGACGACGCACGAAATTTCCGCGCTGCCCGTGAGCACGCGATAGACGACCTCCCTGGCTGCCCCTGCAATCGATGGCCATCGCGCGAAGATCTCGTAAAGCCCCTCTCGCAGCACCGAGGTCTGCCAGGTCGCTGTGGCCTGGTCAGGCCCCGCTGGCACATAGAGAGCCGTTCCTGCGTAGCCACCTTCTACCCTTTGCCAAGAGCCCGAGCATCGGAACCTAATCGGGTCGGCCTCATCGATTATCAGCTCCGTGTGTGGCGCATTGACGCGTTCGGCAAAGACACCCTGGCCGAGCACCTGCAGCGTCTGTTCTTTCATCGCGCCGTAGTACCAAATCGTCATGCCGCCGCAGGCCGATTCCCGCACCCGGCTCACCTGGAAGAGCAACGAGGCATCGTCCCGGTAGGCAATCCCAGGGTAAAGGGAGAAGGTAGCCGGCACAAGTGTCAGACTCAAGTTGAGTTGGTTTTGCAGGTCGGCGTCCGGCAGGTAGAGCATCGGCTCCAGGGCATCCACGTAGCCGCTGTCTGCCCAGACGTTCCAGGCTTGCAATTTTTCTCCGGCCAAAAGCATGTAAGGCGGGGCCACTGCGGCGCTCACCAGGAGATCGGGGCGCCTGGTTTTGACGCGCTGGTAGATGCGTCTCGCTAAGGTCGTCGTCTGCCGCTCGCGCCACCGCACCCATTGTGCCCATTCCGGATGCTTGGTGTCGATGAGGAGCGGATCGGTGCCGCCGGTCTCGGCTACGTACCGGCTGCGGGCAACCTCAGAATACGAAAATTCTGTGGACGGACAACGAATCCGATCGGTCTCAATGCCATCCAGCCCGGGGTAGCGCGCCGCTACTTCGCCGAACAGGTCCTCCATGAAGCTCACCACCTCGGGATGGGCAGGATCGAGCCAGTGAAAGAACCCGTTCTCATTGGCCACCACGGAAGAGCCATTGCGCCTGATGGCCAGCCAGTCTGGGTGTGCCGCGATGAGAGGCCCACGGACGGTGCTGTCGGAAGGGTGCGTGTGCGCCATCAGGCCGTACTCGAACCAGGCCACCACCTCCAGGCCGAAGCGATGCCCTATCTCGATGGCCTCCTGGAGCGGATCGCGGCCGGCAAACTCCGCCCGCTGCCCCGGCCCCCCTGCGGCCACCATCACCTCGCTCGGATAGATGGTTGCCCCCTGGTACTGAACGTCGACGAGCACCCGGTTGAAATGAGCCCGGGCAAGCCGGTAAAAGACCTGTTCCATGCGCGCCGGCCCGCCAAGAATCACATCTCGGCTCATCCACACGCCGCGGGCTTCCGGCAAGGGCTCCTGTGCCCATCCAAAGGTTGGGGTGACGGATAGCAGCGCCGCGACCGCCCATGCCGCCGCCATGTGCCGCACGTTCAGGCAACTCACTTCAGGAGGACCACCTTGGTAGAAGCAAGCCCTTCGCGTGCGCGGAGCTCTATCACATAGGTCCCGGTTGGCAGCTGTCCGGCGGAGAACCTCACCTCCTGCCGTCCGGCTCCCAGAGCACCGCTGAATAGCACTTGCACCTCCTCTCCCCTGGCATTGAGCACCCTCAACTGCACCACCTGCCGCTCTGCCAACTCGAAGGTGATCTTCGTCTCTGCGTTGAAGGGATTCGGATAAGCATGGAGGAGGTGGAGCGAACGTGGCGGCGTATCGGACAAACTGGAGACCCTTGAGCCTCCCCTTATGAAGGCGAAGGCGCGCCGCGCCCTGCCATCGATCACGTAGGCGGTCTTTTCGTCGCCGCTCAAGGCCACGTCCGTCGGTTCCAGCAACGGCGCCCCGTGAGGGTCGGGGCGAGACGAACTGAAGCGGGCAGGCACCTCCTCCAGTTCCACGGCAAAGTTCCCCATTATGGAGAACGCCTTTACCCAGCGCCGTGTGCTGTCCGTGCCGCACGCGTATAGATTGCCGCTGCGGTCGCAACACAGGCCGTAAGGTGTCCACCACAGCCAGGACAGGTCAGCGGCCACGTCCGTCACCCGCTGTCCCGCGTAGCCTTTCGGGTCGGTCTGCACGCCTCCGGTCCACACCGCGACGCCGCCCATGTGTCCGCTGGAGTCGCTGTTGCGCGAGGTATAGAATGGCGTGCTGCTCAGCGAATAATCTGCCCCAGGTATCACTGCCACATCGCGAATAATGCTCCGGCCGGTGCCATCGTGACCGCCCGGCTCTGAGGGGTGGTACTCGATGGGCAGAATAGGCACCCAGCTCCCTCGCGGCGCCGCCGCGTCCGTGAAGTTGTACACGCGGATGGAGGTGCGAAAGGAGACGGAAGCGTAGATGTACTTGTCCCTGTTCGCAGACAACCCGAGGACCCACGTGCCGTAGCCAGAGCCCGAGTAGGTGTTGCGTTGCTGTGGGTCACCGTCCAGGTATTCATACATGATGGCCAAGGAAGGGGTTGGCGTCCCTGGCATGCGCGAGACCACGTAAATGGTGTCGCCAATGGCCGTAATGCCCCGCGTTGACTCGATGTTCAGGTCGGTGGTGTAGTCCACCACCAGGCTGAACACTGTGTCACCAGGACTCGCCTTGAACAGGGCGTTCAACGCCCTGGGCCTGGCTGCCGAACTGGAGAGCACCCACAGGTTGTCATGGCTGTCAAAAGTGCAGAGGTAGGGATTGACCAACGAATCGGGCTGCGGGAAGCGGATGTCCATGCCAGGCTGGTAGACCCAAGGCTGCTGCGCCCTGGCGCTGAGCCCCATGCCCCATAGCAGCCCGCAAGCGACGGCAAACAGAACTCCTGCCTTCATGGCTTAACCTCCATCGGGAGGCGTTTGCGCCAAAGCTTCTCCTGCATCGGGAAAACTCGGCGGCAGCAAATGCGCGCCTCACTGTCCGGCCTTCTCGCCCGGCGGCAGGGATGAGCATCCGTCTTGGTCTCGACGAGCGGCTGCTCCCCGCAGGATAAGCGTCTAATGCATCCTTCGAGAAAATTGAGGGAGGCACCGGACCGAACCGATGCCTCCCTCGCGCGAGATCACCTCCGATCCTACTTCACCAGAACCATCCGCTTGATGCCGACAAAGTCACCGGCCTCCACCCGATAGAAGTAGACGCCGCTGGCGCAGTTTCTGCCGTCAAAGGTGAAGGTATGCACGCCGGCAGGCAAGTGGCCATGGAACAGTTCAGCCACACGCTGGCCGAGCATGTTGTACACAGTCACCCTTACCTCTGCTGTCTTCGGCAGCGCCAGCCGGAAGGTGGTGGTCGGGTTGAAGGGGTTCGGGTAGTTCTGCGTCAGTTCGAACTTGGTCGGAAGTGCGGCAGTGAGCTCTTCCACAGAGGCCGGGATGGCCTTCTTGTAGTAGGCCGCAATCCACAGGTCGACGTCAATGGCCCAGGAGAAGGTTGGGTTGAGCGTGGTGCCAAAGTCGTTGTAGGAGCCGTCACCAAAACGCTCCCACGCCCTGTTGGCACCGTTGCCCTCGCCGTCCTTGTCCATGAAAATGGCAAAGGCGTCGTTGGCAGTCGCCGGCCACTCAAAGCCGATGAACGCCGGCCCCTTGACGCGCAAAGGCGCACTGAGGAAGAACAGGTTGCCCGCGCCGGTGGTGTCCAACACATCCGTGGTGGTCACCAATGAGGCCAGCAGCGAATCCGGCGCCCCATTGGCGGCAACGGTCTTCACAACCAGCGTGAGGGTGTCGGGAGTGTCCACGACCTCCTTGTAGGCAAAGTAGTAGCGGAAGCCGAAGAGCTCGTCACCCACCTTGAAATCGAACCGCTGGTACTTGCCGATGTCGCCATAGCTGTTCGTGCCGGCAATCCACCCGGGGCCGTAGGGGTTCGGCGCTAAGATTGGGGTATTGCCGTAGAACAGCGTATCCAGGCGCTGCACCACAAAGTTGGGGTTGTTGGAGAACGCTGCCACCCCATTGTTGGTGCCCAGGATATAGTAGATGATCGTGTTGGCATCGACCGGCGCCACATCCACCGAGCCCGTGCCGTTGAGGTTGGAGGCACGGCCGATGGACGGCGAGAAGGCAATCTGGCGCGCCAACTCATCGCCCCAGGCCACATCCACCACGACCAGCTTCTCGGCATTCCCTTCACCGCGCAGATCCGGGATGTACCCGACAATGGCCTTGTGCTTGCCGTGCTCGAAGTATTTGATCTTGCTCACACCAGTGGGGAACACCGTGGTGGCAACAGTGTCGATCACCGACCCGTCAGCCCGCAAGTGCACCAACGGCCTGCCGTACGACTTGACGTAAACGGACCCGTCACCGGCTTGGGCGATATTGGGCAAGGTACTGAAAGACCCGCCCGAGCCCAGGGTGATAACCTCACCGGTGAAGGTGTGGCCGTTGTCCGAGGTGGTGAACTTGACGTAGCGGTCACCGTTAGCTACGCCGGCGTAGATGGTCAGCGTGTTGTCGCTCGCCTTCCCGTAGACGCTGATCATGTCGCCCATGCGGCCCGCGGTGCCGGTGAAGCTGATCACCGTGGTCGGTGTTGCCGTCTCGCTATCCCACCGGTACACCGTAAATGGCGTGGCCGCGGCGTCAAGCGTCATGTTGCAGACGAAGATGATGCCGTCGTCTGACACATCCACCGCATTGACCGGGAAGAAACCAACCGGTGGCTGTGGTGCCTCCATCACGCCGAGGCTATCGCCGCTGAACGCGTCGTAAATCACCACCCGATGTGGCGTACCAGAGCGCGTCACGACGTACAGCCGGTCGTTACCGTTCACCTTCCCGTAGGCCATGCCACGGGTGTAATTGGCAGGCGCAAAATAGGCAGGCAATGTGCCGGCAGCCTGGGTCTTGGCCCACAACGGCGTGAGCTGGGCGGCCGGTTCCACCGGCACTACCGGTTCGGTGACCGAGAAGTTGTCAAAGATCACCGTGCCGGGCGTGGCGTTGTACACGTAGATGCCCGGGTAGCCTTCGCTCAAGAATGGGCTTGCATCTGCATAGGGGCATCCAGGCAAGAGCATGCCATCGATCCACACCCAGAACAGGTTGCCGATTACCGTGACCTTGAAGTTGTGCCACCCGGTCTGCAGCGCCGGAAAGTCCACCCCTGGGTTCCAGTACTTGCTAATGTGCCAGCTGGCGCCATCGTAGCCCTGCAGGCGGATCTGGCCGTTATCGCCGGCCGTGGAGTTGCGGAACACCACTCGGTAGAACTTGAGCTCGTCATGCGCCGACTTGATCGCCAGTCCGGTGTACAATGGGAAAACCGGATCAGGCGGGCCGACCAGGTAGATGTCCGCCGAGACGGTATAGTCCTTGAACAGCGCGTTCTTCACGTGCGCAATGCCCGTGTAGCCCGAGTCGGTGAAGATCAGCACGTGGCTTCCCCAGGCACTGCCTGTGGAGTCGGCAATTGTCAGCGTCGAAGGACCCGTAGTTGCGTTGAACTCCCAATTCAGGTCAAAAGTGCCGTTGGTGGCACCCTCGAAGATGGGGAGCTCATACGCCACGGGCGGAAGCGGCATAAAGTCCTCGCGGAACCGCCCACGCAGCGAGTAGCCGTCGTCGTACCGAGTCGCCGAGGTGGTGTACTGGTCGCACAAGGCAATGAGGTTCATCGGCCCGCTTGGCGGCGTCCATCCATCAAGATCAGTCTCCTTGTCGATGAAGATGTAGGTGGTATCCACCCCATCGGTGACCAGCACCCGGTTCGTGCTGCTGCTGTTCTGCCCCTCTGGAGGCCAAGCCTGGGGGTTGACGATCCAGACGTTGTTGAGCTGCACCAGCAGCGCCTCATTCTCCTCGTTGAGCTCGGGGATGGTGATCAGCTTGGGCGTCAGCACGATGCCGCTGTCCACCACCGTCACGTCACTGGCCGAGGTCGGCACGATCTCGGTGATGCCGCGGAATTGGTCGATCTTGCCTTTCACTTCCACCAGGTCGCCCACTTTCAAGTTGAGGCTCACCGTGCCTGAGTAGAGCACGATGCCCGCGCTCCCTGGATCCTGCATGTAGTACTGCGTCCGCGTGCCAAAGTTCGGCGAGTTGATGACACCCCGCAAGGTCACTTCTTGGCCGAGAAGGTCCGGCCTAAAGTCACCATCGGCGTCAATCCGCGCCTCGGCTACCGTCAGAGGCCGCGTGGGTGGCAGCAACTCCACCGCACCCTCGTCCGCCCCCATGTAGGGGTAGGTGGCCGAACGCGGTTCGCCATCAATATCGGTGGTGACGGTGGCAATGGGCGTCCCGGCCAAGTCAAAGTCGCCTACCGAGGCACCGGTCAGATGCAGGTCTGTCTCGCTCACCAACTCCACGGCTTTGGCCACGGAATTGGAATCCAGACCCGACAGCGCCTGCCAGGCAGCCAACGTGGTCGCATCGGTGCCGTTCCAGAAGCCGGTACGAGCGTTGGTGGTGTCTGCCACGTAGTAATCATTGTAGTTGGCGTCCAACGTGCCTGCGGTTCCACTGCGATAGACGGCGTAGCTCTTGAAATCGCCCTCGGCAACGTAGACGATATTGTTCTTGATCGTGTTGATGCCGTTGGAGATTTCCAACCCTGTGTACAACACCACGCCAGTCCCGGGAACGATGCTCAGGTTGCGCAGGTAGATGGTGTTGTGGAACACATTGGACACCACTCCTTCGGTGGCCAGGCGGATACCCACCATCTTCAGGTTCGGGTTGGGTGCCGTGGTGGTGGCGTCGAACCCGGTGATGAAGTTGTTGTACACGTTGTACGTGCCCTTGCTCCCGCACTGAATGCCGATGATGCCATAGTCCCCGGAGGTATTGTTGGCCGTAGACAGGAGCACAATCTTGTTGTTGTAGATGTTGAGGACATCGCTAGCCGATGCGATCGTGTACCCGAAGATGCCAAAACTCATGTAGCCGGCATCCGTCTGGTTCACATAGATCTCGTTGCCAATGATGTCCGTGCTCCCGGCCCAGTTCAAAAAGATGCCGCGGGTTCTGGCCTCGATCCTGTTGCCCTTGAAGACGATGCCCTTCATCGACTCCGGAGTGATCCCTGCTCCGGGAGTCCCGAAGGTCGAAATCGCCAGGCCTTGGGCGGTGGTACGCAGCTTGTTGATGATCTCGCAGTTTTCCACTGTGACCGTGTCAGGGAGAAAGAACTTGCCGCTATCGTAGCGATAGGTAAGCAGCACGCCGTAGGTGACGTTCTGCTGCGTGACCACCTTCAAGTTCTTCACTACCGTGTTGTTCACATCGCCCACGAGCCGCAGAGGCGTGGCATTGCTGTGCGCCGTGGGTGCAGTGGTCACCAGCATGTCCCTGGTCGTGCCGTCGTCCTGGTTACTGCCGTCGATGACGATGTTGGTGGTTCTCACCAGCCCGGCAGTGGTGCTCAAGTCCCTGGTGCCAATGACCCACGCTCCAGAGAATCCCGGCGAGTCGGTGCTCTGCGTGAAGGTGATCGTCGGCGTGACGCCCGGCGCAGGCTTGAAGGTAACCGTGTACGGAGCGGGATCCACGCCCAACGCCACATTCACCGGCTCGGTCAAGTCGCTGCTGATGAGGAACGCACAGTTACCCATGATCAGGCGCTGGTTGAGCGCGTCACAGGCCGCCTTGAGCGAAGCAAACTCTGGATCGCCACCACCAGGCCTCGTTCCCGGCGCGCCGACATAGTAGAGGCCTTTTAGGAAGTTGGTGTTCACCTCATAAGCGCCAAGGCCGTTGTTAGTGCCGAGCACGAAGATGCGGTACTTCCCACCCCCAAGGTCCTGCACCGCCACGTCTCCTGTGCCATTAGGGTTGGCGTTGGTGCCCAGAGGCGGAGTAAGCGAGTAGGTCTCCGCTGCGGTGACATCGCCACCAGGTACTCTCACCACCCGAGCGTTTTCGTTGCCGGCGCCGTACTGAAAGGTGATGAAGAACTCATCTGGGCCAATGGTGCCAATGTAGCGAATGGCATTAGACCCGGTAGCTACCACGCTCCCGGGTACCGTACCGATGGGCACACCCTCGGCGGTGAACTTCATGGCGCTCTTGCCGGCCGCGTTCCAGTAGAAGCTTCCGTCAGGCAGTGGCCCCACTGAGGCGCTGCCGCCCGTAGTGCCGATGTCCAACTCTGTGGGCGTGAAGGTCGCCCCACTGTCGGCGGTGGTGAACTTGACCAAGTAGTTGGAGTTTGCAGAGGCCGCCCAGATGACTAACGAGTTGTCCGCCGCGGAACCGGTGACGGTGATCTTGTCACCCAGCCTCTTGCCCGTAGCGTCGTAGGTGATTGCAACCTTCGGCGAATCGGCCTCCGTGTTGTACACGTAGACCTTGAATGTGCCACCCACGGCCAGGTTGCACACGTAGATCTTGCCGTCTGCGGAAACACCTACGTCAGAGACCGCGTAGGTACCGCCGGCAATTCCCGTGTTGTCCAGCATGCCCAGCGAGTCGCCGGTGGCCGCGTCAAGCACGTAGATAAAGCTACCACCAAAGCGACTCACCACATACAGACGGTCATGGCCGTCCACTTTGCCGTAGTCAAAACCGCGGGTAAAGTGACCTGCGGTGTCAAACCACGGTGGCAGGGTGCCCTTGGCAACATTGCGCTCCCAGACCGTGGTAAGCTCTTCGCCGGCAAAGGCCGTCCCGGCTGCCACGACCATCAGCAGTACAACGGATAGAACCCTCCTCATACTGCCTCCTCAGTTGGACAGGAGAAGAACTCACAGCCGCTTGCTTCCCCCTTTCTGCACCCCACGACAATCCTTCGCCAGAACCTTTCTCGCCCATCACCTCCTTTCCGACTTGCTGCCCTAGTTGGCACCCCACCTGTTGTTCGGCTAATCACCTCCTTTCTCTGTGAGAAACCCCTGCCGTGAACCTTGCTGCGGACGCACTACAGTATAACACAGAAACGGCAAAAAGTCAAGAACAAAATTTGGCCATTTGCAATTGTTGGTGGTTGCGGCTCATCACCATCGGCGGCTCAAAAATGCTCAGCAGCGCCAAGGCGATGGCTCCTCTTATGCCCGCCTCCTCTTTGAGCTTCCCCACGGCCAGCGTGCTCGCCCGGAAAGGTATGTTTGCCATTTCCTCAACCAAGATGGCCCGCACCCTACTAACCAGGTACGCCGAATGCTCCACCACTCGCCCGGACAACACGATCAGCGTGGGGTTCAACGTCTTGACCACGGTCATGCACAGGGCCGCGAGTCCATAGGCGTACTCCTCCAGACATTGCCGCACGCGGGGCTCTCCCACATCGCCAGCTTTGAGCAAAGACAGTAGCTCCATCTCCGCTGCCATTCCCTCAGGCATCGACTCCGCCAACTCATTTCTCAGAGCGGCGATCAAGTTGTGTTCCGCAAGCAGGTCGCCGAAGAAACGTTGCCCCGCATAGAGCCGGCGCATGCGTCCGGAGTGAGCCAGCATATGTCCCACTTCCAGGTAGCCGATCTCCCCCGCGTTGCCAGCCTCACCCCGAACCAGCTGGCCATCCACGATGATCCCGGCGCCGATGCCTTCCCCAATCCAGATGCAGACCAGATTCTCCACGCCCTTGCCGGCGCCGAGGAGGCTCTCACCCAAGGCCATGACGTTGACATCGTTCTCCATTACCACCGGCACGCGGTACCGCCGGGCAAAGCGCTCCGCCAGAGGCTTCTGCGCCCAGCCGCGCAGTGTGTCTGCGAAGCTCAATCTCCCCCTGCGGTAGTCCACGATTCCGGGGATGGCGATGCCAATGCTGACAAAGCGCTCAGGAGGAACCCCATGCCTGGCCAGGAGACCATCGACAGCCCGGAAGATCGCCCTGAGCACGTCCTCCATCGGCGCCTCGGCGGCATAGGTCACCTGCTCGCACCCCATCACCCTGGATTCCACGTTGCCCAACGCGACCAGCGAGCGCTGCCGCTTGATCTCGATGCCTCCTACGTAGCCGCTCTCCGGGTTGAGCTTCAGCAGAATGGGGGGCTTGCCTCCCCGGCGTGTGGTTTCCCCTTTGCCAACGGTGATGATGAAGCCGGCCCGGTCCAGCCGCGCAACGATGTCGGAGGCAGCCACCTTGGAAATGTGCGCCCGCCGCGCTAACTCATTGCGCGAAATGGGGCTGTGATCGCGCAATAGGTGCAAGAGACGAATCTCGTTGAGCTTCTTGATGAGCCTGGTGTCAGCACGCTGCACGACTTTCACCTCACCAGCACCATCTTGTGCACCACACTCTTGTCGCTCCCCTCGCCAAGAAGACAGAAGTAGACCCCGCTCGGCAGATTGCGCCCGTCGAAATGCGCCATCCACCGCCCCCCTCCTGTCAGACCCCCTCGCAGCTGAGCTACACACCTCCCCTGCACGTCGACAATGGACAGCGACGTGCCGTCAGGTGAGGCCCCTTCCACTGCGATGGCAGCGGTCGCATGAAAGGGATTGGGATAGCTACTCACCGCCAAGCCGCTACCTCGTACCCGCCGGTTCTGCGATTCAGGCACGCTGCTCAAGAACCACGCCGCGCGGTTGCTGTTGCACAACATGATGGCATCGGTGAAAAGGTAGCGGCTGCCCACACCCTCATTGGTCAGCCGCACCACGGGCCTGCTGCCTGCATGGAAGAAAAAGTCCCCAAGCTTGTGCCACCGCGCGTTGCCCGCGAGTCCTTGGTTGACCGACACCGTGTCCACGCCGCGCGCATGCATCACCTGGTAGCGAGCCTCTCGTGCCGCATTCCAGTGGTACGGGACAAATGCATAGAGCTCGTACCACCCGGCTTGCGGGATGACGGCGGAATATTCGATGGCAGCAGCTGGAGAGGCGCTGGTGTACAGGCAGCCACCGCGGAAGCCGGCGATCCCCGTGTAAACGACCCAACTGCCTGAGCGAGTGACCGTCGAATCATCTTCGTTCACGATGATGGCGGGCTGACGCCAGCTTACTGGCATAGCCGGAACCGAGGCCTGCTCCTGGTACACTCCAGCCGAGAGCGCGGGCAAATCATCGACGAGCGTGTCGTAGAACCAGATGACGTGCCCCGCGAGCCCTCGACTCCTTGTCGTCTGGATCATGGCGGCCAGCTGTTCCGTGGGCACAAGGTACTGGTCGAAAACGGACGTCATGCCCGGGTAGAAGCCCGTCCTGTCCAGAACGTGCGCCAACTGCAGGTCCAGTTCGGAGGCGTAGATGGCGTTGGAAGCGCGATAGATTTGCGGAGACACGACATCCAGATGGCGCCCGTTGATCCACGGTCGCCAGTCCTGGCAAAAGTTCTCGTAGCCGTAAGGGTAGACGATAGGGGTGCTGCTCACCGGCAGGTCTGGTCGTGCCCGCTTCAAAGAGTCGTAGGCGACGGCGATGAACGAGGTGAGCTTGTCCGCCCGCCACCTCATCCAGTGAGGGTCGCCGGGATTCTGCGGCGGTGGGTTGCCGTTGTGCTCTGCCTTGTAGAGAGCAACCGAGGCCTCATCGTATCCACAATCCAACTCTGGATACCTGATTCTGTCCAGCTGAACCCCGTCCACATCGTAGTTGCGGGCCACTTCCAAGCACAAGGCGATGAGAAACTGCTGCGCCTCCGGGTTGCAGTGGCTGAGCCATTTGTACAGGTAGTCGCCATTGAAAAGCACGCTGCCGTCGCGCCTCTTAGCGAACCAATCGGGCCTTTGCCGATAGACGTGATCATTGCTGCCTTGGCAGGCCACGAAGCCGTACTCAAACCAGGCGTGCACGTGTAGGCCAACCCGGTGCCCCTCGGCGACCATTTCTGCCAGCAGGTCCCTGCCCTCGGCAAGCACCGGATCTGTGTACAGACCCGTGAGTCGATTGAACACCTGGCTGCGGAAGTACGGATAGCCATAACGCCACACGTCCACATAGACTGCGTTCATGCCGTGGGCCGCAACATCATCCATGATCGCCGCGATTCTCTCCTTGCTCGGCACGTTGGCGCCTGCCCACGCCACCCATACACCGCGCAGCTCCCCCTGGCGGCTCCACGCGAAAGGCGCCGCCGCAACAAACACCAGCAGCCAACAGACAATTCCGGCCAGGACGCTCTCTTTCGCCTTTCTGTGCACGGTTGCCCACATGCTGTTAGTTCGACCGACTCCCTGCGCCTGCGCTGCCGCGGCCGACCATGATGCGGCCCGAGAATTGCCAGCTCACTCTCTACCTCACCAACAGCATCTTTTTGGTCGCCACCTCCTGCTCATTCACGGTGAGTCGGTACAGGTAGACGCCGGAGGCCAGCGACCCACCGTGGAAGACCACCTGATGCGTTCCGGCCTGTTGCTTCCCTTCGTACACCCTCTGAATGAGCCGCCCGCGCAGGTCGAACACCTCGAGCCGGACCTTCCCTTCCCGGGCCAAGACATACCGGATGCGCGTCTGTGGATTGAACGGATTGGGATAGTTCTGCGCCAGCTCGTGCCGCGCCGGGCGCATCGATGCTTCGTCCCCACCATAGACTCCGGTCGGCCTGCTCCTCACGTGCACCTGCGCCGTGTCGGTAGGAAAAACACCGCTGCCGAGACTGTCCACAAAGAAGTAGTGGTTGAATGCGACTCCCCTTCCCACCGGGTTGGCGTCAGGGAAGGCACAGAGCACTTCCCCAGCGGCCCCGCTCTGCGCCACGTACGCCATGAGACCCAAGCTGGTGAAGCTGTTGCCCAACCCTGCGGCGTTCCTGATGGCCGCCAGTTCCGCCAGTCTGCCGGGACCTTTGTCCGCATAGGCCAATGCTCCCTGGGACGCCATGTTGCCGTCGAACTGAGTGTGCGTCCAGCCGCTCCCCTGCCACTTGTAGATGTTGCCCACCATGTAGTCGGGCTGGTTCCACGAATCGACCATGTAGACAACGTCAGCCAAGAAAGGCAATGCCGTTACGCCCCCAGCTTGCTCAGGAGGCACTGCCGAGCCATTCCCACCGTGCGGGTCGGTGTCGAAGGCCACATAGAGCCGATTGGTCAAGGTGGGATCGATCAACGCGTGCCCCGTGATCCCGACGAAGACCTTGCCCGCAGACCAGGTCAAGTACATGTCCCTGCCGTTGCTTCGGCCCACGTGGTCGGTGGGGAAGAAGTCGTTCTTGCCGTCAATGCTCACCGTCATCGCTTCCGAGCGCGGTGTGCTGGCTTTGAGAAGCGAATCAAGGCTCAGGGAAGCAATGCTGTTGAAACCAAAGAGCGTCAGAAGAGAGTGACGCCTGCTATCATAAGACAACGAGTTCGTGGCATTCACATTGTTGATAAAAGTGGTACCGTTGTACAACAGAGGGATGGAATCCGAGTTGGCACCAAAATAGTCGAAGGTGATGGTGCCGAGCTCGTCCTCGAAGTAGCGCACGCAACGCACCGACAGTGCCCAGGCATTGGTGACGGCGATCAGCCGGTAGTTCCCCAAAAGCAGGTGCAGAATGGTCGAGGTGCCCCCTCTGGAGGCCAAAGTGTCCGGGACCACCGCAATGACCGTCCCGTCGTCGGCGATGAGTTGCGGTGGCGGGAAGCCCACATCCGCCCCGTTGATCCACACCGGTCCGCAGGGCGCCGTAGGCGAGATGCCATGGCGCGCCGCGCCAGGCATAGGCAGCGGTATGTAGTGGTCGAGCAGCAGCCTGGGTCCACCGTCATCGCGCAACACTGCAATTCGCTGATTGCCCATGCCGGAGATGTAGACGTAGCGCGGCAGCCCAGAACCTATCGCGGCAAAAGAATCCCCGTAACGACCGCCATCCAACGGGTCGTCGAAAACGAGCTCTGGGGAGGCATGCTCATCCGCATAGCGATAGATGCGCACTGTAGCACCGGGCGTGTGGAGGGGCGCACAGAGGTTGGAGGCGTAGATGGTGCCGTCCTCGGCCACAGCGACCATGTTGATAGGATAGGTCCCGCCGGCCACGATGCGGGTGTCCAGCGCGCCTACTGAGTCACCAGTTGCCGCGTTCAAGGCGACAAGGCCCACGCCCCACCTGCGTGTGGCCACCAGCACGTGGTCGCTGCTCCGGCGGTAAGCCAGCGAGCGCGTTACGTCACTGCCGGGGTTCATGTAGCGGGAGGTTGCCCACCTCACCGGGTACTGGGCTGCAACCAAGGGGGGCAAATGGAAAAGGAGTACGATGCTCATCAACCGGCGCATAATTGCCTCCTGCGTCATTTTCAGAAGAAAAAGCGCACGCCCACAGAGGCGTTCCCTGTCTGAAAACCTGATACCCCTTCGAGCTCGATGTGCGGCTGCATGGTGGGCCACAGGTCTCCCAACACCAGCCGATACCAGACTCTTCCCTCAAGTGCCATGCGGTGCCAGGTGCCCGTCTTCAACCCCAATCCCGCGCGCACGCCCCAGTTCGTGGCGCGCAACCGCCGTTCGGCAATGGCCGGCAGGTAGGGGGTCACGGTTGAATCAGCCGGCACTGCGCCGCGCACCCCGGTCCAGCGGTAGACACCACCTGACAGGAACAAGAAGGGGAACACCCGCCCGTGGTCAGTGAGTTGGAACTCTCCCACTACCAGCGCCCCCACATGCTCCAGAAGCAACTCCACTTTCCCCGCAGCATAACCGCTGAGTGCTTCGCGGCCGTACCGAGCAAACTCCAAGGCCCCTGCTACTGTCCACTGGTCAGTGATGCGCTGCCCAACGGCAACTTCTCCATTGGGCGCCGGCAAGAACCATTCGCCCAATGAACTCACGGGCGCGGAGTAGCTGAGGCTAACCCCTGCGTGCCATTGTCCGAGCTCTTGCCCCCATGCGGGCAAGGCAAGTGTTGCCGCAATCAACATAGCAGATGCGCGACGGTGCATCCCTGGCATCGGCGCTCCCCGTCAGTACTTGAAGGTCACACCAAGACTACACATCAGCTTCCCCCTTAGAGGCAGCCACCGGGACCCGTCCTCTGACAAACGGACGCCCAGGGTACGCTCCCCGCGGAGGTAGTGCACGTATGCCACTTCCCACCCGATGTCCACAGCCGACGAAGCCGCCACACGCACGCCCAGCGACGGGGCCACAAACACACTTGCCCCTTTGCGAGTTGGTGCAAAGTGCAGCAACCGATAGTGGAAGGCATAGTCCAGGTCGGCCGAGGTGGTGTCGACGTTGAAACGCTTTGTCCAGTCCTCTCGCATCTCCAGCTCTCGATAGAAAAAGTCCACGCCCACGGCGCCTGCCGCCCCCAAGTTCCATCGCCGAGTCAGGGGTACCACCTGCTCCACCCCGACCAGCAGCCGGAGCTCTTTGAGTTGCTGACTCGGATGAAATACTGCCGAGTAGATGCTGTCCGCACTCGTGTAGCGCAGCGTCTGGTTGACGTGTTGCACCTTGGCCCCAGGGAGGAAATCAATGTAGGTCTTTTCCCAGTAGTCCCAATGCCATTCGTCCAAGACATCCCGTTGCCGCAACCAGAGGTAGTCATAGCCTGCGCCTACCTTGACGTGCAGACCTCCCCACAGCCGGAAGAGCATCTGCAAGTCGCTCCCTATGCCCGCGGCACGTTCCGCCCTGGAGGCCTCACTCTGGCTGTGCACTGAACCGGCGATGCGCAGGCTCAGATCTCCCTCCTGCGCCCAGGCCCAGGACGCACCCCACGCGGCCACAAGGCTCCAGCAGAAAAACGCGAGCTTATTGATGCGCCAAGTACGCATCCCTCAAAACTCCACCGCTACCGCATACAGAAGCGCGGAATTCAGACTCGCATGTTCCATCCACCCCACGTCGAACCTCACGCCGGTCCCGAAAAGCTTGTGGCGCAACCCACCCCCGAGGCACAGCCCCTCATCCGCATAGCCGAACTTGTATCCGGCGCGCACAACGCCGATTCCCCCAAGCACCGCCTCCATGCCGAGGTGCAGTCGCTCACCGGCATCGTTCGGGTGAACGGCCTCCACCACCACCGTCAGATAGTTCTCACGCACCGACGAACCCAACAGCTCTGCCGACACCCCCATGCGCAGGGTCTGCGGCATTTTGAACTTCTCTTCGGCGTATTTGCTATCCAGACCAAAGTTGTGCAAGGAGGCGCCGATGCGCAATGTGCGAAAACCGGTGTCGTACAAGAACCCAAGGTCAGCCACCACGTTGTCTGCGCTGTAGAGATCGATGGTCTCGCGCACGTACTTGACGGTACCTCCAAAGCTGAACTTGTCCGTGAGGGCGCGGGCGTAGCTGAGGCCCAACGTATAGGCACCCGCCGAGTAGGTCCCCAAGCTCAGGTAGGAGCCGACCTGGTCAACGGTGGGGTTGGTGGTGCGTTCCATCTTGCCGAAATCGCAATAGCGCACGTGGAAACCAACGGTGCCGAACTTACCCTGGGACCAGGTCAGTGCCACAGCCTGCAGGGCCGTTTCCACGTACCAGGAGGTATGCGCCACGTGCAGCCCCCCGCGCGCACGCTGCCAGGCAATAGCAGCCGGATTGCAGTAGATGCCCTCGGCGCCAGTGTCGAAAAGGGTAGTCGCCGCCTCACCGAGTGCCAAAATCCTGGCAGACACCGGGATTTCCAGGAAAGTGAAGCCTGTGGTGCCGATCTTCTCGAACTCCTGGGCAATTGCACAGGCGCTCCAAGACAAGCAGACAAGAAGTATCCACTTTGCACTTCGCATGGGAAGCCTCAATTGATGATGGCAAACTTGCCCAGCTTGACTTCACCCTGCTTGTTGGTCACCTGGAAGAAGTACATACCGCTCTTCACATACTGGCCATAGTCGCTGATCTGGTTCCAGAACGCCACTCCGGACGAGGGGTCACGATGATGGATGGTCTTGACCAGATCCCCGCGCACGGTATAGATACGAATGGTGCACTCCTCGGAGAGATTCACAAACTGGATCAGCTTCACGTCCCCGGCAAGCTCAAATCCGGAGCTGCGATAGAAAGGATTGGGGACCACCGTCACGTGGTCGAGCTGCTTTGCTGTGGGGCGAAGCGTGGTGTAGAAAGGTTGCCGCATGCGATTGGCAAATATGGAGGACTCCAGTGGTGGCACCTGATAGCTGGGGTCCATGGCCCACGCAGGCCAGCCGTGGTCATAGCTGGTGACTGAGTAGTAGAACGCATAACCCAGCGCCACCTCAGAGTCCAGGTAGATGTAGCGCTGCGAGTCCGCGTGGAAGAACCGTGGGTCACCCACCGGGATGTCCACTAACATTTTCCATGGGCCAAACGGATATTGGCCTGAGCGATAGATACGATACCCGGCAACGTCGGGCACCCCCTGATGCGGATCAGGGACCGACTCCACCTCGCTGCCGAATGAAATCACGTTGCCCACGCGGCCGCCCTCCCGCACAGGATAAACCACAAAGCGCGGGCCAGGCGGGGGCATGGGCAGCGTGTAGTGATGCTCATAGGCGAAGCTCACGCGCTGTTCCAGGTAGGAGACTGCCGAATCCCCGGCGGCGCGGAGGTCGGTTATGGTCAGCAGGGGGTTATCCGCCCTCTCGTAGGGCAGACCCCCCACAAACTCTGCCACCACCACTTTGATAGAATCGCCCCTCGCCAAGTGATAGGGGCCCAAGGAAAAGTTGGCATAAAGCCTGTTCTGCCCCATGCGGGGGTCGGTAGGATCAGCAAATGCCTCAGACAGAAGAAGCGGGTTGGCCATGGCGGCGTACTTGCTGGTGAGGCCGGCCACGCCGAGAAAAGGGCCGGAGTGGTCGTTGGTGGGTGGAGCAGCAGACCAAGCAAAGCCGTTGATGCGATTAGCCTGCCCGCCGGTATCCGGAGATATGTGCAGGAACTTGATGCCGATGAGACCCGGCGCAAGAAAACGTGAGCGCACTGCCGGACCGCCTCGAACCGGATCATAGACCCTTTCCTGAAAGACATCAAAGGATTCGTCATTGCCCGGAGTGAGGGCAAAGTCCCCAGCCCAGGCCGTCAGCAACCGACGCTCCGGGTCCCAATCACCGTGGGTGTTCCGCGCACCCTCTGGGAAGTTGGGAAACACCAAGGACCACCCCCGGTGATTGGGAGAAAGGGCATAGGTGAAAAGCAAATAGACCCCGTTGAGGGGCTTGCGCCGCTGCATGTTCTTGACCACATACTCGATAATCACATAGTCTTCATCGGCACGAGAACCTGACCACTGCCGCACCGTGCGCCTGACCAGCACAGGCATGTTTTGGTTATCCCATGGTTGATACCAGGCACCGTTCATTTCCCACTGGGTGTCGATGACCTCCTCCGCCTCGTAGGGGTCCCGCTGCAGCCAGTAGTTGCCGTCCTGCCATCGCCTGCGGTGAATGGGCTTGCCCTTGCTGTCTTTGCTTATGAGGTAGCGGAACTGGTCGCCTTCAATACCAACATCGGTGCCGTGAGTGGCAAAGTTGTCCCATCCCCACACAGTGCCGGTATCCGTCTTCGCCGTCAGAAAGAAGCCGCCGGACAGAAGGTACGTATGATGCCCGCCGATGTTCTGCTTGATCTCCTCGCTGGCAAACCCTGGCCAGTCCAGGCCATAGGTCTTCCTGCTCCAGTCGGCCATCGGCTCGCACTCTTGCGACAAGTAGAAGGAATGCCAGAGTCGGCCGCGAGTGAGCTCGATCGTGTAGGGATTGCCCTGGGCGTTGGCCGGAGAGTTCCCTGCCGCCAGACCTGCAGCAAGAAGAATCATTGCCCGGAGTGCGCGCTTTCGCACCATTTTCACCGTGCCTCTCAACACCGCTCTACGCCCCCCGGCTCAGAACCTCAACCCCACGGACAGAAAAACTTGGCGCGGAATATTACGATAGACCTGGAAGTAGTTGTAGCGACGCACATCGCGATCAGGGGCATCGTCAGCGTCGGCGTAGGTTGCGCTTCTCAATACCCAGCGATTCAACTCCTCCGCGTCGGAGATGGGCGTCAGATGCTGGTTGTTGAAGAGATTGAGCACGCGCAGACCAAGCGTCAGAGTCACGGGTCCAAGACCCACCAGCTTTTCGGCCCGCAAGTCCGTCTGCGACTCGCTCGGGTAGCGGCGGTTGGACTCGACGGTGTGTTCGTACTGGTACTCGGGCGACCAGTAGTACGGCAGGCCACTCCGCACCATGAGGACCAGCCCTATGGATATGCGCGCCAGAGGGTGCAGGCCCAGTACCTTGACGCCACCACCCGCGCCGATGGCGTAGGTCAGAGCACCACTGAACCGGTGCGTGCGGTCCTCAGGGGAAAGGTAGTCGCTCGCCGAGTAGCTGTACTTCTGCTCCAGCTCAGGCGTCATGTCCGGTGCCTGAAGGTAGACTCCGTGGTAGCCGTAGTTGCCTTGGCTGAGTGTGTAAGAGAGGCGATAGCTCCATCTGCCAGTTGGACGATTGGCGAAACTGACCTCCACGCCGCGCGTGCTCCCATACCCCCGGTTCTCGTAGCTGATGTAGCTCCCCTTGAGGTCTCCCGGTTTGTTCTGGCTGCCGGTAGCCGCCTTGATGTAGGCCGGCGCAATTTGGTACTTGAGGTCGTTGTAGTAGGTCACCACGTCCAGCTGGTGGGTATCCCACAGGTTCTGCTGCACGCCGACCTCGTAGTTGATGCTCAGTTTTGGCTTCAAGTTGGGGTTCCCATAGCTACCCCATCCGTTGTAGGTCTGGTTGTCCAGTGCCTGATTGATGGTGGGCATGGAACGGAAATGGCCGTACTGAATACGGAAGGCCGTCTTGTCGCCGATAGGAAAGGAGATGCCTGCCCTGGGGGAAAAGGAGACGAACGTCTTTGAGGGTTCCCACGCAGGAGTGCCGATGCTTGGGCTTCCCAAGGCAGGATAGAAGACGCTGTATTTGTCCTTCGGCACGTCGGCCCCAAAGTTGTACGCCTCCACGCGCACACCTATGTTGGCAACCATGCCGGCGAACTCCAGTTTGTCTTGAACGTAACCAGCAGCGTACCAGCTCTTGGCCTTGTAATTGGTGGCAAACCCGGTACGCCAGATAAAGGCCGCCACACAGAGCGAGGAGGAGGCATTGTAGTCTTGGTCCATGAGCCACGCCTCTATCCCCGCCTTGAAAAGATTCGTGGTGCGAAACTGGCGGGTAAGGCTGAGGCGGGCTTCATAGTAGCGCGTGAGAGACGCTTGGTTGTAGAGGCTGGACCAGGTGTAGTACTCACGGTATTTCTCGTTCCACGGCCCGCGGTCCTCGAGCTGCCGGTCTGCTGGGTTCGGGTGCAGCTGCACGTCCTTGTCGATACCAGGCGTGGGCGTCTGGTATGCGTAGAGGATTTCGTTCTGGTAAGTGAAGGTGGCCTCCAAGAAGACGCGCGAGGAGAAGATGTGCTTGTAGTTGACGCTTTGTGCGAACACCGATTCTTCCCGGGGGGAATCGTAGATCAAGGTGTACTTGCGCTTGGCCCCGTAACTTCCCCACAAGCCGGCCCATCGCACGTCTTCTGAACCGGAGCCCATGCCCCCGTAGAAGTGTTGATAAAGCGTCGTGGACCTGAAGTGGTGTTGTGGATTCGGCTTAAACGCCAGGACGATGGAGCAGTTTGCCAGACGTTGCACTTTCTCCCGCGTGGGCAGCCGTGTGGGGTTGTTCTTTATCTCACCGGTCAGGAAGAAGTTCATCTTGTTCGCCTCTCTCCCCAGTGGGCCCCCAAAGCTGAAGAGGTACCGCGTGTAGGGATACTTGCGGTAGTCGTAGACGCCGAGGATGTTGTCGTCCGCAG
This sequence comes from candidate division KSB1 bacterium, assembly GCA_024655945.1. Classification (NCBI taxonomy): domain Bacteria; kingdom Pseudomonadati; species Candidatus Zhuqueibacterota bacterium. The sequence goes on from JANLFK010000002.1 coordinate 133,991, forward strand.
GGGTGTGATTGCGCACCCAGAGCCTATAGTTGCGCTGCGCCTCCTCCATGTTCACCGCGCCGGTGTTATCTTTGAACTGCGGCTCCTTCAACCAGTTCTCGAACAAGCCCCACTTGCGCCATTCGAACTGATCGTGGGAGTAGAGATAATCGCCCCAGTGGTACTGGCCAGCCGGTCGGTATTCCACCTGCAGGGCGCCAGAAAAGCGCGCTCCTCCCTCTTTGGTCACCACCTTCACGACACCCGACTGGGCGTTCCCGTACTCGGCATTGAAGCCCCCTGTAATCACCTCCATCTGGGCAACGGCCAGCGGGTTGATGTCGTACTTCCAACTGTTCTCGGACTTGCCGCCGGTACCGTAAGCCGGCACACCCGTGTTGGTCACCATGCTGGTGATGCCATTCACCGAGTAGTTGATCTCGAAGGCGCCCCCGCCGCGGATGCTGATTGTGCCGTCAGGATTGCGGCTGATGCCAGGAGCAAGCTCTAAGACGTTGCGCAGCCCCTCCACCGGCAGGTTCTGCACGTCGCGACCGTCGTAATGGACAGCGCTGGCCGTCTTATCTGCCTCGACGATGGGCCTCTCTGCGGTGACGGTTACCGACTGCCCAAGGTCAAGCACCGTCGGAGTCATTTTCACATCGACGCGCGCCGTGCGGTCGATGCGCACCTCGACGCCGTCAATGCTGACCTTCTTGTAGCCGAGGTAGAAGACCTCCAGGCGATGGCGTCCAGGGGGAACGTTGAGGATCACGTACCAGCCTTTCGCGTCGGTGGCTGCGCCCATGTAGGTGCCCACGACCACGACGTTCGCCCCCGCCAATGCCTGGCCGCTTTCCGCATCCACCACCTGGCCGGTGATCTTACCCGTGAATTGGGCGTGACTCCCCACCGGGAGAAAGGCTAAGGCGAGGTACCAGATGCTCCGGCTTCTGCGCAGGCTCACGCGAGGCTCCCAGGTTAGTAAAGACCTTTAACTATCCTAAGATAACTCTTTGCTGGCGAATTGTCAAGCAAAATCTGTCGCAGCGCACGATTTTTTGCCCTCGCGACCGGAGCACCTCTGTGGCAACCCGTCAAAGGGGGGAAACAAGGAGGAAAAGGCCGTACTCCGATGGCCAGTGCCAGGAGTCGCACCAGTTCATTGCGCTGCCCCAGTTCGCTTGCGCGCGAAGTAAATCCCCCTAAGAGCTAGGTTCAGGGAGCAACGAAACCGGGTTAGCAGCGAAGGGGTCCAGGGCCTTGTCCAAAAGGTACGCGAATTCCGCCCGAGGCATCGGCTCACTCAATCGCTGCCCGGAAGCAGCCAGAGCTCCGCGCAGCCAGCCGCGTTCCCCGGCCAGCGCAAGACCCCGGGAAACCTCTTCGGAGAGGCCCTCGGGCCCTTCGGCAGCGTCGCCACTGAGCGGGATAGGGTGGCCCAATGCGCGACAAATGAGCCCCAGCACCTGGGCGCGCGTAAGGACGCGATGTGTGGACAACGGTGCGAGCAGGCTGCCAAGGTCGTCGTGCAGCCGGGCATTGAGCAACGCCAGGTGCGCATCGGGCAGTTCCACCGGCGCTTCGGGCAGGAAGAGCATTTGGTTAGCCCAGCCGGACGGCTTTGGCATGGCGCGCATCAGGCCACAGACCCCCACACGTTGCACCGCGTCGAAAAAGGGGTTCTCGCGCGGGCAGTCGGTGAAGGGCATGAGGTAGCAGCCATGGCGAAGGAGTGTCTCCTGCAGGGCCCGGACAGCAAGCTGACGAGGCTGACACTGCCGCAGCACACACAGCGCGGCCGCGGCACCGGCAGCTTGCCCCACCAGCATCACCACCGGCTGCAACCTCGTACACCCGTTCACAAGATGCGTCACCGAGATTGTTTTTTCCGCCACCAGCAGCCCATCTATTTCCTCGGGCACCAAACAGCCGTACGGCACGGTGAAGGCCGGGATCTCGGGAAATGTTTCTTCGACCCTGACCGGGCAACGGGCATGGTGGTGGTCCAAAGGATAGTCCCCGACCGCAATTCCTGTCTTGTAGAGGGGCCTGCGCCCCTGGTTGTAGGGATTGACCAGATCCAAGGTGGTGAGGCACACCACACCACGCACTCGTCGCGCCTCGCGGTTGTAAGGGATCAACGGCAGACGGTCGCGGGTGGGGAACTCATCGTCAGCCAAGCCCAGATGTCGCCATCCGAGATGCTTCTGCACGAAGCAAATCCAGCCCAACGTGGTCCGCTTCGCCTGCTGTAGGAGGACGCGGCGCATCGGGCGAGGCAACTCCACCACGTTGAGATAACAATCGTTGCCGTGCACTGGCCAATTGACCATAAATTTGCGGCCCGGCAGTCGTCCATAGGAGAGCATGCGCCCACAGTCGGGCGCGTCCGTTCCTTGCCCACCGAGCTCACGGCAGGTGCCCGTGTAGAGCTGCTCATCGTAACCCCTGGGCTTGCCCACGGTACGATCATGGCCCTGGCCGTAGTCCTTCAGGATGGCCACGTAGGTGAGGTCTTGGATAAAGGGGTCCGGGGCTTCGGGCGCGCCGGGCTCTCCTGTTTGTGAGCGAGCATCCCGCCCGAGGTCATAAGCGCAACCTGCACCCGCCAGCACATCGCCGTATTCGGTGGCATCGATGGTGGCCGTGGCCCTGATGGTGAGAAGCTCACCGCGGCGATTGGCAAACTGCACGCCCTGCACCCGCCCGCGCCTGGTGAGGACTCGCACCGGCCAATAGCCATGGGTTACATTGATGCTGGGCTCCGCCGCAACCATTCGCCTGAAGATGGCCTCTCCCACATGGGGCTCGAACAGTGTGTTGCTCACCCAGCCAGTGGCCACCTCTTGGGGACCGCCGTAGTGGTCATAGAGATGTTGGCGGAATTCGCCCCAGAGGCCAGAAGGCAGCAGGTGATTTCCGTCTACGGCGCTCACGCCGGCAGCCGTCAACATCCCGCCCAGCCAGGGGGTCTCTTCCACAAGGGCGACTTTGACCCCGAGGCGCGCCGCCTGGATCGCCGCGCACACTCCTCCGGTACTGGCCCCGACCACCAACACGTCCACCTCTAAGCGCGCCTTCCCTTCAGGAGGACCTGAGCTTGTTGTTGGCTTCGCAATCCCTCTGGAACCGCACACGGGATACCTCGCTTCTCTTGCGTGCTCAATATACAAAAACGGCCCGTGCAGCGCAACCGATTTGCGCGGCCACGGCGGGCACGAGTTTTTTTCTCACTTGCAACAGGGGAAAAAAGATGCTATATTTGAGCACCACATACGAAAGCACTCGCACACGGTCCTGCAGCGATGGAAACCCTCAGAGTTCTCGTTGTCCTCTTCCTCTTTGTAGTCTTCGCCGGAGCGATGTTCCTCCGCAAGCTCCCCGCGCTCATCTGCCTGCCCTGCATGGCTTTTCTCATCCCGCTGGTCGCGGGACTCAACGTCGCAGACGTGGTACAGTTTGTGGTGGGTGAGGGGGCGCTTCGCCTCCACAATGCCTATACGGTCGCCCTCTTCGGGAGCATGCTCAGCGTGTTGCTGCAAAAAACTGGGGTCGCCGATAGCCTCATCAAGAAAGGGGCCGAACTGGCTGGCGACAGCCCGTTGGTCGTGGCCCTGACGATGCTGGGGCTCATCACCCTGCTATTCACCGCCTTGGGGGGCCTGGGCGCAATCATCATGGTGGCGACGGTCGTCGTACCCATCATGTCATCTGTGGGCCTTGGACCCCTCACCATCACCGGCGTCTTCCTCATGGGCATCAGCATGGGCGGCTTGCTGAACGCAGGCAATTGGGCAGTCTATCGCGACGTGCTCCAACTGCCAGTGACCGAGATCCGTTCCTTCGCCCTGATTATGTTCTGTCTCACCTGTGTGGTCGGTGTGGCCTACACTCTTGTGCAGGTGCACCGCGACGGACATCAATTCGGCCGGCGCAGCATTCTTACGCTGGTCCTCGTCCTCCTTTGCCTCATGATCGGGCTTGTGGTGGGCTGGCATTGGCTGCCACCCGACCAGCGTTCATCCATGCTTGCGGCCTTCCGCACCGCTGGCAAGGTGCTTGAGGGCTTCATCGCCGGCCTGATGGCCATCTCCTTCGCTTGGGGGCTATGGCGAACGCGCCGGGCCAGACGGACAGCGAACCCTGGACTGTTTTGGGGAGCCTACCTCTCGCCCTTGGTCCCCCTTTTCCTCATACTTTTCTTCAACACTAACTTTGTTGCCGCCTTCGTATGCGGCTTGGTGTACGCGTTCGTGTGCGCCTACCGGCCAGGAGGGGTGAATGTGCTGGTGCGGAGCGTGCTTGATGGCGGAGCACTGGTGATGCCGGCTGTGGCCTTGATGCTTGGCATCGGCATGCTGTTGAACGGCATCATGGGCCCTGGCGACACATGGCACGCTCGCCAGCTCGGCGAATGGCCAGTGCTGGCGTTGCTGCGGCCTTACATGACGCGCCTCATCCCGTCTTCTCCCCTCTCCTACGTGCTGCTGTTCGGTCTGGCCGCGCCCCTGGCCTTGTACCGCGGGCCACTAAACGTGTGGGGGATGGGCTACGGACTGGCTGCAGCATTCATGGCCAGCGGCATGATGCCTGGCGCCATGATGGGCGTTCTGATGGCCGTGGGGCAAGTGCAAGGCATCAGTGACCCCACAAACACGCACAACGTCTGGCTGGCAAATCAGATGGGACAGGACGTGCAGAAGGTGCTATGGAACACCATTCCCTACTCGTGGGCCGTAGCCTGGATGGGACTGGTGGCAGCGAGTGTGCGCTTCATGTAGCACGGACAGACAACGCATGGACCGCAAGCGCAGAATCAAGATCGGCATCGACGTCGGCGGCACCTTCACCCACGCGGTGGCGGTGGACACCGCCAGCTTTGAGCTGGTGGGAAAAGCCTGCGTGCCCACTACGCACCAGGCAGCGGAGGGCGTCGCCAAGGGGGTGGTGGAATCGCTGGAACGGCTGATGACAACTGCCGCCATCGACCCCAACGAGGTGGTGCTCATTGCGCACTCCACCACGCAAGCCACCAATGCCCTCCTCGAGGGGGATGTGGCGCACGTGGGCATTGTGGCCATGGGCAAGGGGCTTGAGGGACGCATCACCAGTCGGCAGACGCGAGTGGATCGCATCCTCTTGGCACCGGGAAAGTACCTGCCGGTCAGCCACACTTACTTGGACGTTTCCAAGCCCCCGGAGCGGCGGACGGTGCAGCAGGCGGTGGCCGACCTTGTGGCTCAAGGCGCCCAAGTGATTGTGGCCAGCGAGGCCTTTGGCGTGGATGACCCGCGCAATGAGAAGCTGGTGGCAGAAATAGCACAGGAGATGGGCTATCTGGCCACCGCGGCCACCCACATCTCGCGCCTCTATGGGCTCCGCATCCGCACCCGCACCGCAGTCATCAATGCCAGCATGATGCCGGTAATGCTGGAGACGGCCCGCATGACCGAGGAGGCCTTGCGACGCACCGGCATCAAGGCCCCATTGATGATCATGCGCTCCGATGGCGGCATCATGGATGTCAACGAGATGCGCCGGCGGCCCATCCTCACCATGCTCTCGGGGCCAGCGGCAGGGGTAGCTGCTGCCTTGATGTACCTCCGCATCTCCGACGGCATCTTCGTAGAAGTCGGCGGGACCTCCACGGACGTCTCGGTTATTAAGAACGGGAAGCCGCAGGTGAGGAGCGCCCAGGTCGGCGGCCACCGGCTCTACGTGCGCACCTTGGATGTGCGAACCGTGGGCATTGGCGGTGGCTCTATGCCTCGGCTGCGCGGCAATGAGATCGTCGACGTCGGACCGCGAAGCGCGCACATTGCTGGCCTGCAGTACATGGCTTTTGCCGTGGAGGACGACTGGGACGACATCGAGTTGCAGCGTATTCGCCCACGGCCAGGAGACCCGGACGACTATTTGGCGGTGCGCAAAAAGGGGCATCACCAGCCCTGCAGTACGCTGACCACCACGGGAGCGGCATATTTCCTGGGAACAGTTCCCGAGGGGCATCGTATGAGCATCAATGCGCGCGCCCTGCAGTCGTTCTTCACCGTGTTCGCCCGCCACATGCAGGCCGACGCTCGTCAGCTGGCGAGGCGCATGCTCACCCTGGCCACCGACAAGTTGCTTCCCGTGGTGCGGGGGCTCATGCGCGAGTACAAGCTGAGCCCGGAGATCGTCCAGCTTGTGGGCGGTGGCGGCGGCGCCCCGGCGCTGGTTCCGCCGCTTGCCCAAGGCCTGGGACTTTCTTATGCGCTTGCGCAGCACTGCGAAGTCGTCTCGGCCATCGGCGTGGCGCTGGGTATCATCCGGGATGTGGTGGAGCGAACTGTGCTCAATCCCACGGAAGCCGACCTCATCGCCATTCGGCAAGAGGCAGTGCGCTCGGTGGAGGCCATGGGCGCGGTGCCCGAGAGCATCGAGGTGACCGTTGAAGTTGACATGCGGAGTAAGCGGGTGACCGCGGTCGCCACAGGACAGAGCGAGTTCCGCACGCGCGCCATGGGCATCGCTCCATTGACCGAGGCAGAGTTGCGCGCGATCGCCGCACGTTCAATGCGCCTGCCCGCTGCGCAAGTGGAGCTTCGCGGCCGCACCGCTTTTCTGGCCGTGTTTGCCGGCCGCCGCTCGGCGCGCCGCCGCTTTGGCCTCCTGCATAGGGAAACGCACCCGGTCCGGGTGCTGAACCACGAGGGGGTGATACGCCTGCGACTTCAGGATTGCGCCTCAGTGGTGGCAACCACCGTGCAGGAGGCCAAGCCCGTGGTGGCCAGCCTGATAGAGAGCCTGACCACCTACGGCGACGCCGGGGGTCTTGTTCCGGACCTGTACGTGCTTCTTTCCGCCAAGATTATCGACATGACGGGCTTGACGCAGGAATCGCACATCAACGCCGTGCTGGAGATTGAGCTTCAGGGGTTGCCGCCGCAGGAGCCACTGGTCATTCTTGCCACGCGAAAGAGGTAGCCGGCATGAACACGTCGATTCAGTCGCCTTCTCCGAGCACTTTCTCGTCCTCGCCCCACGGTGCCTCGAGTGGCCGCGTCTTGTCGTTGGACGCTCTGCGCGGCCTGGCCATCCTGGCAATGGTTCTCTCTGGCATCATCCCTTACGGGGTGCTGCCGGCATGGATGTACCACGCGCAACTACCCCCTCCTACCCACAGCTTCGATCCGACGCGCGCCGGCCTCACGTGGGTGGACCTTGTGTTCCCTCTCTTTCTGTTCTCCATGGGCGCAGCGATACCTCTTGCCTTGACGCGTCGTCTTGCGGGTGGCACGCCTATCCGGACGGTACTGCTCAGCACAGCGGAACGCGGCTTCTTGCTGGCATTCTTCGCGATCTTCTTGCGTCACGTTCGCCCGCACGTTCTCAACTCGCAGCCAACCGCTGCCACCTGGGGTCTTGCTCTGGCAGGCTTTGCCGTGATGTTCCCTTTGTTCGCACGCCTCCCCGCGCACTGGCCGCGGTGGCAAAGGGGCGCCCTTCGCGGCGTGGGCTGGTTAGCAGCGGCGGCTCTCTTGGCCGTGCTCCGTTACCCCGATGGAAGCGGCTTCTCCCTGCACAGGAGTGACATCATCATCTTGGTCTTGGCCAACGTAGCAGTCTCCGGCTCGCTGGTCTGGTTGCTCACGCGTAATCGTCTGCTCCTTCGTCTTGGGGTGCTCGGCATCCTGTTGGGGCTTCGTTTGGCATCTGCAGAGCCAGGCTGGGTAAAGTGGCTGTGGCAGGCCACGCCGGCGCCCTGGCTCTACAAGCTTTATTACCACCAGTACCTCTTTGTGGTCCTGCCAGGTACGATTGCCGGCGATCTGTTCCTCCATTGGACAAAGAGCCTGCAGCAGGGACATGCGGGAGCGCAGGCGTGGAACACCCTGCGCAGCGGCGCTCTCGTGGGGACGATCCTCGGCGTGCTCATTGTGTCGCTGGTGGGGCTGCAGGCAAGGTGGCTCTGGCAGACGACGCTCGTGGGCCTTGCCCTTTGCGTGGGAGTTCTGTTGCTGAGCAGGAACGCCACTTCCGAGCACGAGGTGCTCCTGAAGCGACTCCTCCTGTGGGGAAGCTACTGGTTCCTGGCCGGCCTCGTGTTTGAGCCATACGAAGGTGGCATTAAGAAAGACCATTCGACGCTCAGCTACTACTTTCTCACCACCGGGCTGTCCTTTTTCTTGCTGGCGGCCTTTGTGGTAGTCATTGACATCTGGCGCGAGCGGCGTTTCGTTCAGCTATTGGTCGCCAACGGCCAGAATCCGATGATCGCCTACGTGGGCATGGCCAATGCCATGTGGCCTGTCTTCGCTCTCACGCGCGCCGACAAACTGCTCGCGGCTCTCACTCCTCGGCCGTGGTTGGGCTTTCTGCGGGGCGTAGGCTACACGCTGTTGCTGGCGCTGATGGTGAGCTGGCTTACCCGGCGACGAATCTACTGGCGCACGTGAGGTACACATGCGCAAAGTTCTCTCCCACCTGCTCATGCTCCTTCTCCCCTTGTGCGTCAACGCGCAGCCAGGGCGCGAGCTCCGCGCGGTCAAACTGACCAACGTGGACAGCTATGTCTTGTTTGACGATGGCGAAATTGCGCGCGCCATGGACTTTTTGGCTGCGCACAATTTCAACGTGGTCTTGCCAGTGGTCTGGAACGGGCATGGGGTGGACGGCGTGTACACGCTCTATCCCAGCGCGGTGATGGAGAGGCTATTCGGCAAGGCCATGTACCCACTCTTTTCTCCTGGTCGGGACCCCTTGGAACGTGTCGTCATTGAGGCCCACCGCAACGGCATGGAGGTCTGGCCGTGGTTCGAAATGGGCTTTTCCTGCTCCTACTCCCAGGGCGGCGGGTACATCCTGCGCACTTTTCCGGAATGGGCCCTGCGCGACAACAACGGGGCGCTGGTGGTGAAGAACGGCTTCGACTGGATGTCGGGCATCAACCCCGAAGTCCAGGGGCTGTTCTTGGCCCTGGTGAGCGAGATAGTGGACCGCTACGATGTGGATGGTATCGAGTTTTCAGACCGAATCCCCGCCATGCCTGTTGAGGGCGGCTACGACGTGGCAACTGCCCAGCTTTATGCCCAGGAACACGGAGGCAGCGCACCGCCCGCCAACTACCGCGACCCTGAGTGGATGCGTTGGCGCGCGCAAAAATTGACTGCGTTCTACAGTGCCGTGCGCGATTCGGTGAAGCGCCGCAGCACGCAGCTCATGGTCTCCTCAAGCCCAAGCGTCTACCCGTGGGCCTACCAGGAGTACCTGCAGGATTCGCCCACCTGGTTCACCAGTGGCATCGTCGATAACCTCATCCCCCAACTGTACCGTTACACATTTGCCGAATATCTCTACGAGCTGAACAGCTCCCTGAGCTACGTTCCTTCGGCGATGAGGGACCGTTTCTTCGCCGGGATGCTCATCTACCTGCGCGGCGAGAACTACCTGATCGCCCCTGGGTATCTTCTGGACGCGATCCAAGCCAATCGTGCGCGTGGCGTCATGGGAGAGGCGCTCTTCTTCTACGAAGGGCTACGGCAAAGGAACGGTGTGCTGGCGGACACTTTGCGGGCAACGGTCTATGGCGAATCGGCACAGCCGCCGCATCGCGGCGAAAGCGTGTGGCGTCCGCCGGCGCTGGTCGTACATGAGGACGACGCCAGTGCCAAGCGAATCGGGACCTGGGAGCAGACGACGGCATCCGGCTACCGCGGCAAGGCGCTCCTGCACCGGGACACCTCCTACGCAGCTGTGGAATACGAATTCGAGGTGCCGGCGAGCGCCTGGTACCACGTGTTGGCTTTCATCGTCACCGGCACACTAACCACCGATCGGGCGCGCTTTTCGGTGTACTCGGCACACGACACCTCGGTCCATGTGCTTTCGCAGCGCGGTTACCTGAACGCAGGGTGGCGCCGTCTGCGTTCGGCTTACTTGACCGCGGGCAGGCACACCGTGGTCAAGCTCGATAACCACAGTGTCTTGCCCGGCGACCTCATCGTTGCCGACGCGACCATGATTATGGTCGACCGCAAGCGGTCCCCGGAGGTTGTGTTTACAGGCACTCCCTCTTCCCATGATCGGCTCATGCCACGTGCAGTCCGCCTTCGCGTCTACCCCAATCCCGCCCACGATGCTGCGACAGTCTTCCTTGAGGTGCCTCACGCAGGAGAGACCGCGGTCACCGTGTACGACCTGCTTGGAAGGCAAGTCCTCGAAGTCCTTCCCGGGCACCTGCCTCCGGGCCAACATTCGCTTCGCCTGCGCCTCGACCATCTGCCAAGCGGCCTCTACTTCTGTCGCGTGTGCACAGCCGAGTCCAGCGCCGTGACGAAGCTCCTCTTGACCAGATAGCCTGCAGCGACCGTCTCATTTGCCCGCGCACCTGGGCGTAGGTGCGCGCCACGCGCCCTGGGCGAGAAGGCGCCCTTTCCCTTGCCAGCGGAGTCCGTCTTCGTCCCGCGCGCCGTCCAGGGTGCGCAGCAGCCACCTGCGGGTAAGCTGCAGGCGTCAGCAGCGGTGTCCGCTGCCAGCCTTGGCCGCACTTCAGGCAAAACGCAGCAAGGCCAGCTGGGCTCCTCCTACGGCGCCTGCCCGATTGCCGAGGTGCGCACAGCGAAGCGGCGGGCGGGGCCCAACACGCACACGCAGCCCTTCCAGCAGGTGCTCGCCCAGCGCCGAGAGTTCGCCGCCGAGCACGACGATGTCCGGATCGACAATGTTCCTGAGACTGGCCAGAGCGCAGGCCAGATAGTCGAGTTGCCTGTTGAACAGGGAGGAAAGGTGCGGCTCCCCGACCCGTAGCAGGGCGGCCAATTCCTCGGCAGTGGGTTCCCTGTCGGTCGCGAGCGGTACCAGGCCCTGCCGTGCCGTCGAGAGCGCCTGTTGCGCAAGTAGCCGCCTGGACACATAGGCCTCAAGGCAACCACGCGCACCGCACCGGCACTTTCGACCGCCTTGGCGCACGCACAGGTGGCCAATCTCGCCGGCGTTGATGCCGCGCACCAGCTGGCCATCAATAAGTATCCCACCCCCCACGCCCGTGCCTATGGTCACCACGGCAAAGCGCGACGGTCGTGGCAGCGGAAGCAGCTGATATTCCGCATAGGCAGCGGCATTGACGTCGTTTTCCACATGCACCGGCAGCCGCAGAGCGCGGCTTAGCTCCTTGCGCAACGGGTAGGCGAGGTAGTCGTGCGCCAGCGGCACACCACCAACCACCATTCCCTTCTCCACGTCCACCCGGCCCGTGGCGGCAACACCCACCGCACAGGGAGTCGCTCCTGCGGCCTGGATCACCTGCTGCACGGCCTGGGTCAGCTTGCCGACCACTGCTGCCATCCCCAATCTCCAAGGGGTGGAAAAGGCCTGCTCGTGGCGGAAGTCCCCCGCGAGGTCCCCAATACCCACCAGTGTCCGCGTGCCACCCAGGTCAATGCCCACGGCGGTAGCCCGCAAACGCGCCTGGTGCCGGGATAGCGCCTGGGCGATCCGTCGCGTGAGAGCTGCGGGCCGGGTGATGGCCGTGCCCACCACTACGGCAGATGCCCCACAGTTGAGCGCCTCCACCGCTTGCTCCGGCGTCCAGATTCTCCCCTCTGCGATGACGGGCACATCGGCCCCAAACCGGGCACGGAGCGCCGCCACGAGCTCCAAGTCGGGCAGGTCCGGTGGCGGCGCAGCGCCAGTGTACCCGGATAAGGTCGTGCCTACCAGGTCACAACCCAGTGCTGCCGCAGCAAGGCCTTCCTCGAGTGAGGACACATCGGCCATCACCAGCACCCCCCGTCTCTTGAGCTCCTCCACCAGAGACGACAGCGCTTGACCGCCAGGCCTGGAACGCGAGGTGGCGTCCAAGGCGACCACATCCGCACCCGCTGCGACTACCTCGAGCGCATCCTCCAGCGTCGGGGTGATGTAGACAGGCGACTCCGGGTAGTGTCTTTTGCGCAGGCCTATCACTGGCAGAGCCACCGCCGCCTTGATCGCCCGGATATTGGCCGCACCCTCAGCGCGAATGGCGACCGCGCCTCCCGCCGCAGCAGCCCTGGCCATAGCAGCCATCATGGCCGTGTCCTCCAGGGGATCTCCTGGGTCCGCCTGGCACGAGACGATGAGTCCGCCCCGGATTGCAGCAAGGAATCCGTCGCGCGTCATCCTGCAGTCATCCCTTCCGCTGCGGCTCCCGCGCCTTGTGGCTCAGGGTCACGCGCACCGGCACACGCTCCTTGCCGGCTATCGCCCGTGCCACGCACTCATCGTCCAGGTCAATAAGGTTCCCAGCCAAGCGCTCCCCTGCCACCACCACCTCGACCACCCCTCTGCTCACGTGCTCGGGGTTGGTCACCTCCATGTCGAACAAATGCCCGCGGAACCTCCGTTGCACCCGAAACAAAGTCCATTTCGCCGGAACACATGGGTCGATGAGCAGGCCCCGGTACGTCGGCCTGACGCCGAGGATGTAGTCGAGCACATCGCGGAACATCCAGGCCGAGGAGCCCGTGAGCCAGGAATGGCTTGCCTGGCCGTAGGTGGGATGGTCGGGGCTGGTGACATACTCGGCGTAGACGTAAGGCTCCACCTCATAGCGGTCAATGTCCACCACCGGGTTCATGGGCAAAGCCCGCTTGTAAAGGTCGAAGGCGCGCTCCGCCCTCCCCAGGAGACATTCCGCGAGTATCGCCCAGCTTACCGCGTGGTTGAAGACGCTGCCGTTTTCCTTCTTTCCGGCCACACAGCGCGTCGCAAGGCCAATCCGCGGATCGATCGTGCGGTACGGCGGGTGCAGGATCTTTGGCCCCTTGGGCGTGTCCAGGTGCAGGCGCACGGCCTCCATGCATTGCCACGCCCGCTCCTCTGGCGCGACGCCGCTAATCACCGCCCAGGACTGCGCGTTCAGGAAAATGCGACCTTCCCGAGTGCTGGCGGAGCCGATTACCTCCCCCCAGTCGTTGGTGCCACGAATGTACCACTCCCCGTCCCAGCAGTGCTGGTTGATGGCGTTGCGAAGCTGTTCATAAGCCTTCCCATAGCGGGAAGCCTGTTCTTTCGAGCCGAGGTAGTGCAGTAGCTCCATAAGTTCCTTGAGGACGAAGGCCAGGAACATGCTGACCCACACGCTGTCGCCTTTGCCGCCCCGGCCCAGGTAGTCGAGAGTATCGTTCCAGTCACCAGGGCCAAACTTGGCCAGCCCGCGTGGCGAAAGATTTGCTAAGAGGTAGTCCACCGCCAAGAGGGCGTGCTGCAACACTGAGCCGGACCCTTGGTCGGCAAACGGCACATTCGCATCCAAGAAGGGCCAGTCAGCGGTTTCCTTCAGATACTGCGTCACGGCGAACGGGAGCCAAAGAGGTGTGTCGGCGTGGCCTGTTCGCTCACCCGTGCCGCTGCCCGGAAAAAGCAGGTGAAAGGCACTGCCATCGGCGAATTGCGCGCGACACATCTGCTCGAGCCGCTGGCGCACCCAATCCGGCCTGGCGATCATCGGCCCCAACGTGTCTTGGCAGGAGTCCCTAAAGCCACGCCCAAAGAGCAGGCCTCCGTGATAGTAGGAGGCATCGCGGGAAAAACGAAAGGTCACCGAGGTCTGGTACTGATTCCAGACGTTTACCATGGTGTTGAGATCGTCGTCCGGAGTGGCCACCTGGACGGCGCTCAAGTAGTCGCGCCACTCGTCGAGCAGGCGCTGGTACTCGCTCTGCACGAGGCCGAGGTCCCGGTACTTCCGCACCAGCGTCGCGCCCGCCTCCGGGTACTCCTTCTTGGGCACCACACCCAGCAGAACCACGAACTCCTGCTCCACGCCGGCTTGGAGTTCCAACCCGGCGTGGAGCGCCGCCACTGCATCCCCGGAGGTGATTTCGGAGTTTGTGCAGCGGCCAAGTTCCACTGCCTCCGGGTTTGCCTCGGAGCGCCAACGTCCGATGAACAGGTCCTTGCTCCCATCCCAGCCTGTCACGGGCAACGAGGAGGCAAAGAAAACCACCTTGTCCCACTCTTCGTTGGCTTGCTGAACTGTCGGGCCCCGGTAGCGCACCCAATAGCGCTTGGTGGCAAAGAGAATCTGCTCACTGCGGTCGAAACGCACCTCATTAAAGTGCTGGTCATTGGGCTGGTTGATGAGATCAACCAGCGCGTGCCCCAAGCAGAGCTCCACATAGGCAAACAGGTCCAATTCCCTTGGCGCCTGCTGCCTGTTGCGGATCCTGACCCGCCAGACCTCCAAGTCGTCGTCGATGGGCACGAAGTAGAGAATCTCCGCCTCAATGCCTCGAAATGCGGACACAATGCGCGTGTAGTACACACCGTGGTGGCAGCGGAACTCCTCAAGGCCGGTTGCCGTCGGTTGCCAGGTGGGCGACCAGTAGATGCCCGAGCTGCGGTCACGCAAATAGAGATATCGCCCGGGCCGGTCCATGGGCAGGCCATTGTAGCGCCAACGGGTGATGCGGTCATCTCTGGGCGAAGGGCAAAAGCTAAAGCCACCCCCCGTCTGCGACACAAGGCCGGTGTAGCGGCCATTGGAGATATAGTTCACCCATGGCTTAGGAGTATCCGGCCGGGTGATGATGAATTCCTTTCGATCCTCCGAGAACGTCCCGTACTTTTGCACGACACCTCTCCAGCTTGGCAATCAGCAATGTGCAATCCACAGCAAGTTCGTTCGCACTCCAGGGGCACGCTTCGTTGTGCCAAAAGTCTGAACCCGCGGCTCAGACGAATACCCCTGGCTGGCCTTCCGTGCGGCCCGTTCGTGAGTGCCGACCGTGGGCTTCCGGCCTTGCAGCCACCTGGCAAACGATCGACTCCGGCCGTGGTACGTTTCGTGACACACAGGGGGCGGACACAACCGTCAGCACATCTTTGGGTCTGACAAAGCTGCCTGCGTCAGAGGGCCGAAGCAACTTCCAGTATGTCAGATTTAGATGGCAGTCAGGCTAATTCCCTACGGCACCAACTGCGCAATAAGATAGGCAAACGGAGAGAAAAAGCCAAAGGGAAAATTCCTTCGCAAACAGGAGAGACGTGCCAGTAAAGGGAGGCGAAACCCACGGAGGCGGGTTTTCAGAAGAGGCGGCAAGTCAATAGAACCCCTGTTGCACAGGTCTGGCTCTCTTCTGCGACGCTCGGCTGCGGTCTCAACGGTTTGTAGGGGAGATGCTGACGATGGCGGCCGGCTTGGCGGCTTCGATCGCCTCGTCCAGCCCCGTTTGCTCCGGTGGTGCCTTGCGCAGATCGATGATTACCGCTGGCGGAGGCGCATCGTTGCGACGATACGCGGCTATGGCGCGACTGGCTGCAGGCCGTGCAGAGGAAGGTTCTTCCGGGAAGCAACGTTCCGCGTCTTCCTGCATAGGAGCGCCCCCTCAGGCCTTAATGGGTGCCACCGCCGTCGGTTCCGGTTGGTCCTCTATGGCCACCGGCAGATACACCGTGAAGCGACTGCCAACGCCAACCCTGCTATCCACGGCGATCATTCCGCGATGCTCCCTCACAATGCCCTCAGCCACGGCCAGCCCCATGCCGCTCCCTTTGCCTGGCTGTTTGGTGGTGAAGAGCGGCTCAAAGATCTTGCGCTGCAGATAGGGAGGGATCCCTACACCGCTATCCTGCACACTGAAGTAGGCGTATCTCCCCGGAGGGACCCCCTGCCAGGCTTCTTCATGCAACTCCACCAAACCAGTGCGGAAGACGAGCTCGCCACCCTGCGGCATGGCCTCCGCCGCGTTGATACCCAGATTCATAAGCACCTGTTCGATCTGGGCTGGGTTACACAGGACCGATGGAAGCTCCTCGCAAAGGTTCAGTCGCACGCGGATGTTCCCGGCAACGGTGCGCCGCAGAACAAGGGCCGTCCGCTCCACCAGCTGGTTGAGGGAGCAGACCAGCATCTGGCTCGGTGCAGTGCGAGTCAGGGCGAGTAGGCGATTGACAAGATCGATGGCGGTGTTGGCCGTCTCCGCGATGGACTTGACTTCGCCATAGTGCGCATCGCCCTCGTCCATTTCTGCTAATAAAAAGCGGGCACAGCCGAGCATGCCGGCCAAAAAGTTCTTTAGGTCATGAGCAATGCCAGTGGCCAGAGTTCCCATCGCCTCGAACCTCTGCGCCTGGCGCAGTCTTTCCTCCAGTGCATGCAGCGCCGAGAGTTCCTGGACGCTGGCCAGGTAGAGGGAGCCCTGGCCCGGTCCGGCCGGCAGCAGGGACCAGACAATGCGCAGCGGCACCGTTCTGCCGTCAGTCGCTATCCACTCCCATTCCGCAGTGGTCCGGCCAGATAGCGTGACCTGCGGCGAATGAAGTGCCTCCACCAGAGGACAGGACGAGCCCAGAAGCGTGGCTACGTGCGTGCCGCGCAAGCTTTCAACCGGCAGGCCAAGCAACTGCGCACAGGCGCGATTGGCCAACAAGACCTTGCCTGTCGCATCGATGGCCAACAGTGCCTCAGAGGCGAGGTCGGCCCATTGTCTGAAGATGGTCTCGAGAGGGGGAAGACAGGTGCCACGCTCCGCGTCTGGCGGCTCATGCGCCAGCGTTTGAGATAAATGCGACCTGGAGCCGGCCACCTGCTCACTTTCCGGGAAGAGGAGACCCTGCCCATGACCGGCGAGGGAACGATGGCCGCGTGCCTGGGCGAGAGCGCTCGGATCCTGCGCCCCCTCGGCGCGCGCCAGTAGAAGGGGTTGTTGCATGTCCATGTGCTCCATGAGCTCCACCTCCACCCACGTGCATCCGTTGCCCTCGCGGATGGAGCAGCGCCTGCTCGCCCCGCGTCGCACTAGGCAACGGCCTGCGCACCACGTGCACCGTTAGCGCTGGAGCAACAAAAAACGCGTTCCCTTGCGGTCGTTCTCGAAGGTCGCCCGCTCCGCCTCCACACAGCCACACTCTTCTCCAACGCCGGAGGACCGCGCTAACTGCACATGCACACCACACTATGTCGTTTCGCTCACCCCTGCTCCCGGTCGACACCACTATCACGCGACCGGCAATCGCTCCTCCTCATACCCCAGGTATGGAACCGCCTCCTCAAGGTAGGTCCATTAGTTGAACCAACCGGTGACAAATATAGCGTGAAAACCTGAAAAGTCAAGCGGAAAGTTCAGCAAGGCGGGACTCGAGGGACTTTCCTGACTGTTTGGCCTGCCAACTGTGCAACTTTGCGACACCGCTGGTCAGGCGAAGCTGGCGGAGATTTTGGGAGGAGCCTCAGTACCTGGTCGATTCCACTTTCAAAGTCGGCCTGTGTGCCTGGTTGTTGTAGATGCTGGCCACGGCGACTTTCACCTCCTCCACCTGCTCATCGAGCTCGAAGGAGAATCTTTCCATATCGAGATTGGCCAGGCGTTCGCGCTTGGCAGTGAGCAGACGCCAGACAGGGTCATCCCCAAGACACACCTGCAGACGCTCATAGGAACCATACCCCAATCCCTTCAGCCGGCAGAGCAGGTCCGCCAGATGGACGATGGCCACCAGCTCCGACTCCCGCCTTGCTCGGGATGGTTCGTGGTGGGCAGTGGCAACCTCAGCCAGCCCTTCTTCCAATTGCCAGTACCGGACAAGCCACTGGCCAAAGTCAGTGTGGTTGATGCCCAGCACTTCGTCCTCTGCCTCCTGGTACGCGTACCCCTTCTTTTCCACCAGGGACACGACCTGCGCAAATTCCTCGGGGAAGTTCTGGCACAGCACCACTTCGCCAATGTCGTGGAGCAATCCGCCCAAGTAGGCGCGGTCCACTTGGCCGAAGCCCATGGCCCTGGCAAGTTGCTGGCTCACCAGCCCGCACCCGAAAGAGTGCTCCCAAAAGGTCTCGATGCGGAAGCGCGCCACCTTGGAGACAAAGGCGTTGACCAGCCACGTGGTCAACACGACATTGCGCACCTCCCGCAACCCCATGTACAGGATGGCCTCTTTGAGGGATTGCACCTGGTGTTTGAGGCCCCAAAATGCGGAATTGACCAGCCGGATCATGCGCAGGGTCAGCACCTGGTCGGCCATCAAGATCTCGACCACTTCTTGCAGGTTCGCCTCCGGATTCTCCAACTCCGTGAGGACCTGATTGACTATCGTCGGGATGGTAGGAACATATTCGATCTTGGCCAGGTACGTGCGCAGGATTTCCTCTCTACTCTCCTCTCTCATTCCACACCCTCGTGCTCATCCGCTGTTCAGGAGCTTCCGATAGGCGAATCCTCCTGGGAAATGCACAAGTCGGAAGCCATCGCGCAGCCCGTGCAGTGACTCAAGGTTGCCCAGGACCAGATAGCCGCCGTCGCGCAAGGTGCGATGAAGGGCCTCGACCATTTTCCCCCGCTCTTGGCGGTCAAAATGCGCCAGCTCGCAGCAAGAAAAGATGATGTCCACCTTGTTCTCCGGCACAGCAGTCGGCAAACGCGCCACGTCGAACTGGTCAAAACGCACCATGGACTTGAGGTGCTGGCTTACTCTTACTTGACCCTGTCCCGGGACAAGGTACTGTTCCAACAGGCTTCTAGGTACCCCACGCAGGGCAAACTCCGCGTACACGCCCTCGCGCGCGGCAGCAATGGCAGAAACGCTCCGGTCGGTGCCCCATGCCAGGCAGTTCCATCCCTGTAACGAGGTTTGTTGGAGTTGGTGCATGACCATGGCCGCGGCATAGGTTTCCTGTCCTGTCCCGCAGCCCAAACACCAGACGACCAGCTCTTTGCTCCTGTCTTTGTCCCGCCGCACAAGGTCCGGGATGAACACCTCCCCCAATGCGCGAAACCTGACCGGATCGGCGAAAAAGCTCAGCGCGCCCACAGCCAATTCGTTGAGAAGGCAAGTGAGTTCGCCATTGCTCTTTTCTTCCTTGCGCAGGTAGGCAAGGTACTGCCCCAGGTTCGCCAGTCCAACCGCCTCCATGCGGGCGAGAAACCGGCCCTCAAACATATAGCGCCGACTGTTGGGTAGATACAGGCCCGTTCTCTCGTAAAGATAGTCCCGGAGCGCCAACACTTCGTCCATCTGCTCACCCTTGTTTTGTGAAGCACGCCCGTCAACTGGGCTGACGCAAGACTGTACCTAAAGGGGTCAAGAGCCTCCGCGCGTTGCGTGCTCAGTTAGCGCGCCCCAAATATCTCATCGATGAGGCGCCGGGCCGTTTCCCAGAGGACCTCCGGATTTTCGTAGTGGGCCTCGCGCAGGCGTTGGCGCACCTCTTCGAGCTTGTCTGCCCGGGGCTCCTCCTCGGCGTCCACTTCCCCAAGAATCCGGCGGATGAGGCGGTCGTCCAACAGCGAGAGCCGCCGCTCCCGGTCCCCATGCACATCATTGGGCCCACTGCTGAGCAGGCTCCTTGCCTCGCCGGAGATCTCGACCCGGTCGGCAGCCCCTCGTTCCCTTTCGGCCCTTGCCGGGGCACTCTGTGGCGGCTTCTTCTGTTCCGTTTGGCGAGGTTGCAGCCCCTCGGCCTCCGGCGCACCATTGATTTCCCTTACCGTCATGTTCTATCCTCTCATCAGCACAGGAGATCTTTCTGGCGCCCGTTAGGAGCACCCAAGTAGCGCTTCAGGGAGCAAACCCCTTCCTGGAGTTCCTCACGTTCCTTCTGGAGTAAGTAGATCTTGACCTGCAACAGGGCAATGTTGGCCCTGCTTCTCGCGAAACTGGCGTCGGCCAGGCGTCGCAGCTCGGCGTGCAAGTTGCTGCCCTGCACAGGCCTGGTACCTTGCGCCCTCAGCTCTTCTGCCATTGCTACCAGGCGTGCCAGGGTCTCGTTCCGCAGGCTCACAAGGTTGGGCAGTTCCTCCACGTTGCCGTCGTTGAGCTTGGCCTCGATCTGCGCGTCGTGCGCGGCGAGGCGCTCGAGAAGCTGGATGCCCTGGCGAAGAATCTCTTCGGTTTCCACCTTGTCCTACCGGTCGCGGGAGACGCCGCCGGTCTCCGCGTTCACGCCTCGCGATTGAGCAACACGCCCAGCAGACGCGACATGCGTGCTACCAGACGCAGCATTTCCTCCGGAGGGATCTGGCGTATCACCTCCTGGGTCTCCTGGTCGATCACCTTGATGACCGTCTTGCCCGTGGCCTGGTCAACCAGGAATGCGATGCGAACGTTCATGGCATTGGCAAAGTCGCTGAGCGCCCCAGCCAATTGGGTGGCCAAACTTGGATCGACTTCCGTCGGCCTGCCTGGTTCGGGCTTAGCCTCCCTCGTCTCCGCCGGCCGGGACCTTTCGACGGAGACATCCCGGCGAGCTGGAGGCACCATCAGGGGAAGGTTGGCACGGACCGATTCAGTATCCGTGATCTCCACAGCACACCTCCGTAATCACTCTCCGGCTCCAGCCGGCTCCCCATTACCCGGAATTCCAAGAGGAGAAACTGTTCAAAAAGCCCGCAAGGGTACTTTGTTGCTGCACGAGCGCGTACAAAGCCTCCTGCATGGATGCCAACTGTTTGCGGTAGTATTCCTCACGACGTTGGAGCTGTTCGTTGAGGCGTGCTAACCTGTTGTCGATGCGCCGCACCTCCTCGCGCAGATTCGTCTGCTGGTCATCCACGATGCCGCCCGTATCGGTGAATGCCTCCAGCAAGGATGCCATGCGGGTAGCAACTCCGTCGCTGGAGTTGAAAAGGTTCTCCACAGCCACCGGGTCTTCTTGGAGCCACGCACGGAGTTTGGAGGCGTCGGACAAGGAGGCCTGCAGTGCGCTATCAACGGTTATGCCGATTTCAGCCACGGTCGAGGGCTTGCCGCTCTCCAATCCTGTCACGCGACCCAACAGGGCTCCGAGGAGCTGCGTGCGCAGGCTGGTAAAAACCGTCTCACCTGTCATGGCACCGCGCGTATACGTGGAGCTATCCACCGCCGACTTGGCCTTGATGTATGAGGTAACAGTGTTAAGACTGCTCAAAAATGCGCGAATCTTGGCCTCCAGCGTACTGGTGTCCTTGCTGGCGGTGATGGTGACGGCGGTTGTTGCCGGGTCAGCATAATCATCATTGGCAACGGTCACCCCTCGCAGCACATAGGTAATGCCATTGATGGAGAAAGTATTGGAATCTTTCGTGATTTCGTCCTCGGCCGAAGTGCTGTTGATGGTGAAGCGCGCGTCTTGGCCTAGGGTCTGGGTAGCCCCCGCCAATTTCAAAGTTTGGGTCAAAAAGGTGCCAGTGACGTCCTCCAGCGCAATCTCGTCGCTCCCAGTCTGATTGGCGGTGAGCACCAGCTTGTCGAGCGTATCGTCGTAGTAGGCCGTCACTCCGGCTGCGGAACGGTTGATGCGCCCAATGATGGTGTTCAAGGTATCGGTATCGGCATCCCAGGTGATGGTGACGCCGTTGATCTTGAAACTGCCCGACTCGTCCTCCCCCACCGCCTTGTCGAAATTGGCCTGATAGAGGAAGACATCGGCCTGCACGCCCGTCCTATTGGTCGTGTAGGTGCCAGGGACAATCTTGCCGGCAGTCAGAAAGCCGTAAGTCTCTGGCGACTCGCTCACCACCAAGTCGACCCCGGTCTCATCACTTTCGATGACGAAACGATCACGCAGACTATCGTAGTAGATGTTCGCCCCTGCTGTTTCGTCTTGATTGACCGCTGCCATGAAGGCGTCGACCGTGGCATAGTCGGCAAGCACGAATTCTTTGCCGTTGATGGTGACGCTGCCATCAGGGGTCTGGGTAAATCCCGCAGCGCTCCAGCTCTCCGAGGTATCCAGCTCGCCAGGACCTGGTACCACTTGCGCGCTGCTGACTACGCCTGCCGCCGTATTCAGCGCAGCGCTGCTCTTGACGGTGGTGGCGGTGGCAAGTTGCCGGACGCGCAGCTGGTAGGTGCCGGTTGCGGCACCCGAGGAAACCGTAGCCGATACCAGGGCGGCATTGCTACTCACCACATTCACCAGGTTAAAGATGGAGTCGCTGCTGCTCTCCGCCAGGTCATCGACAAGGGCCTTCAGGGAGGTAAGATAGTTCTTCAGGTCCTGGTACATGGCGACCCGCACATTGAGGGTAGATTTCCGGTTCTCCAGCTCGGTGACCGGTTTGCGTTCGAGCGCCATGTACTTCTCGACAAGCGCGTCGATGGCTGAGCTCTGGTTGAACAGCGCGTCCAGGGAGATCATATGGCTGCTCCTTCTGGCGACAGCGCCGGTCGGGCAGTCGCCTTTTCCCAGGCAGCGCGGAGCTCGCTGATTATCGTCTGCGTCTCTTCGAAGCGCTGTCTCTTCACCTGCCGCAGGCAATAGTCATAGAGCCGAAAGAGGCCTTCGGCGATTTCCGGGTAGTCAAAGTTCAATCCGTCAATGAGTACCGACAGAGCGCGCGCCGCCCCGGAGCCATCCTGTCGGGCACAACAGCGCAGAATGAAATCGTACAGATGCACCACCAGCCTTTCCGGCGGAGCAGAAAGAATCTCCTGTTCGCGGTATCTGAGGAGAGGGTCTACCTTACGGGTCATAGTCATCGCGTTCCGTTCCCTGTCTATATCTCGAAGCCGAACACCGCCAGTGAAGTGGGGTGGTTTTACAAACACCACCCCACTTCTCCTGGAATGGCTTACCTGAACAGGGCCAAGACTGCCTGTGGACCGACATTGGCCTGGGCCAGCATGGCCGTGGCCGTCTGCTGCAGGATGAGCAGCTTGGAGGCCTCCAGCTGTTCCAAGGCCAGGTCGGCGTGCATGATGCGGTTGTGGGCCGCCTCGGTGTTGACCTTGGCGGTCATCAGGTTCTCTTCCTGGGCTGTCATGCGGTTCACGCGCGCGCCAATGTAGCTCAGCGCCTTATTGACGTTCGTGATAGCCGCGTCGATCTGGCTCATGTAGGCCACCGCACTGTCGTGGTCGTTCACGTTGTTGCCGGCCTTGTCGAGCTTAAAGACAAAGGAACCAGTGTCGTCAACTTCCAAGTCGCCCAGCTGGAACTTGAAACCGCGCCCGGTATCGATGGTGGCTGTGGCCCCTTCGTCCAGCGTGGCCTCTGCCGACGTTGCCAGCGCCCCGGTGCCGTTACTGGTGGAGGAAATCTGCAACGGTGAGCCGTAGGCATCCAGCACGCGATACTTCACTTTCTCCTCGGTAACGGAGACCACCTGAAATGTGTAGAAGCCCTCATTGAGCTGCGTGGCCCCCGTGTTGATCGTTGCCGAGGCGGCAATGGCGGTCAGCGTGTACGCGCCAGGCGCCACGTAGTAGTCCGAGGCGGTGCCGATGGTCACCGTGCCACCGCCCTGGTCCACCGACAGGCTGACGGCAGTATAGCCACCAGTGTAGCCCACCTCCGAGCTCTTTAGGTCGAAGGTCAGCACGTCCGTGGTGGCAGCACCGACCTGGAAGACGAACGAAGTGCTATCGCCACTGAGGAGTGGCACGCCGTTCCAGGTGGCCTGGGTGACCTCGTCATCGATCTGCGCCGCCAGCTGAGCCAGTTCCTTGTTGATGGCCGCACGTTCTTCCGAACCCAGGGTATCGTTGGCTGCCTGCGTGGCTTTGGCCTTCATCTGGCCCAAGATGTCCAGTATCTTGGTCAGGTTACCCTCTGCCACGGCCACCATGTTCTTGGCATCGGCCACGTTGTTCAGTGCCACGCCAAGGCCCTCGGCCCGGACTTTCAGTTTGCTGGCAATGGTCAGGCCGGCCGCATCATCGGCCGCCTGGTTGATGCGCTTGCCAGTGGCAAGGCGCAATTGGTGAATGCTCAGATTGCGGTTGATGTTGGTCAGAGCATTCAGCATGTTCAACGCGGCGATGTTGGTGTTTATCCGCGTCAGTTCCACCTCTGCCATGACGACCTCCTTGTGATGAAATCAGCATCCTTGCTTCGAGGGGAGCCTCTCATCTCCTCCCCCCAACCGCCCGCCAATGACCCCCATCCCTTTCCGCACTTCACCTCCTTTCTTGCCGTTCTCTTGCCCACACACTTGTCCCTTCCCATCAGCATAATCGGCCGGAATGCCCAAAACTTGAATAGCTTGTGCTGGGCGCGGAAGCGGCAGGCTCTGCCGCCTGTAGATGCCCCGTCAGACCTTCGAAAGCGACAAGGGTATGGCAGCCCTCTTCCCTCGCAAACGTTGCAAGAGCGCGAGATTGCGGCGTGCCTCCTCGTAGTGAGGGTTCAGGCGCAGAGCGTGCTCGTAAGCATCTATGGCCTTGTCGAGGTCGCCTAACTTTGCGTAACACCCAGCCATGTTGTTGAGCAACTGCGGCGTGGGTTCCCCAAGATGCAAGCGTTGCTGAAAGAAGCTTAAGGCCAGGTCGAACTGCCCCAAACCGACCGCCGCATTGCCCATCTGCATGAGGATATCAGGGTGCGGGCAAACCTCATCAGGCCAGATATGGCGGTTGGCTTCGTACAGCGCTAAGGCGCGCTCGAAATGCTCGCGCGCTTGAGGGAAGGCCTCTATGTGGAGGAGACACTCGCCAAGAAGGGCATGTGCCAGAAACTCATAGTCCATGGTATCAAGGCAGAGCCGATGAAAGGTCGGTGATCTGCGCAGCGAAGCTAAGGCCTCAAGGAAGTGAATGTAGGCGCGCGCTGCCTTGGCCCATTGGCCCATCTTGCTCTGCACGACGCCCATGGTGAACAGGGCATCGATGTAGGCCGGCTCCACCTTGAGGGCTTTCTTGCAAAAGGCCTCCGCGCTCCGCAAGTCGCCCAGCTCCAAGGATGAGCACGCGACGTCGTAGCAAATCATGAGGAAAAGGTGCT
This sequence comes from candidate division KSB1 bacterium, assembly GCA_024655945.1. Lineage (NCBI taxonomy): Bacteria > Pseudomonadati > Candidatus Zhuqueibacterota bacterium. Next base: position 158,631 of record JANLFK010000002.1, read on the forward strand.
CTTTGCCCTCAAAAGAGAGGTCTTCCAGGACTTCTCTGCCGGTACAGGCGGCAAGTTCAAAGTGCCGGCGGATGCGATACATGCGGATCAAGTTGTACCAGGCAAACACATCCTGCGGGTTTTTTTCCAGCTGGACGCGCAGCAAGCGCGTGGTACGCTCGTATTTGGCAGTCAGCTTCTCTGGAGCAAGGGCGTAACCGTAGTGGTAGACCCGGACCTGCGTCACCAGGGCCGCTCCCTCGTAGATGAGCTGGTTGTGGACAACCCCCTCGTAGCGACCTTTGCCTCGTCGGAACACCCGTGGGGAGTACAGCTGCACCCTTCCTTGCGGCATGTAGTTGAGAACCGACAGATGCACGGCGTGGTAGTCATCTCCGCGCAGTGCTTTGCGCAGCAACGGAGCGTCGCCGCGCTCCAACTCCTCGTCGGCATCCAGCACCAGGACCCAGTCACTCTGCACGAATTGCAGAGCGTGGTTGCGCGCCTCGCTGAAACTGTTGTTCCAGGGATGAGAGTGGACCTTTGCGCCGAACTCGGCAGCGATCTGCGGGGTGGCATCAGTGGAACCGGTGTCCAGCACCACGATTTCGTCGACAATCCCTTGCACGCTCCGCAAGCAGCGTGGGAGCGCCTCTGCTTCGTCTTTGACAATCATGCAGAGGCAAAGGGTTGGTTCGGTATCGGATCGCATAGCATCGCACCTAAGCCTTTACTGGCGCTGATAGTCTGTTCAGGACGGCCAGGTTACGTCTTGCCAACGCATAGTTTGGATCAAGCTCTAAGGCTGCCTGGTAGCCCAGGCGTGCCGCCTCTGGATGCCCCAACTGCGCATAGCAGGAGGCGATGTTCCCCAGGACGCGCGCCTCAGGCCGGGCAAGGACGAGGGCTCTTTCGTAGAAGAAGATGGCCTGGCTGTAGAGGCCAAGGCGCACGCAGGCGTCGCCGACTTCCCGGTTTGCCTGGGCATCGGCGATGTCCAGCGCGCTGAGCGCCTCGACCATGGCGCGGGCCTCGTCCGGCCGTCCGCGCCGCTGATAGGCCCGCAGCAAACCTATCAGCACCCCCACGTGCGAGGGCGCAAGCGCGTGAGCCTTGTTGAGCACCTCGGCGGCCTCCTCGTACTGGCCGGCCGACATCAGCGCATGCGCGTATCCGTTCAGAACATCCACATTGGAAGGAGCCAACTCGGCAGACCGCGCAAAGCAGCGGACCGACTCAACAAAGTTTCCCATGTCTCGCCACACCTCGCCGAGCTGGAAGTGGATGAAGGCATCTTCGTATCCGCTGGCGACGGCGCTCTCCAGTGTCTGCCGTGCACCTTCCAAGTCTTTGTTCAGAATCCTGCAGCGTGCCAACCCCCTGAAACAGAGCGCATCGGGCTTTTCTCGCAGCAGATCCTTGTACCAGGCCTCCGCTTGGTGCAGTTTCCCCATGGCAATGTAACACTGCCCGATGTGGTAGCGGGCGCGATTCTCAAACCCCCACGAATCCACAATCACGGTGGTGAACCCGTAGCGCGGCTCTCGCTCGCATCTGGCCAGGGTGTCGAGGTAGCGTTGGTACTCACGGACAGCTTCCGCATGCCGCTGCTGGCGCGCGTAGATTGTGCCGAGGGTGAAGCGCAGGTCCAGATTTTTCGGATCCTCCTCGAGACCTTGCCGGCAGTATGCTTCAGCCTCGCCGAGACGGTCGACCATCATGAGACAGTACGCCAGGTCGAACAAGAGCATGAAATAAGTAGATGTCCTCGCGCCTGGCAGGCAGAGCCCAAGGCCCTCCTGGCACACCTGGATTGCCTGTTGGAAGCGGCCCTGGTTGCGATATATTCTGCCGAGGTTGAAGCGTGGAAAAGGGTCATCCGGCTCCTCGGCCATCTGCTTGAGGAGCAGGCGTTCACTGCGCGCCTGCTTGGCGGCCATTTCCTCCGGGCTCAGGTTGTAGCCGTGGTGATAGATGCGAATCTCGGCCTGGCCGGTGGCTCCACTCACGACGAGTTGATTGTGGACAATGCCCTGGTAGTGGCCCAGATGCGTGCGGAACAGTCTGCGGTAGTACAGGCGCGAGATGCTGCCGTCAGGCATGTAGTTGAGAATGGGGACAAACAGGCTGTTCACCTGGCGGGACTTGACCACCTCGCGAAGGAGCGGGATATCGGCACGCTCCAACTCTTCGTCACCATCTAACTGCAGCACCCACTCGCTGGTCACGAACTGGAGCGCAAAGTTGCGTGCTTCGCTGAAGCTGTCCTGCCAGGGGTGGTGGTAGACCTTGGCCCCCATTTCCTCAGCTATCTGCACCGTCCTGTCGGTGGAACCGGTGTCGACGATCACGATTTCATCGACCGCCCCCTGCACACTGGCCAGACACTTGCGGATGAATCGTTCCTCGTTCTTCACAATTGTGCACAAGGCAACTGTGCCGCGTCGCCCCATAGTCATTCCACCTCTCCAGTTCCATGGTCGTCCGGCTTGTCCAGAGAAAGGCATTGATAAGCTCCCGCGGAGCGTTGCCCGCCCAGTCGGCGGTGATAGCCATGCCGCTGCATAGCGCCGGCAAAGTCACACTGCGTCTGCGGGCGGAACGCGGCGGTCGGGCGAGTTGCTCGGTTCGCTCGCGAGGCGTTGCTCATGGGGGCATGCGCCCTGTACCGCCTCTTGCCGCCGCCGGCCGGTCTCGTAAGCCTGTGAGAGCAGCGCCTGCGCCCGCTCCTGTTCGCCTTTGCGCGCATAGCAGTCGGCCAGCAGACTGAGGACACGAGCCCTTTCGACCCTGGGTACGTCTATCCCCAATTCGGCGCTGCGATCGGCAACGCTCAGCCAATGCTCCAGAGCATTGATGGCCTGCTCTGCCTTGCCCATGCGCACGTAAAGCCGGCCCAGGCCCTCAATGGCCTCCAAGGATTCTGGGTCCAATTGGGCCGCCTTTGCAAAGAAAGGCTCGGCCTGGCGGAAAAGACCTAGTTCGACGCAGCAGGTCGCCAAGTGGAGAAAGAACTGCGCATCGTCCGGTTGCTCAGTCACCAGGCGATAAAACTGGGCCAAGGCTTTCTCGTACTCACCGACTTGCTCGTAAGTGAAAGCGAGGGCAGCGCGGAGCTCTGTGCAGTCCGGATGCGCCTCCACGCCGAGTTGCAAGACCTCGATGGCCTTGTCCGGGAGTCCCTTCCGCAGATACACTTGCGCTAACCCGCCGGCCGCCTCCATGGAGTCAGGCTTCAGGCGCAGCGTCTCGGCGTAGAAGGCCTCAGCATCTGCCAAGTTGCCGAGCTCCCCCGTGCACTGCCCCATGCGCAGGAAGCTTTCCCAGTCTCTCGGGTTGGCCAATACCACCTGCTTGAAAAAGGGCAAGGCCTCGCGAAAGCGGCGCTGACGTTGGTACAGCAACGCTAAGTTGTAGTGGGCTTCCAGCAGGTCAAAATCCAAGGCGAGCGCCTTCTTGAAATGCTCCTCTGCCTCGCGCCACATCATGCGCGAGTAGTAGACCTGCCCCAGTTGGCAGTAGCCCGGCGCATAGGCCGGATCGATTGCCACCGCTTTTTGCAAATAGGGCAGGGCCGCCTCGTATTCCCCTTCTCCCATGAGCCGGCTGGCCGTCGCGCAGACTTCGGCGAAATCGGCCCCAGCGGCAGGCGATTCCGAGTCGCAGCTCACATTCGACCCTTGGGGCACCGGTGGCTTAACGCCCTTCTTCCGGCCACGGCTCATCGCCAAGCCTCCTCCTGACCAAATCGATTGCCCCTTCCAGGTGCACGCCGGCTGCGCTCTGCGCGGCCAAGCGGTTCTGCTCGACTATGCGCTCGTACACCTCTTCCCTGTGTACCACCACACCCTTGGGCGCCTCTACGCCGATTTTCACCTGCCGCCCGTTGATGGCCAGCAGCTTGACGCGAATGTCGTCCCCGATGGTGATGCTCTCACCGATCTTGCGTGTCAATATGAGCATAGTCGTGCCTTCCTTGGCTTATGGGCTGCTCTTTGAGCACCGGATGGCGGAGGGAGTAGTAGCTGCCCTCCAGGATGTACTGCTTGGCCAAGCGCGCTTTGGGATTGACCACCACCGGCGCCTTCAAGTTTGCGGTCACCTCCTGGGGCGTCGCCCCGATGGTGATGATAGCGTAGAACTCAGCGTCCTCCTGCCTGTCCAGGCGCAGCGCCTCGAGCACTTTCCGGGACAACCTGGGGTGATAGTCCGGGCAGAAGAAGTGCGGGCGAATGACCGGAAACGAGAGGTTAGCGTCCTCCACCGACTGCAGCCACTGAAACGGCAGGAATCGCTCCACAGTGAGGATGACGAAGCGCGTGTAGCGTTCAAACCCCGGCAGGCCCTCGGGGATAGTCAGAATGAGCTCCTCGTCGAACTCTGTCTGCCCGAGAAAGGCGGTAGTCATTGTGCCTCCCTTCTTCATCCTCCCGCACCGTTCAACCGTGCACAAGCTAATCCAGATAGTTCAACAGGCTCATCTGGCTGATGCTTGCCGTGACGCCCAGCGCTGCCTGGTAGGAGACCCTTTGCTCCTGCAACCTCACCACTGCTTCGGCAACGTCCGTGTCGGCCACCTGCGACAGAAGACGCTGCAACAGGATCGCTTCGTTGCTGAGGCGGTCGTGCATCATCGAAAGGTGGTCGTACTGCAACCCGACCCAGGCTTGCGCGGCCAGCACTTGGTCCAAAGTCAGGTCCAGCCCTTCCAGTCCCTGCCGCATGGCGTCGTGGTCATTGCGCACCAGCGCATTCTTGAGCTGCAGGATGACCGCGAACACGTCGACATCGCCCGCATATGCCTCGGGGCCACGAACGTTGACGGTAACTATCGCCCCATCGCCGATCTGTCGCTTCACCTCGCCGGTGATTCCCGCTGGATTGGTGACAAGGTGCAAGGGACTGGCCAGGCGGTAGGAGACATAGTAAGTGGCACCTTCGCTCATGGCGCCGCCGGCAAGCGCCGTGATTGTCCCTCTGTCGTAGTCGACTTCATAGTCGACCCCTTCCACAAAGGTGGTACCGCCGCCATCGGTGACCACTATGCTGCCGGCGGAGAGCTCCGTGTGCGCGAGCTCCACGGCACTGCCGAGCTGGGCAACGAACGCCTCGTCATTCACCAAGTTGGTGAGGGCATAAGGGGGAGTGGCGTTCTGCGTGCCGCCGAACACATACTTGCCCTGTTCTTGGCGGTTTGCCACCTGCACGAGCTGTTGCAGGTAGTCGGCGGCCCACTTGGCCATGTCTCGTCGCTCGTCGGCGGTCAACGTATCGTTCTGTGCCTGCACCACCTTGCTGCGCAACTGGGCAAGAATCTCCACCGAATCGGCCAGCGCAGCCTCGGTCGCCGTCAGCCAATGCTGCCCGTCCTCAATGTTCTCAAGAAAGCGACTGTTGTCGGCAATGAGCTCCCGGAGGCGGAGCACCCGCGCCGTTCCCTCAGGGTCGTCAGAGGGTCGATTGATGCGCTTGCCGGTAGCAATCTGCTCCTGATGGAGGTCCACCCGCCGTAGCGAGTTCTGCAGCTTGACAAGGAGATTGTCCACAAGCATCTTGTTGGTGACGCGCATACGGCCTCCACGCTCAAATCATCTGAAGTACCGTCTGCATCAACTCGTCCACCACGTTGACCACCCGGGCCGAAGCTTGGTAGGCGCGCTGAAAGGCAATCAGGTTCGCCATCTCCTCGTCCAACGAAACGCCGGAAACTGACTCCCTCTTCATCTCGAGCTGCTGGATGTACCCGTTGAGGTTCTCCACGCTGTTGTCTGCGGCTTGGATGTCCAACCCTAAGGCGGTGATGGTGCTGCGGAAGAAGCCGCCGATCGACTCTGTCCCATTGTTGATGGTGGGCACGTCCTTGAGGCGGCTTATCTGCAAGGCGATGTCGCCATTGCCCGGAGTGCCATCCAGGGAGGCGGCGATGGCGTTGACGCTATTGGCCACCGCCGGATGTAGAGCAATGTCTCCGGCCCCCGTCGTTTCCGGACTGAAGAAGGGGATGCCTGTAGAGCCGTCGGGCGTGTAGCCGCTCTGGTGCAGACGGTTGACTTCGGAAGCGACTGCCGCGGCCAACGTGTCCAGGCGAGTGCGATACTGGGGGATGACGGTGGTGATCATCTCGAGCATGCCGCCGACACGTCCGCCGCGTACGAGCACCTCTCTGCCGTTCACCCCCCAGCGCAGACTGTGCACGACCACGCCTTGCACCGTGGTGGTTGTCACCTCGATGTTGCGCACTTTGTCACCCCCCACCAAGGTTTCGCCGCCCACCGTCACATTGACCATGCCGGAAGGCATCTCGAGGACTTGCACATCTACCAGCTTGCTCAGTTCATTGAGGAGCAAGTCGCGGCGGTCGCGGAAGTCATTGGCCTGGAGTCCGCTGGCTTCTGCCTGGGCAATCTGCACATTGAGCGAGGCGATCTGCCGCCCCAAGTCATTGACCTGGCTGATGAGCAGCCCCGCCTGCTCGTCCAGGTTCTGCTGCACGGTGCCCAGACCGCGGTACACCCCGTTGAAGGCGGCCACAAGTCGCTGCCCCCAGTGCCGCACCTCTTGACGCGCAGCTGCCTCCGCGGGGTGATTCGCCAACGTCTGCCAGCTGTCCCAAAATCCTTGCAACGTTGCCGAGAGCCCAGTGTCGGAAGGCTCGTTCAAGAGCGCCTCCAGCTCCCCAAGGGCGCTGGCCTGCTCTTGCCACCTGCCCAGCTCCTGGTACTCCGCGCGCAACTGCCAGTCCCACAGACCCTCACGCAGCCGCTCAATCTGGGCAATGTCCACTCCGGTGCCCAGCATGCCAGTGGGGGTACGCAGAGGTGGCGAGGGAGTCATCGTCACTCTCTGCCGCGAATACCCCTCGGTGTTGGCGTTCGCAATGTTGTGGCTCGTGACCTGCAGGGCATGGCTCTGGGCCTGCAAGCCCCTTCGCGCTATGTTCAACAGATCGCTAATCCTGACCATGTAGCCTGCCTAAGTCTGAATGGTGAAAAACTGCCGGTTCGCCGGTTGTTCCCTGCCCTTGTCGTCGTAGACTCCGTTCTGTCCGTTGAGGAGTCGGATGCTCTTGGTGACCGTGTGCAACGCCCGATTGAGCAGCTGCTTGTTGCGCAGGTTGGTCTCCTGCACGCGTTTGGCGAGGGAAATGAGCAGGTCGCGCAAGTCGCGCAGCCGCTCCCCGTACTGCTTCTCCACCAAGGGTATGATTTGCGAGAGAGTGGGCTGCTCAGTGTCCAGGCGCAGGTGAGCGGACACCTCTGCGGCCTTGTGCGCGCGGTCCTGTTCCAGGCGCCGCGATGCCTGCACCAGCTCTTGCACGCGTGCCGTGCTGTCCAGCACCGGCTCAGCCTCTTCTTGCAAGACCGCCTGATGCTGGCGGTTAAGAGTGTCCAACAAGTCTTGGAACAACGCCACTTCCCTATCAATGATGGCCACCAGGTCTGCGAGCGCCCTTTCCAATTCCTCGTGGTGGGCGACAGGGCTCGGGTTGTTCACCGCCTCAAGCGCCATCATCTGCCACCTCGGGCCCAGATGAAGTGCCATCTGTCAACAGCCTGCGGTACCTCTCCGCAGTAGCTAAAACGCGCTGGACGAACTTTTGCGTCTCCGCGTAGGGCGGCAGGCCGTTGTATTTGTCAACAGCGCCTGGACCGGCGTTGTACGCAGCCAGCGCCAGTTCGACATCGCCGGCAAAGCGGTCGAGCATCTGCCGCAGGTAGCGCACTCCCGCCGAGATGTTCTCCTTGGGATCGAAGACGTTCCTGACGCGCAGCTGGCGCGCCGTCTGGTCGGTGAGCTGCATCAGCCCCTTGGCGTTCTTGGCCGACACCGCGTGCGGATTGCCGGCGGACTCGTGGCGAATCACTGCGTAGACGAGATGCTGGGGTACGTCGTAGCGCTGGCACGCGTCGCGAATGTAAGCATCGTAACGCGTGAGACGTGGTGCCGCCCGCCCCCCGGACGACGATTCGGGAACAGGCGGCGGAACCTGTTGCCTGGCCTCTTGCACCAGGCTACGATAGAGGAGGTCTGCCAGGCCCACGCCCCCTGCCTGCGCCATCTTGCGCGCCACCTCGGTCTCAAACAAGCTCTGGTAGATGTCGCCACCCAGCCCTTCACCGAACAGGCCCTCCTCGCTGCTCGACTCCCTCATCGTCTTCAGCAGGTGCGCCAAGAAAAGCGACTCGAACTCCTGGCACGCTTGCCGGAGGCGTCTTTGTTCGGCCGCCGGGTCGGCAGGCTCTGTGCCAGAGCGTTGTCGGATCTGCTCGATGCTCACGGTTGTCTCGTCAAAGCGTTACATGATGACCAGGTCGGCACGCAGAGCGCCGGCCTGCTTCAGGGCCTGAAAGATAGAAATCATGTCCCGCGGCGTCACCTTCAACGCGTTGAGGGCTTGGGCCAAATCGCTCACCGTGGCGTTGCCCTCCATGACCATGACGCTCCCTTTGCCGTTCTCATTGACGGTGGTCATGGTCTGCGGAACCACTACGGTCCGCCCCTCCGAGAAGGCGGCAGGTTGCGAGATGACTGGGATGGCACGCACCTGGATGGTCAGGTTGCCGTGGGAGACCGCCGCTTCAGCAAGGCGCACGTCCTTTCCCACCACGACGGTCCCTGTGCGCTCGTTGATGACCACCCGCGCCACCTGGTCAGGATTGACCTCTAACCCTTCGATGGTGGCCAACAGGCGCACCATGCCGGCATCGTCTTGAAACTCGCCTGGTACGGCAACGGTGATGGAGCTGGCGCTCAACGCCTTGCTCACCTTCTGCCCCAAGGCGCTGTCTATGGCTGCCGCCACGCGCATCGCCGAAGTGAAATCTGGCTCCTTCAGCGCCAACGTCAGGAGGCCACCTTGGGGCAGCGAGGTGGGTGCATCCCGTTCGACGAGCAACCCCAGCGGCACCCGACCGACCACCGAATAGTTCTTGCGGTATCGCTCCCCGCCAATGGTCTCCACGTTGAAACCGCCGATGGACACCGCCCCCTGGGCGACGCCATAGACCCTGCCTTGGTGATCCGTCAGCGGCGTCATCAGCAGGGTGCCGCCTTCCAGACTCCTGGCATCGCCCATGGACGAAACGGTCACATCGATGCGCGTGCCGGCCCGTGCGAAGGGCGGCAGAGAGGCGGTCACCATGACCGCGGCCGCGTTGCGCACCACCAACCGCTCCTGCGGCACCTCAATGTTGAAGCGCAGGAGCATGTTGCGCACTGACCTGACGGTCACCATGGAGTTGCGCCCATCTCCGGTGCCATCCAGGCCGACAACCAGGCCGTAGCCAACCAAGGGGGTTTCTCGCACCCCTTCCACGGTAGCCAGGTCCTTCACTCGTACGCCGGCCAAGGCCACCGTCTGAGGGGCCCCGCAGACGCTCAGCAACAGAACCCCGCTCACCCCCAGGAGCTGCGCACGGCTCCACGCCTTGATGTCACGGTCTCGCATACCACCCCGTACCTATTATCGGCAGCCGCCCCGCCAACTTGAGGTAACCTCAGGCGCGAGACGGGCCAGTTCAGAACAACCAATTGAGTAGGCGCGCTATGTAGCCGGGCTTTTGCCCAGAATGCACCGCGCCACTTCCTTTGTAGGCAATTTGCGCTTCTGCCACGTTGTACGAATACACGGTGTTTTGTGTGGAGATATCACTGGGGCGGACGACGCCTCTAATGGTGGTCAGTTCGCGCTCGCCGTTGACCACCACCTCCCGGCTCCCCTCGATCTCCAAATCACCGTTCTCTCGCACGTTGACGACGGTGGCGCTGATGCGCGCCTTGAGCACGCCCTGCCGCTCAGTCTGGCCTTTACCGGAAAAATCGTTGCCGGCTCCGCCACGAATCCCCAGGAGCGGCAGAAAACTCTTCTCCTTCATCCCGCCGCGCACGTCGACTTCGACGCCGGTATTCTTGTCGGTAGACGTGCTGGCCTTGCTGGAGGCAACCGCCTCCTCCACCACCAAGACGGTGATGATGTCACCGACGCGGTGGGCCTTGTGGTCTGCATAAAGGGAGTTGCCAAGACCCACCTGCGCCGATGAGGGAGTCGCTCGCAAGGCGAGGAGCGAGACACCCACAGTCATGGCAAACAGAAGTCTTCGCATAGCCTTTCTCCCATCTTATGGCCTGAGGAGGACCAGGCCTGGTTCTTTCACTTCGGCAGCGTAGCGCTTGCCATCCTCTGACCTGACGGCGATGCGCTCGCCCATTGCCCCGTCCTGCAGAGCGGTGACTTTCAAGCTCACGCTCAGGTTCTTGGTGGTCATCAGCAGGGTCACCACCTCGCCCCGCCTGACCACCGGCGGAAGCTCGATGTCCTCACGGCGCAGAACTTGGCCGGCAGATACGATGCGCCGGGTGCGCTTGCCCAGCACCTCGGCAAGGCTGCACACCGGGGTTCCTCTGATCTGGGTGAGCTCGCGCCGCTCAAGTCCCACTTCCGCCACGGAAAGCATCTCATTTCGGTCCAGACGCCGACGGGTCACCGCCACCTCGGTAAAAACCTGCACCGTGGCTAACACATGCCCCTGCCCGATGACCTCGCCATTCCTTTGCGCCGCAATGGAAAAGATGACCTTGCCACAAAGGTCGGCGTCGCCGTTGGCGGGCCACACGCGGAGGCTATCGGCTGCCTTCACTGCATTCTGCAGCGCAGTTGGAACAACCCCGCAGCTGACCTCAAGCTCTTCTGCCGGATTTTGCCGCGCTTTAATCACGTACTCAGCAATCGCTTGGCGAACGATTTGCTCGGCACCCACCTGACAGGGGCCCGCCTCCTGTCCCCAGATGGCGGCCCCTAGGAGGACCACAAGCCAGCAAGTGATGTGGCGGAATCGCCGGGACATGGCCTTACCGTTTCAGGTTGGTAACGATGCCCAGCATGTCGTCGGCGGTGCGGATCGCTTTGGAGTTGATTTCGTAGGCACGCTGCGCGACGATCATGCTCACCATCTCCTCAACCACTTCCACGTTGGAGGCCTCCAAATAGCCCTGCAGCACCTCGCCGAAGCCCTCGCTCTGTGGCGTGCCAAGGATCGGCTCCCCGGAGGCAACGGTCATCTCGTAGAGATTGTCGCCGATGCTCTTCAACCCGGCAGGATTGATGAAGCGGGCGAGCTCCAGCTGGCCAACCTCGTAAGGCTCGCTGCTCCCTGCTACCGTCACGGTGACTGTGCCGTCTCGGCCAATGTGCACGCTCTGCGTCTCCAGAGGGAGGCTGATCTCTGGCTGCACCACATAGCCGGCCGCCGTAGCGAGTTTCCCATCCGCCGAGACCTTGAACGACCCATCCCGCGTGTAGACGGTCACTCCATCCGGACGGTGAATCTGGAAAAAGCCATCCCCCTGGATGGCCAGGTCCAAGGCATTGCCGGTAGAGGTGAGGTCGCCCTGGGTGAAGATGCGGGGCGTGGCCACCGGTCGCGTACCACACCCCACCTGCAGCTGCACCGGCGTCTCCACCCCGGAAGTGGTCACCGCTCCGGCCGGCCGAATCGTCTCGTAGAGCAGGTCCTGAAACTCCACCTTGCTCCTCTTGTACCCGGTGGTGTTCACGTTGGCTAAGTTGTTCGCTATGGTGTCGATGTAGAGCTGCTGCGCATTCATTCCTGTAGCAGCGGCGTGCATCGCGCGGTTCATTGCCCAACTCCTTTCTTGCCTTTTCGGTTACTTGACCTGCGCCACTTCGTTGACGGCGCGGCCAAGGGTGTCATCCTGACTCTTCAGCGCCTTGGCGTCGGCCTCGAACAGACGGAAGGCATACATCATCGCCACCATCTCCCGCAGCGGGTCGACGTTGGACTGCTCCAGGTAGCCCTGATGCACCCGCGTCTCAGCCGGGGGTTCTGTGGGCGAGACGTCGACCGCCACGACGAACAGGCCCTGGCCGTGGCGCTCGATGACGCGGGCGTCGGCAAAATGCACGATGCGCAGGCGATCCACTTGCACCCCATCCTTCATCACCTCGCCCTGCTGGCCGATGGTGACCCCTTCGCCTGCCAGGATGCGCCCGCGCTCTCCCAAAACAAAAGAACCATCTTGGGTGACCAGGTAGCCCTCTGCATCAGGAGCGAACGCGCCATTCCTGGTGAGGAATGTGCCCCGCGCCGACTGCACCACGAAGAACCCAGGGCCTTCGAGGGCGAGGTCCCACGGGTTGTCGGTCTTTTTCAGGGCGCCCTGGCTGAGATCGAAGCCCTCTTTCTCCTGCAACTGGGCGCTGGCGTCCGCCTGCTCCAGCAGAGAGATGAATAGCTTCCCGCTCTTGAAGCCTGTGGTGCTCACGTTGGCCAAGTTGTTGGCGATGATGTCCTGCACCAACATCGTGGCGTTCATCCCTTCTGTGGAGTACTCGAATCCCTTGATCATATGCGCTCCTGCCTTATGCCGAAATGTCCAGGTTTTGTCCCAAGTGGCTCTTGCTCTCCTTGCCTGCCTCACCTTGCGAAGTGAGCGGCGCGGCGTCGTGCCGCTCGAAGGTGTCAACCTCCGCAGGGCTCGTCTGCTCCAGTTCCCGTTCTGGCTCCTTGCGATTCCCTTGTCGTTCCTGGAAAAGGGAGTCGAAGCGACGTTCCCGGTCTTGCTCGCGCACCCTGGGCATGACGCGGTAGTCGGTGTCGGCCGGCAGCGGCGCCAGGGGACGGGCATTGTCCAGAGAGTCGGCCATAGTTTGCTCCCCTATGTGCTCATCCGCTCATCCCTCCGCAGTTGGCTGCGGATGCTCAAGACAATCTGCGTGTGAAGCTGACAGACCCGCGACTCGGTGACCCCCAAAATCGCGGCAATCTCCTTGAAAGTCAGCTCCTCGTAGTAGTAGAGCACCATGATAAGCCGTTCACGCTCGGGCAGGGCGCGCAGCAGCGCCACTACTCTCTCTTGCAACCCCTGGCGGTCCACCTGCTCGTCGATGTGCGCCGCAGGATCGCTCAGCCGCACCTCCTCGTCCACCCATTCGGCTTCCTCTGTTTCCCAGAAGGGGTGATCCAAGGAGAGCAAGTGCGCCGCACTCACCTCCCCCAGCATGGTGCGATACCGCTCCAGGTCCACTCCAAGCTCTTTAGCGATCTCTTCCTCCGAGGGCGACCGCCCAAGCTTGGCGCACAGGTGGTCGATAGCCCGTTCGATGAGCGATGCTTTGTGGCGCAAGGAACGCGGCGCCCAGTCCATCTCGCGCAGGCTGTCCAGAATCGCCCCACGAATGCGTGGTATGGCATAGCTCTCCAACTTTGTGCCCACCGAGGGGTCGTACTGGTCGATGGCCTGGATGAGCCCCACGACCCCGGCCTGAAACAGCTCCTTGCGATCGACAAAGGAAGGCAGCGTGGCGAACATCCGGCCGATGACCCGCTTCACCAGCGGCAGATAACGGAGGATACACCGCTCGCGCTCGGAGAGCTGCTCTGCAGTCGCGTATCTGGCGACGATTTGGGAACCTCTGCCCTTCACCACCTTCGTCCCACTTCCCTAAGTTCAACGCCCGGGGCTCTTGTCAGTCGATTGGCTCGTTGGGATAGTCTGCCCCGCCGGCGGCGCTTCCTTGCGTGTGCCCACCAGGGAGAAGGCCACCCATATGCTCACCACGATGAACCCCACCACCAGCGCCACCCCACCGACCACGGCCGCCCGCATCATCATTGTCGAGAACGAGACGCCGCCGAACACGCACATGACGATGGTCAGGAACGCGAGCGACGCTGCCAGCGCGACAATCAGATGGCGCATTGGATATTTCCTCCGGCAGCCGAGAGCGGCGCGTGCACCAGCCTCCGCGCCACCTCGCGAATACATTCTGAGGCCGCAGCCACTGGATACTCAAGCAGCAGGGGGCGCTGCCGCTTGACCGCCTGCGGCACACTCCAATCGGCGATGACGTGGCCCGCATAGGCAATCTCGCGACCGAGGAAGTGCCGCACCACCAGCGCAAACCTCTCCCACACCTCATCTGCCTCCTGCCGCGATTCCACCATGTTCAACAGCAGCCGCCACGGCAGCTCGGGCCGCGCATGGTGCAGGACCTTCGCCAGCGCATAGGCGTCGTTGATGGCCGTGGGCTCAGGCGTCGTCACCACCAGCACCTCGTCGGTGCAGACCAGCACTTCGACGATTTCCATGGTCAGGCCTGCCGCCGTGTCGAGAATGACAAAGTCGTGGTGCCGGCGCAGCGGCCCGAGCTGCTCCATCAGCCAGCGTGCCGGGGACGGTTGCCCCGCGTACAGCTCGCTCAATCCCGTGCTCCCGGGAAGGACCACGAGGCCACCGTCGTAGTGAAAGAGCGCTCGCTCGAGGTTCTTCTCACCCAGCATGACCTCCTGCCAGCTATTGGGAGCTGTCACCCCCAGGAGGAGATCGATGTTGGCCAAACTGTGGTCGGCATCGACCAGCAAGACCTTCTTCCCCAATTGCACCAGGGCCAGGCTGAGATTGATGGCCACGTTTGTCTTGCCAACACCCCCTTTGCCGCTGCCCACTGCCATCAGCCTGCACACGGTCTCTTGGGAGTGGCGGACGATTTCGCGCACTGTCGCTAACTGTTCGCGCCGCATTGTTCACCACCTCACCATCATGCGCGCCAGCCGTTGCGGATTGGCCAGCTCAATGTCCTCGGGGATGCTCTGTCCCGTGGTGATGTAGGAAATGGGCTTGCCGATCTTGCCCAGCACATTGAGCAACGACCCCAGCGTCCTGGTCTCGTCCACCTTTGTCACGATCAGGTTGTGCACCGGCAGGGCATCGAAGCGCCGCGCATTGGCCACAAGGTCGGCACCCTTCATATTGGCCGGCAGCACCAGGTGCACCTCCACGCCTTGCACAGCCTGGAGAATCTGCTTCAATTCGGCGATGTGCTCCTCATCGCTCTGCCCGCGGCCCGCGGTGTCGATCAGGATGAGGTCGCACGCCCGGTGCGAGTCAATGGCAGCGCGCAGCTCCTCCGGCGTGTACACGGCACTCATGGGCAATTGCGCGATGCCGGCGAAGGTGTTCAGGTGCTCCAAAGCTGCCATGCGATAGGTGTCGGCCGAGATCAGGGCAATCTTTTTCTTGTAGTGGTACTTGCCGCTCACTGCTAACTTGGCAAGAGTGGTGGTCTTGCCCACTCCGGTGGGGCCGACGAAGGCCACCACTTTTGGCGTGCCGCTCCGGCAATTGAGCGGACCGGCCGTGCGAATGAGTCCGGCAATCTGCAGCAAGATGCGCTCGCGGAGTCGCTCGCAGCTGGCCGGCTCATCGCCGCCAAGGGTGTAGGCTGCCGTGCGCACCAAGCGCGCCGCTATCCTTGGGTGGACGCCGCTCCTGACCAACGCCGTGCGCTCCCTGGCCAGAACAGAGTCGGGGACAAGCGGCCGCTGCACGGAGCGCGCCTGCTGAGGCGCTGCGCCGCTCTCTGGCCGGTTTACAGCATTTCGCCCCGGGGCCCCGTTGCCAGAGTCCACCTGCAGACATAGCTCGGCCGACAGGGACATGAAGCGGTCGAAGCTCTGGCACCTATCGCGCGGGCTGGAGCCTTCCTGTTTCTGGTGGAGCTGGGCTGCCTTTGCGGGGTCCTCGATCGCGGCGACAACCTCGACCTCCTCCGGGTACAGGCAAGAAAGGATGCCCTGCTTCGGCACCTTGTAGGTTTTCAAGATGACGGCGTTTTCGCCCAGTTCCGCCTTTACCTGGGCGAGCGCTCTATGCACCGACCGGGCTCGGTACCGCTTCACGATCATGCCTGAGCCTCACTGTTCCAATCGACTCGACGTTCACCGAGGCGGGGAGCTCCGCAAACGACACCACCGCCACGTTGGGCAACACCGGCTCGATGAGCCTGCGGAAATAGATGCGTGACTGCGGGGAAGTAACGATGACCGGTTGCCGCCCTTGCGCGACAACTTTTTCGATTTCGCTGGTCACGGCGCGATAGAGCTGCCGCAAGGTGTCGGGCGGCAGGGCCACGCCAGTGCCCAAGTCGACGGCCGCCCCGCGTTTCATGTCTTCGCTCATCTTCCTGATCAAGTCGTCAATCTCCGGGTCAAGGGTGATGGCCCGTACCACGCCGTCCTCATCCTGACACTTGCGGGCAATCACGTGCCCAAGGCTCTGCCGGACCAGCTCGGTTAAGGTGTCGACGTCTTTTATCATCGGCGCATAGTCGGCCAGCGTCTCGAGTATCGTCACCAGGTCGCGGATCGGCACGCCCTCTTTCAGCAGATTCTGCAGGACACGTTCGACCGTGCCCAGACTGAGCTGGTTGGGGATCAGATCCTCCACCACTGCGGGATGGTCCTTCTTCAAGGTGTCGAGCAGGTTCTTCACCTCCTGGCGGCCCAGAATGCGGTGCGCCTGGGTGCGCAACACCTCCATCATGTGCGTGATGAGCACCGCCGGCGGCTCCACCACCGTGTACCCTGCCACTTCGGCCTGCTCGCGCTTGGAGGGCTCGATCCATTTCGCCTTGAGTCCGAAAGCCGGCTCCACGGTCTTGATGCCCTCCACCTCCTCACTGGCGGTGCCTGGGTTGAGCGCCAACAGGCGACTGAGCATGAGTTCGTGGCGCGCCACCTCTTCGCCCCGCACCTTGATCACATACTGGTTCGGCTTCAGCTGAATGTTGTCCCTGATTCTGATCGGCGGCAAGACCAGGCCCACCTCCATGGCGAACTGCTTGCGCATCTGCGCGATGCGGTTCAGGATGTCGCCGCCCTGCTCCGGGTCAACCAGAGGAATCAGGCCATAGCCGATCTCCAATTCCAAGGGGTCCACGCGGAGATATTCTTCGACCTCCTTCTCCGGCTCAACGGGCCTCTTGGGCTCGGCGCTCACTGCCGCCGCCTGGCGCTGCGCGGCACTGACCCTGTAGCCTATGAACCCCGTGGCCCCTGCCATCAGCAGAAACGGCACAGTCGGTAGCCCAGGGGCAATCGCCAAGAACAACAGCACTCCCGAAGTGACGAAGATGGCGCGAGGGTTGGAGAAGATCTGCGTGACCACCTCGCGGCCAAGATTCGACTCCGAGGCGGTGCGGGTGACCACGATGCCCGCGGCGGTGGAGATAATGAGCGCCGGAATCTGCGACACCAGCCCGTCGCCCACGGTGAGCACGGTGTAGGTGCGCAGCGCCTCGCCGATGCTCATTTTCATCTGCGCTAGGCCGATGATGATGCCACCGACAATGTTGAGGAAAGTAATCACCAGACCGGCGACCGCGTCGCCGCGCACGAACTTGCTGGCGCCGTCCATTGCCCCGTAAAAGTCGGCCTGCCGGCTGATCTCATCGCGCCGGCGCCGCGCCTCAGCCTCGTCGATGAGCCCGGCGTTGAGGTCGGCGTCCACCGCCATCTGCCTGCCAGGCATCGCATCCAAAGTGAAGCGCGCCGCCACTTCGGCGATGCGCCCGGCACCCTTGGTGATGACCACAAAGTTGATGATCACCAGAATCAGGAAGATGATGAGGCCGACAACGTAGTTACCTTTCACCACAAAGTTGCCAAAGGCCGATACCACCTGCCCGGCGAAGGCGTTGCCCAAGATGAGGCGGGTGGTCGCCACGTTCAATGACAGGCGAAACAGGGTCACCACCAGCAGCAACCCAGGGAAAACGGAGAACTGCAACGGCTGCGTGATGTACATCGACACCAGCAGGATGGTCAAGGCCAGGGCGATGTTCATGGCCAGAAGAAAGTCCATGAGCGGCGTGGGCAGGGGGAAAATCATGACGATCAGGATGACCACCACGCCCACCGCAAGGATGATGTCGCCGTTGCTTCCCAGGGAGCGCAGAGGTGAAGCCATCTAAGAGAGCCTCCTACAGGGTTCGCTTGCCATAGGCTCTGCTGTAGAGCCCGCTCTTGAGCCGATAGACATAGGCAAGAATCTCGGCAACCGCCTGGTAAAGCTCCAGGGGGATCTCCTGTCCGACCTGGGTCTTCTTGAACAGCATCTGCGCCAGCCAGGGGTTTTCGACGATGGGGATGTCATGTTGGCGCGCCACCTCCTTGATCTTCTCGGCGATGCGCCTGGCCCCCTTGGCCACCACTTTCGGCGCGGCCATCTCGTGCACGCGGTACATCAATGCCACGGCCACGTGCACCGGGTTGGTGATCACGACATCGGCCTTGGGCACGCTGGCGATCATGCGCTTGCGGCTCCGCTCACGCATCAGGCTGCGGATGCGCGCTCGGACCAGGGGATCGCCCTCGGTCTGCCGGTACTCCTCCTTGACCTCTTCCTTGGTCATGCGCAGATTCTTCTCCCACTCATAGCGCTGATACGCAAAGTCGAACACCGCCATCACCAACAGGGCCAAGGCTGCCCGAAACACTACGTCGAACGCCACCCGCGCCGTAAAGGACATGATCTGCCCGGCTCCCTGCTCCACCAGGGGAAAGAGTTCGCGAAAATGCGCGTGCATGGTGGCAAAACCAATCACCGCCACCACGAGCAGCTTGAACAACCCCTTGGCCAACTCCACCCCAGAGCGCGTAGAGAAGATGCGCTGCAGCCCACGCACAGGGCTGATCTTGGCAAGCCGTGGTGTGAGAGGCTCGGTGGACAGCACCAGCCCCCCCTGCGCCGCGTTGGCCAGCAGACCGACCACAATCAAGACAAGAACAATCGGGGCCATCATGGCAAAGGCTGCTTCTGCCCCGGCCAAGGCCAGGGTCGGCAGAGATTCCGGCGTCAGCTCGATGCCCGCCATTCCTCCGAGCACCGTCTTGGTGACTCTGCTCAATTGGTTCACGAAAAGCCCACCCGTTGCCCACAGTGCCGCGACGCCGACAAGGAGAATCAGGGCTGAATTGACCTCCACACTGCGTGGGACATTGCCTTTCTCCCTGGCTTCGCGTCGCCGCTTGGGAGTTGCCGGTTCTGTCCTGTCCTGAAAAGACCACTCGGGCATAGTACGGCCGCCGCTACATGAGCCTCAACAAGGCCAACAGGTCCAGCTGGAACTCTGCAAAGAGCTTCCTGAAGGCCACCGCAAAGACCGGGATGGATAGCGCCAACACAAGCAGCCCAATGGCGATGTTCGCAGGCAACGCCGCAAAGAACACGTTCATCTGGGGCACCGTGCGCGCCAGAACTCCCAGCGCCACCGTCGTCAGCAAGAGCGCGACAATACCCGGGGCGCCAATGCGCACGCCAGCACTGAAGATGCCACCGGCCATGCGCACCACCTTTTCCACCACACCGCCGCTCAGCGAACCGCCAAGAATCGGCAGGGCGTCGAAGCTATGGAACAGTGCCCTGAGCAGGAAGTGGTGGCCGTCGATAACTAAGAAAAGCAACAGAGCAACCAACTGCTGCGCCTGTCCGATCAACGATGCCTGCTCGCGGGTCTGCGGATCGATGGTCGTGACGATGGCCAGGCCCATCTGCATGCCCACCAACGTCCCGCCGAGTTCCACCCCCGCGAAGAGCATCGCTGCCACGAACCCTATGGCCATGCCTATCAGCACCTCCTTGGCGAGCACCAAAAGGAGCGGCACCACCTGCACGGGCAACGCGGCGTGTGCCCCTCGCAGCGAGGGAAAGAGCAACGCGGTCAGCAGGAGCGACAGCCCAACCTTGGTCGCCGTCGGCACGCTCTGATGGCCGAAGAGAGGGTAGATTGCCACCACCGTGGCGATGCGCGCCAAGGCCACAAAGGCCAACAACAGCTCGTTGAGCTTCAGCTCGACCACGAACCCATTCACCTGCTCAACATGGGCAGCTGGCCATACAGGCGCAAGGTAAACCCGATGAGCGCGCGCAACATCCATGGCATGAAGACGATGAGCGCAACCACCGCCGCCAAAATCTTGGGTACAAAGGTCAGCGTCATTTCATGCACCTGGGTCACCGCCTGCAACATGCCCACCGCCACGCCCACGATGAGGCCCGCCAGCAGAACCGGTGCGGCCAGCAACAACGCAGTGTAGAACATCTGATAGGCGATGTGAAGGACATACTCCTCGGTCATCCGCAGACCTCCTCTATGCAAAACCAGCCACAATCGAGCCAACGATCAAATTCCAGCCGTCCACCAGGACGAAGAGCAGCAGTTTGAAGGGCAAGGAAATCATCACCGGCGGCAACATCAGCATGCCCATGGACATGAGTAGGCTGGAAATGACCAGGTCCAGGAGCAGAAAGGGAACGTACAAGAGAAACCCAATCTGAAAGGCGATACGCAGCTCGCTGATGACAAACGCCGGTAAGAGCACATGCGTGGGCACCTGGGCACGGCTTTCCGGCTTCTCCATCTTCGCCAAGCTGACGAACAAGGCCAGGTCTTTTTCCCGAGTCTGGCGAAACATAAAGTCGCGGAGCGGCTCCACGGCCTTGTGGAAGGCTTCTTTCTGCGGCAGTTCGCCGCGCATGTACGGCTGCAAGGCGTCGCGATTGATGTCGTTCCACACCGGACTCATGATGAACACCGTGAGGAACAACGCCAACCCGACGAGGATTTGCGTAGGCGGTGCCTGTTGCGTGCCCAGGGCATGGCGCAAGAACGACAGGATGACCACGATGCGCGTGAAGGAAGTCACCATGATCACGAAAGCAGGCGCCAACGAGAGGAGCGTCAGGAAAAGCAGTATCTGCAAAGACACCGCCACCTCGCCCGGCTTCTGGGCACGGTCCAGAGTGACGCTAATCTTGGGGATGCCCAGGTCCTGCGCGGCCACGCCTGCCACCAGGACGAGCAGTGTGAGGCAGGCCACCGCGAGCACCAGCAGCCGCCGGCGAGAGGTCCGGCGCCGCACTCTCCTACGACGTCGCGACATGGGAACCCCGTAACAGACTGTTGAGGTACGAGGCGAATGGGCGCCCTGCCGGCACCTTGGTCGTGCCGGCGACAAAGGCTGCCACCTTCTCCGGGTCAGCAATTTCGGTGAGCAGGCTGATCTGCGCCTCGGTGACACCAATGATGAGCACGCGGTCCGAGGTGTGCACTGCGTACAGTGCCCGCTTGGGGCCAAGGAAGACCGAGCCCAATACTTGCATCTTCGAAGAAGGCGCACCAGCGGTGTTCCGCCCGGCCAGGCGGCGAATCCCGTAGGCACCCAAAGAGATGATTGCCACCAGCAGGCCAAGCGCAAGCAATGTGCGCAGGAGCAGCATCCCCATGTTCGGGCCCGGTGCGGTTCCCTCGGCCAGACGGAGGTGGCCGCCTGGCGAGGTAGCTTGGGTGTCGAATCCTTGCAGGGCCACGACGGCGGTAGCGCCCACCAAAACGACAGCCGAACTGGCCAAGAGCATCCTGCGCAGTCTGCGCCCCGGAGATTGCTTCATTCTGACCTCCCTTCCCGCGCCGCATTCAAGCGCTCGGCTGCACCCACCAACGCGGTGATGCGCACGCCAAAGTTCTGGTCAACCACCACCACCTCTCCTTCGGCAAACTTCTTATTGTTCACCAGCAGGTCCACGGGCTCACCAGAAAACTTGTCAAGCTCAACGACCGCACCGGGGCCGAGCCCCAAGATGCTGCGAATCGTCATGTTCACCCGACCAAGTTCCACCGAGACCGGCAGCTCGATATCCATGAGGAGGTCCAGGCTACGGGCACTGCCCACCGTGTAAGTCCGATCCTCAAGCGGCGCAAAAGCCCCCGGGCGCACGCGCACCTGTTCGGCTCCCTGCGCCGCCTCCTGATCGGATGCATCCACCTGGACGTTTCCCAACAGGTCTGCCACCATCTGCGGCGAAGCAAGACAGATGATGCGGGAAGCGAGTTCGCCAACGGATACGTCCAAGGAGGCCATGCTGAAGCCGGTCAAGGCGCCAACATCCGGAGAAGCCTCGCTCAGCAAATGCAAGGGGCCAAACTGGACGTCTCCGCCGCTGAGTTCGCGCAGCGCCTCGCTTGCTGCGTCCAACGACAGCCGGAAGATCCCTTCCAGCTCAGCGCGGTCGCCGCGGTCCTCAGGATCGAGTGGCGCCTCCTTGCCGGTGATCAAAGCGGCTGCCTGCAAGAAGAACTGCCGGTCCACAAAGATCAGCGCGCCCAAGTCCTGCCCTGCCCATTCAACCTGCACGGTCAGCGGCGGGCCAGAGAAGGTCCCGCGCACCACGCGCGGGTCAAACCCCCCGACATCGCTGACGGCCAGCTGCACCGGCACGCTGCTGATGGCCGTCAATTGCGCTGTACTGGCCTCGGCCAACTTGCCAATGAGGTCTCGGAAACTGGCGTCCCTTGCATCCATGGCCATTACACCTCGTTGTCAATCCAGTCGATGATTTGCACCGCTCTGCTCCGCCCCACTACACCCGCCCTGCCCATGAGGAGTTTTGCCCCGTTCACTTCCACGAGCAGGCCCTCATTGATTTTCTGATCCAGCACTAAGACGTCGCCAACTTGCAGATCTAAGAGTTCCTTGAGGGTGATGCTCGTGCGGCCCAGGAATACGCGCACGGCCATGGTAGTGGTCTCGAGCAGCTCGCCGATCTGTCGCTTGGTCTCGGGAGTGCTCCGCTTGGCCGACACCGTCAACCAGTTCTGAGTGGCCAATTGCCGCAGCAGAGGGTCAAGGACAAAGAGCGGCAGGCAGATGTTGAGGCCGAAGCTGGCCTCCTTGACCACAACTTCCCAGGAAAAGAGCAGGCACGTCTCGCTTGCCGAGGCGATCTGCGCCAACCGCGGGTCAGCCTCGAAGCTCTCCAGCTTGATGGTGAGGGTAGCGGCTCTCTCCCAGGCCTGGCGGTAGAGATCAAGACAACGCTCCACGGTTCGCTCCGCCACCTTCTGTTCGATGCTGGTAATGGGGCGTTGCGGGAGTTCGCCTGAAGCCTGACCGCCGAAGGAGCGCTCGACAATGAGCAAGACCATGTTGGGGCTGATCTCGAGCATCCCCTTCCCTTCCAAGGTGGGCAGGGAGAAGACCCACACGCAGTCGGGGTCAGGCAACGAGTCGACAAACTCGGCAAATGCAAAGAGGTTCACGCCCATGAAACGCACGTCCACCACCGTCCGCAGCAAGGTCGTCAAGTAGGTCGAAAGCGCGCGGGCAAAGTTCTCGTGAATGGTTTGTATGCCCCGCAGCTGGTCCTTGGTCAGACGACCCGGGTGCTTGAAATCGTAGGGGATCGCCTGCTTGGTCCGGCCGCGGCCCCCTTCTTGCACAACGCTCTCCGCGCCTACACGATGCCCGCGTCGGGGATGACCAGTTCCTGGTACCATGCCTTCCGCCGCCTATTGAATGACGTACTTGGTGAAGAGCACCCGCGTAACCTTACCCGTGCGCAGGAGTTCGTTGACTGCCACGCGGATCTCCTCCCGCAATGCCTCTCGGTTCTCCGAGTTCGAGTACCACCACACCCCTTTCTGCGACAGGAGTGTGTTCAAGTTATCTTGGATGAGCGGCAACTTCTGTTCGATCTCCTTTTGCGTCTCCTTGGTGTCCGAGATGAAGACCAGCGACAACACCAAGTAGCGTTCTCCGCCGGAGAATGCAGGGTTGATCACCACGTCCTCGAGCGCGAACAGAGATTCGATGCGCATGTCTGCCAAGGACTGGGGCACAGACTCGGCCGGGGTCTGGCGATTCTTCTTCTCTTCCTTGGCGGGCTGTACGGTTTCTTGCTTCACTTGGGGTGCGCTCGCCCGCTTCTGCGCTGCGGGGAGCACCACCAGCATCATTATTGCATACGCAAGGCCCGCCTGCAGCCCCAACAACCCTAATCCTATGAGCAGTTTGCTCACCAGACCCTTGCCCTTCCCGGTCTTGGGAACCTCGGGGTCGGCGTCGCTGCCGGCGCGGACCCCGCCTCGCTGCTCCAGGATCAACTCATCGCCGCCATCTGGTGCATTCATAGTCCTTGTTTCCTTCGTTACCTGTCCTCGATCAGGCTATTTGAAGCCACCCTCGCTCCCGTAGGTTGACTCCCAGTTGAGGAAGATTTCCACTCGTCGGTTCTTCGCCTGATTCTCGGGCGTGTCGTTGGGGGCCACTGGGCGGTTCTCTGCGAACCCGGCCAGCCACACCCGCGTGGGATCGAGTCGCTCCTGGTACACCAGGTGCTCCACGACTGCCAAGGCGCGCGCCGCAGAAAGGTCCCAGTTGGACTTGTATGGGCTGCCGCCGGTGGGGGAGTCGTCCGTGTGCCCCTCCACGCGCACTTCACAGTTGATCTCCCGCACCATGTCGGCGATGTCGTGGAGAATCTGGTGAGCCGTCGGCTTGAGCGTCACCTGGCCAGGCTCAAACAACAATGGATCGACGATACGAAAACGCACCCCTGTGGCAAGAAGAAAGACCCCCACTCCTGCGATCTCCTTGGCCTGCAAGGTGACCATCTTCTTGCCGGGCATGTTGATGACAAGTAGGTCCTTTCTCATGACCGAGCGATCAACCGTCGAAGGGGTCGAGGTCTTCACTACTCTGCGGCCTTCTTCCTCAGAGAGCACGCCCAAGGAGCCGCGCAACGAGCCCATGGCCTGCTTAAACTTGACCAGTTCAACAACAGAGTAGGAGACAATGAGAATGAAGAAACAAAGAAGCAGCGACATCATGTCGCCGTAGGACGTGATCCACGGCGCGCCTACCGCTTCCTCTTCTTTCTTCTTCCGTGCGATCATGCTGCCGCCTTCTGCTTGGCGCCGAGGCCAGCTTTTTCCAGCGTGTCGGCACTGCTGCGCAGTTGTGGAGCGAGGAACGCCAAGAGCTTCTCGTTCAAGATGCGCGGATTGTCCCCGGCCTGGATGGAAGCGATCCCTTCGATGATGAGCTCCCGCTGCTGGACTTCTTGTTCTGAGCGTGTCTTCAGCTTCCCGGCTATGGGCAGAAAGACCAGGTTGGCGAGCACCACGCCCCAGAAGGTAGTGACCAGGGCTACGGCCATGCCCACGCCGATTTTGGTTGGGTCGTTGAGGCGCGACAACATCGAAATCAGGCCAATGAGGGTACCCAACATGCCAAATGCGGGAGCATAGCTTGCGGCTGCGTTGAAGATGCGCTGACCCACGGCATGCCGCTCCTCCAGGCTGACCAGCTCAGTGGTCAGCAGCGCGCGCACCAGTTCGGGATCGACACCGTCCACCAGCTGGCGAACCCCTTTCTTGAGGAATTCGTCCTCGATCTTTTCCAAATCTGATTCCAAAGCCAACAGTCCTTCCATGCGGGCCTTGGCACTGAGGCGCACGAGCGTGGCGATGACATCGACGTTTTCAGGCAGCTTATGCATGAAGGCCCGCTTAGCGACCTTGATGACCCCCAGCACCTTGGCCATGGGGAAATTGATGAAAAGGGCCGCCGCTGTGCCGCCCCAGACGATGAGAATGGACTTGGGGTCAAGAAAGAACTTGGGCGCACCACCAGTGGCAATGGTGAAGGCGACCATCGCGAAGCCAAAGACGATGCCGATTATGGTCGCAACGTCCATGTTTCTTCTACCTGTCTCCTGAGTCTCTGCCTGGATGTAGACTACTTTGCGAGGTTGGGTGGGGCCCCAAGGCCCCACCCTCTCCCTCTGCTTACCGCTTCAGTCTCACAATTTCGTCCAGTATCGTGTCTGAGGTGGCGATCACGCGCGCATTGGCCTGGAAACCACGCTGCGCGATGATCAGGTCGGTGAACTCCGCGGCCAGGTCGACGTTGGACATCTCCAACGCCCCTGGGGTTATGGTTGCGGCCACATTGGTGCCAGCCGTCCCCTTCACCGCGTTGCCGCTGTTGGCGGTCTCAAGGTAGAGGTTGTTGCCGGCGTGCACCAGCCCCGCAGGGTTACTGAATCTGGCCAGGATCACCTGCGCCAGCACCTTGGACACTCCATTGCTGAACTGACCGGTGATTCGTCCACTCTCGTCGAAGGCAATGGACTGCAGGTCACCCATGCCGTAGCCGTTCTGCGATTTGGCTACGGTCGTCGACACCGATCTGAGTTGCGTGATGCCGGCAAAGCCGTTGCCTTGTCCGGCGTCGAGCGTTATGGTCACGGTGTCGGCCCCGTTACCAGGATTGAAGGAGAGCGGTTGACCGTCGTTGCTGCTGAACACCAGCAAGCTGCCGTCTGCGTTGAAACTCACCGTCCCCTTGCTCCCGGAAGTCGGGGTGATCTTGCCGTCGTCCACCACCACCTCCCACGACCAGCGGTTCGGGTTGGAAGGGGTGGAGATGTTGGTGAAAATCACCGCCAGGTTGTGCGTCTGGCCCAGGCTGTCGTAGACGTCGATGCTGGCCGTGTGGGTGCCCGCATCGCGGCCTTCCTGGTAGATGTTGAGCTGCGGCATGCGGAACACGCTACCGGAGCTATCCGCATCGTCCAGTGTCAGGGACAGATTGGTCTGAGAACTGCCCGCAGTGTTGTCCGTCACCAGCAGTCGCCCTTCGCTGTCCATGCTGGCCGAGGCGCCGACCAACACGGCGTTGATGGCATCCAACAGGTCCTGCACCGTATCGCCGGCAGCGTAGGTGTAGGTGCCGTTGGCTACCGTCCCGTCGGGATTGAGACCAGAAATCCTGATCGTATCACCGGCGGTGAGGGCGGTTACCACCTGCGGCAAGGAGTTGATCGCGGTGGCGGCAGTGGTACCTGTGGCAGTGGTCGCCGGCAACTTGAGGTTGGTGGCGGCGTTGCCGCTGGCGGCCAGTTGCGTTGAGCTTCCGCCGCTGTCCACGGTGCGCAGCCGCACCACGCTGGCACCTCCCACCGACGCCAACTCGGCGATGACCTCGCCATTCAGCGAGTTGTCCGCGCGGATCCTGGCGTTGATTTCCGCCACAAGGTCGTCCACCGAAGCGTACGTGCCGGCGGTCAGAGTGAGGGACTTGGTCACCGTGCCGCCTGCGTCATTGTCCACGGTGATGGTGAGCGTGTCGTTGGTGCCGGCGACGATGGTCAGACTTGTCGGCGCGCCAGTGGCGGTAAGCACCGCGTGACTGGATAGGTCACCGGCCAGGACCTGCGCCAGCGCCTGCGTGTCCGCGTCCAAGTTGCAGCTGAAGCTGACCAACGTCGTGGCCCTCGCCGGCACCTTCTGGCCAAACGGCAACACGATGTTCTGCACCGGCCTGCTGGGCTGGATGTTGCCGTCGGCGTCCGCCATCACCCCCTGCAATACGAAGCCGGTGCTGGGGTGCACCAGGGTGCCATTGGCGTCCACCTGGAAGGTGCCGGAGCGCGTGTAGTAGTGCAGTGCGCCATCACTGAGGATGAAGAAACCGTCGCCCTGGATGGCCAGGTCGGTCATCACGCCGGTGGGCTGCAGGCTCCCTTGGGTAAAGATGGTATCAATTGACCCTAAGGTCATGCCGGTGCCTACCTGCAGGGGGTTCAACCCACCGGACTCTTCGGTCGGACGAGTTGCTGCGCGTAACATTTGCGAAAGGCTTTCTTGGAAAGTGACTCGGCCCGCTTTGAAGCCAACGGTGTTCACATTGGCGATGTTGTGGCCGATGACGTCCATCTGGAGTTGATGGTTTTTCAACCCAGAGACCCCAGCAAAGAGTGAACGCATCATAGTGGTTGCTCCTTTCCTCTGTTTCGCTGCCTCAGTCGGTCAGCAGCGCAGGGCCTCCCCGTTGGGGTCCAGCCCACTGGTTCATGCGATGACGGCACTGTCAATCTGGGTGAACACGCTGTCACGCAGGTGCGCCTGGTCGATGGCGGTAATCACCGTGCGCGTCGGCACGTTGACCACGAAGGCAACGCGATTCATCACCACCAACGAGTCGCGCCCTCCTTTTTCCGCCACCTTGCTCACCGCACCGCCAAGGGTCTCCACCTCCTGCTGGCTGAGCTGGATGTTCCGCAGCCGCAATCGCTCTAAGGCGTGGAGGGAAAAGCGCACTTCCTCCCGTTTGCGCACCTCCTGCTCAAGCATCTGCGCAAAGGTGGAGCCCTGTGCGCGTTCACCCGGGGCTTGACGCTGTGCAGGCGACGGCTCTATGCGCCCCACGCCCGCCAGCTGGTCAACCCCCTGCAGATAATCGGGCATCTCATCACCTCCTTTCGCTACAGTCCTCAGCGCACCATCACCAGATCGGAGGGGCTGACCTCCAGCCCACCGAGCAGGAGTTGGGCGCTGCCATTGCTGAAGCGCACCCCGGTCACCGTGCCCACCGTGTAGGGCGTCGCACTCACCTGAGCACCGCTGTCGTCTACGGCCCTCACCCTGAAGAAGTAGGCCCCACTGGCCAGGCGCTGGCCCGTACTATCCTTCCCGTCCCACGCACACTGCTGGTCCCCGGACTGCTGCGCTTGAACCTGGAGCGTGCGCACCACTTGTCCGGCAGCGTTGAGCACTTCCACCGTGACCTGGGCAGGGCCTGCTACTGTATAGTGGAGCGCGACCTCGCCACCTTCTGGTAGCCAGAGCCTGCCGCCACTGGCCCAGACTTCCCGATCCAGGAAGCCGCTCATCACCGTGTTCTGCAGCGATTGCAGTAGGAGCGTGTTCGTCTGGCTGTTGGCGTTCATGTACCAGAGCTGTTCCAGACTACTAAACTGCGCCAGCTGGGCGATGAACTCGGTGTTCTCCATGGGTTGCAGCGGGTCCTGGTAGCGGAGCTGGGTCACCAGCAGGTTCATGAATGCGTCCTTGCCCAGAGTGCCGCCTGGGCCGCTCAGGCTATTGGTTACCGGAGTGCTGGCGCCTCGCACCGCTGACACGTTTGCCATCTTCCTCACCTCCTTTCAGGCGATGATTTCCATCGTGTTGTAGCCCAAAAAGCGCGCCGTCCTGGGCCGGGGTGGCTCTGCTGCACGGGCGGCTGGCCGTGGAAACTCAGTCCCCAGAGGCCATCGCCCTGGCTCCTCGGGACTGTGTCGCTGTGGGGATCCCTGCCCCTGGCGTTGGTCACTTGCCACGGTCAAATCGCCCACCTGAACTCCCTGGTCGTTGAGGACGGCACGCAGGTCCTCGAACGATGACTTGAGCAGGGTTTCCGTTTCCGCGGACTCGACGCGAAAATGAACGGTCACCGCCTGGTCGCGCTTGAGCAAGTCCACGGCGATGCGCCCCAAGTCGGCTTGGTCAAGGACGACGCTGAGGCGCGTCTCTTCTGTCTGCGTCAACAGCCGCACGTGCACCGCCACCTCGCGGGCCAAGGTCTCGACAGGTGCGCGCTGTCCGTGCACCTTGTCCTGGCTGCGCGCGAGCAGAGTCGCCTCGGCCACAGGCCTGGCGTGCAGCGCATGCGGCGAGGTCACAGCCTGGGGTAATTGGCCGTCTCCACCCAGAGCTTCGGTGCGTTGCTCTCCTGCCGAAGGTCGGACAGCTGCCGCCCGAGAGCTGCGCGTAGATAGCGAGTCTGCGGGTAGTGGTCTTGCTGCAGGCTGCCCGTCGTTGCGGACACGCACGAAGGCAGATTCGCCGTCCAGGCCCGTTTGCGCCCGGCGCAGAGTCAGATGCTCAACCTCTCCGCCTGCCATCGGTGCCACGCGGGGATCGGAGGCGGTCGCAGTTTCACTCGTGTCTGTTCCTGCCAGGCGGTTAAAGGGGTTCGACCCTTTCTTGACGGCGGCTGCTTTCTCCTCGCCACCGCGCCGTGCGGTGCCACTCTCGCGCTGCACCTCCGCAACACGGCCGTCGGGCGCAGACCCACTCTCCAGTCCGATGGAAGCCTTAGCTGGGCTTGTCATGGAGAGCCAGCGGTCGGAAGGCACCTGCGCAGGTCTCCGCCCCTCTGGCCCATGGCCGGTGCGGTGACTCGCAGCCCTCTCCCTTGCCTCTCCGCGCGCATCCGCTTCAGGCTTCGACCTACCAGCCACTTGCACGTGCGGGACCAAGACAGCTCCTTCATCAGGTCGCTGGTGAGGAGAAGCCAGTCCCTCCTGCCGAGGGGTCTCTGCCTCGATGTGCTGCCTCACGCGGGCCCGAGGGCCAAGGAGCACTTCAGCCTGCTTGGATGCCGCCGCCTCACTCGGTGCCCCTTGGGTACCGGCCCGCAGCGGAGGCCCAGAGAGCGGTGGGTTCTCCACGGCCTGGGCGGCGGCGACTTCGACGATGGGTCCGATGGGGGCCCTTGCGCGCTTGGGAACCTCTCTTGCCAGCTCGCTGTGTGCAGGGGGGGAGGTGTCGCGCTCAGCTCGCGCGGGCCTCTCACTTTCCGACAAAGTCTTCGCCGCTCTCCGCGACGATCCACCAGGCGGGCTTCCGGCCTTCGGCTCCTGCTTCTCGCGCGCCGCCACGGGTGGCGCACCCGCCCCATCCGTCTTGGCCGGTGGGGTCACCGCCACACCTGCTGCGTTGGTCTTCAGCACCTTTCCTGGCGCCTCGGGGGTAGAATCGTGTAGGACCCCCGAGAACCTTCGCTCCGCAACCGGCTCTGCAGGGGCATTCGCGCCAGTGTGGCCCTCGTTTTTGCTCTTCAACGGCTCAGGAGTCAGACCCGAGCGTGGCGCCTCAATTGGCGGTTCAAAACCCTGCGCCGACCTATGGTGCTCACGGGCCGGTGCGGCTTCCGTGGCGAGAGGCTCCCGCAGCTGAGCCTGGGGCCCAGGAACCACTGGCTGGCTCGGAGGAGCCGCCTGCGCCGGGGCCGGGGTCTTTTCCTGCCGTGCGGAGGGCTGTGAGTGTCGGTCGAGAGGTTTCAACGGTTCCTTGCCGCGTATCGGCTCGTCTTCGCCCCGGCGTGCGGAGTGTGTCACCGGCTCTGGTCTGCCCGCGACAGCCTCCCGCCGCGGAGCAGCGGCAGCACCGTAGGACAAGGATGGGACGTGCGCCGGGGGTATGGCACCACGGGCCCCATGTGCACCGGCTGTGCCCGCGTCCTCTGTGGACGTGCGCTTTGCCTCGACAGAGTCGGTGAGCTTTTCTTCCAAGCGAACTTCCGAGTGCCGGCGGGGCGGGGGCGTAAGGAGGGCGCTCGCCCCGTCGTGCTGGACCGCACGCCCAGAGGTGCCCTCGCGGCTCTGCAGCCCCTCCGTTTCAGTCGACTTCTTGGGAGTACTGGCCCTCAAGCCAGAACCGGCAGTGGATGTGCGCCCTGCCGTTTGGCTCACTCCTGCGTCGCCCATTAGACTCGGACGCTGCGGCCCCGCTACGGCCGTGGGCCTCATCGGCACCGGCTGAGCACCACTTGAAGGGGGCGCCTCCGCCTCCACCGTTTTGCCAAGGGTTCCCGCTGCGGCCATCGAGGAAGAGGAATCGGAAGATTGCCAAGTCGCGCGCATGCCTTTTTCATTCACGCCTTCGTCTTTGCCCTCGGCCTCGCCTGCACGCCCCGGCATGATCATGACCCCATCGCCTGATGCCGCGGGCCGAGCCGCCTTGGGCTCAAGCATGGATACAGCAGGGCCTCTCTGGCTCTTTGCGGACTGTGCCTCTGTCGCCAGGCGCTTTCCTGGGGCAGCATCATGCCTTGGTAGTTCCGTCGCGTTTACCGGCCTCTGCGCTCCGTCGTGTGCGGCTGCAGCATCTGCCCCCCGCCGGTCCGCGCCCTGTCCCGCCCCCGCCTTCTGCACACTCGAAGGAGCATCTTGTTGCGCACGGTCGATTCCCAGCGTGCGGGTGAACAGGCCTTCCCCACTCCCTCCAACCCTCTTCTCCTGCCTCAGAGAGGCATGCCGAGCGGAGACAGGCTGCTCGAACGTGCGGGCCGAAGCGCGGGGGTTCGCGAGCGGGCTTCCATTCTGGCACCCTATGGGAACCGCAATCTGCTCGGGGCCCGGCTCTGCATGGGACTGGCCCCCATGAGGCGCGAGCGGCCTGGGCTCCTCCCGGCCTTTTATCGCACGCTCAACATTCTTTACCGGCGGTAGGTCCGCCACAGGCCTTGACGGCCCCTGCACAGGAGTGCGTTCCTGCAAGTCCATGCCGGTCGTTGAACCTGCGGGTCCGGGCCTGGCCTGCTCTCTGGGAGTGGCCTGTGGCAGAGGGCTGGCAGAGAGTCTCTCAACGGACTTATTGGCGATTCCCCGCTCCCTCACGAGCTTCCGCGCAGGGTCGTGGGCAGCCACCGGCGCTTGGCCCTTGTCGGCCGCGTCCTTGCGAGGAGCCGAAGGCGCGGGCGCGGTCTCTCGCACCTGCCCACCTTCGCTGCTGTGTGTGGCCGAAACATGCTCCCTGGGCGCAGCACTCGCCTTTCGCTCTCCGCCAGCCCCGAGTACCTTGGTCGGCAACGTCGCGTCTCTTGTCTGCCCGCCAAGGGGCCCTATCTTCCCCGACGCCAACCCACTCGCGCCATGCGCCGGCGTCTTAGTTGCCTTACCATCCACCGCGGCCGCATCGGTAGCTCGCTCGTGCGAAGGGGGCAGAGGCTCCGGCGGGTGTGGCAAGCTCCCTTTCCCGTTCGCGCGGGCGCCGGGCTGTTGTGGGCCGGCTGTCTCGCCTCCCGGCGCAAGCCCACCCCGCTGCACACCGACCGCCTCCGCTCTGCTCGCCCTGGCGGCGAACGGTTGGTTCCGGCCTGGGTGCTCGCTCGAAGCTGTCGCTTTGGTCGCCTGCGGCTCCCATTTAGCCTCTGCCTGTGCCGTGTACCCCCCAGTCGCCGCAACGCTGACTGGCGCAGGGCTTCCCGGAGAGCCGACCTCCACCTGGGGTGAAGTCACCGGAGAGCTCCCACGCCCGGCCACCTGGACGCGCGACCGTCCTTCTCCCTCCCTCCGCGCCCCTGCAGGCGGGAGATGCGGACCGTTCCCAGCGGCGAGGCTCTGGGGGCGCTTTGCTCCTTCTGTTGCCTGAGCGATGGGTGATTGTGAAAGGTCCAACCCATGCGTCCGCAAACGCGGCTCTCCGCGCGCGGCCTGGCGCCATGGCTGCGCTAAGAGTTGACGTTCGCCAGGCATTAGGGCGAAATTGTCCTCGGTGAGCGGAGAACGACCGTCAAGCTGCACCACCCGCCCACGCGCTTGCTGGAAAGGAGCGGGTGGCGTCGGGGAAGCGTGGACTTCCCGAGTTTCCTGTGCGCTCGTTGCTTTCTGGCCCTCCCCGCTGGCGGGGAAAACCCGCGCCTCTTCCGCCTGCGCCATCGCCCTGCGACTGACAGGACCGCCAAACGGAGCATCTCCTCCGGCGAGCCCGGCTTCTTCCGCACGCGTGTTCGGCACAGCCCGTGGTCGGGCCGGCTCGCCCTGGGCCTGCAGGGGACTCGCCCCATCGGGCAAATCAGTCTCGCCTGGGCCGCGATGCGTCGCTGGGGCGTCGCCAAGGGCAAACAGTGGCGGCTTGGCTGCTTCGCCGCTGCCTCGCGCCGCAATCTCGCTCGCTACCGGATTCTGCGCCCCAAAGCCTGGGAGTCGCTCAATGGCCAAAAAAGCCGCAGCCTTGCGCTCAAGGGCAATCGAACCCATG
This sequence comes from candidate division KSB1 bacterium, assembly GCA_024655945.1. Classification (NCBI taxonomy): domain Bacteria; kingdom Pseudomonadati; species Candidatus Zhuqueibacterota bacterium. Next base: position 191,797 of record JANLFK010000002.1, read on the forward strand.
CTCCTCGCAGAGTCAACAGTGAGCCTCCCCTCGGCAAGGCCGGTTTGTAGGAAGACTTCCGCGCCCAACGGCAACTGAGCAAGAAGCGCCTCTCGCTCTGTCCTGCTCACCATGAACGTCGGCACCGAGGCCTGGCTTGGCAGTCTGGACCCCGCGCGCACAGCCGGAGCACCTGTCCTCTGGGCAAGTTCTCTGCTCAAGGCAAGCATGAATCCCGCCGCCTGGGTCCTTTGCCGCTCCTGGCCTGTGGCGAGGCGCGCCCCACCGGGCACCACGGGAGCACTATGTGCTATCTTAGCCGTCACGGCCTCCTGCTCAGCGACCGATCGTGCGACTGATTTCCGCCGCCCGCTGGCTGTCCATTGCCGAGAGAATCTTTGCTGCCTGTCGTTCCCGGAGCAACACCAGGATCTGGGCTACGGTCTCGATTTCCAGCTGCGAAAGCACCGCGGCCGCCTGCTGCGCAGGCATGGCGTCGTAGATCTTCGCAAGCTCGCGGGCGCCCATGCCGGTACGTGCAGGCTGTCTGCCTGCCCCAGCCTTAGTTTTCACCGGCTCCGACGGCACGACAAGCTGGGTGGAGAATTTGCGCAGCAGCGCTTCGCTGATGCTATCGATCTCAGCCCTGCGACTGAGCTGCTCCTTCTGCAGCGAGTCTATTTTGAGCTGCTGCAGGTAGTTCTTCTCCTCGAGCTTGGCAATGCGCGCTTCGTACATCTCCACCACGCGAATAAAGTCGTCGCTCATCTGCAACTGGGGCTTCCTGGGCTGGGCCGTCGTGTCAGCAACGGCCTTGCGTGGCACACCCGGCACTTCCTCGCGATACACCAGCCCGAGGCTGTCCATGCTCATTGCGTTCCCTACGTTCGTGGTATCGGCAGCGGTAAGGGACACGACGTGGGAGGTTAGTTTCGGTTTGACAAAAGCAAAATATGACGCGGCCACCAGCCCGGCAAACGACAGGGTCGAAACAGCGGCAAGGGCGATCACCGACTTGACCTGGCTTCCTGCCGCTCCGGCTGCAGCCGGCACTCCGATATCTGGCTTGCTCAGTGCGTTCATGATACGGAGACCCTTCTTGCGTACAGGCGCGCAGCAGCCTCATCGAGGTGCGCCTGTTCTTCCCGACCTGCCTCCACCGTGTGGCGGTCCTTCGCTTTCTCCTTGAGCTTTTCCAATGCCTTCTTTTCCTTGGAGGAGGCCAATAACTCTTCTCGCCTTTCTTGCACTTTCAGGGCCGCCTGGGTCACAGCCTGCTGCTGCTGGGCAATGTGCCTCTCCAGCTGCTGTGAGTAAGTGTAGTACATGGCCATCTCTGAGGCCCTCACCACTCGCCCCACGTGACAGCCCAGTTCGCTGCGTACTTCCTGGCTCTGTTGTTCCAGCGAGGACAGCCGTTCACGCTCTTCGAGCTCCGCCTCCTTAGCGGCAGCCAGCTGCCGCTTGCGCAGGTCTTCCTTGTGCTTGCGTGCGTCCAACACCCTCTGCAGGGAAAAGCGAAAGGCCTTCATCGTTGCTCTCCCCTATGCTTACCACCGGCTTCAACTGACCAGGGCCAGGACATCGCGCACTGCCCCGGCAAAGTCCACCTTCTCCTCAATGCCCTGGCGGAGAAAAGCGTTGACGCGTTCGATCATGCTGCGAGCATAGTCGATCTTGCGATTGCTCCCCGGCACATAGGCACCGATGTTGATGAGGTCTTCGGCCTCGCGGTACGTGGAGAGGATTTCCACCACCTTCCGCGCTGCCGCCAGGTGCTCAGGAGTGACCACGTCGATCATCACCCTGCTGGTGCTGGCCAACACATCGATGGCCGGGTAGTGGTTCAGATTGGCCAGCCGTCGCGACAGCACCACGTGCCCGTCTAGGATCGCGCGCACCGCATCCGAGACCGGTTCGTTGAGGTCATCGCCCTCCACCAGCACGGTGTATAGCCCGGTGATGCTGCCATTCTGGGTGTTTCCTGCTCGTTCCAACAGCTTGGGGAGAAAGGCAAAGACCGAGGGGGTGTAGCCGCGCGTGGTGGGCGGTTCGCCCACCGAGAGGCCAATCTCCCGTTGCGCCATGGCCACGCGCGTGATGGAGTCCATCATCAGCATCACACGCAGCCCCTGCTCCCTGAAGTACTCCGCGATGGTAGTCGCCACCAGAGCCCCTTTGACGCGCAGCAGGGCTGCCTGGTCACCAGTGACCACCACCACCACCGAGCGCCGTAGCCCCTCCTCGCCCAAATCGCGTTCCAAAAAGTCCCCCACCTCGCGGCCCCGCTCGCCAATCAGTCCGATGACATTGACGTCGGCGTCGGTATTGCGGGCAATCATCCCCAAGAGCACGCTCTTGCCCACCCCGCTTCCGGAGAAGATGCCCAGGCGTTGTCCTTCGCCGCAGGTGAGCAAGGCATCGATGGCCCTGATACCCGTAGCCAGCGGTCGCTCGATGCGACGGCGCGTCAGAGGATCGGGTGCCGGCTGGTAGATGGAGCGACGCTGGGCGGTGCGCAGAGGCCCCTTGTGGTCGATGGGGCGCCCCAGGCCATCGATGACGCGCCCCAGGAGCTCAGGCCCTACCGGGGTGGAAAACTGCTGCCTCTTGCGCACCACCAGGCTGCCGGGGCCGATGCCGTTGATCTCACCAAGTGCCATGAGGAGGACCTTGTGGCCCCGGATCCCCACCACTTCCGCCTCCTGCGCACTGTCGCCGGATTTGGAACGAATGAGACAGACGTCGCCGATGCTGGCGCTTGGCCCCTCCGACTCGATGACCACGCCCACCACATCGGTGACGCGCCCCTCGAAGCGGAAGGTGTTGGCGCGGGACACTTTCGTCAAACAGTCGTCCAGCCGTCGCAAGACATCCGTGGTTGTCCGCTCAGGACTGTCCAACCAAGCTCTCCTCTAACTCGTGGGCGATTTCATCCAGTTGCGCTTCCAAGCGGGCGTCGATGGTGCCCAGGTCGGTTTCCAGCACAAAACCTCCCCGGGCGAGCCTGGGGTCTTCTTTCAACTCCAGCACTTCCAGACCATCCACGCTCGCGGCCAAGTCATCGACGCTCTGGCGAAGCGCCGCCGCGTCCTCTGGGTGGACATGCACCACCACCCGCGCGCTATCGTGGACGTACTTGAGGGCGTCGCGCACCATCGCCTCGATGTACTGGCTGTTGCCGTTGAGCTCCCGTTTGAGCACGCGCTGCACCACGGCCATGACTATCTTCACCAGCGTCGGCTCGGCCTCGCGCAACAGGCACTGTTGTTGCCCCACCACCTGATTGACCAACGCCTCCAGCTGCTGAAGCAGAGCCCCCAGCTGCTTGCGCGCGGTCTCCTCGCCGAGCTTCTTTCCTTCGGCGAAACCTTTGGCGTAGGCTTGGGCAACGTTGTCCACGGCCTCGCCCTCTGCCTCCGGCACTATCTGCACGGAAAGGGGGTGGCCATTGAGCGTGGCGCGTACCGCCCGCACTTGCCCCCCGGGCTTGATGATCTGCTTAGACAATGATCTCCTCCTTTTCGCCGCGCCCAGTGATGATGATCTCCCCTTCTTCGTCAAGCTTGCGGATAACATCCACAATCGCCTTCTGCGCCTTTTCCACCTCGCTGAGGCGCACCGGCCCCATGAACTGAATCTCTTCGTCGATCATCCCCTGCGCCCGCTCGGACATGTTTTGGAATATCCGCCGCTTCACCTCGGGGGTGGTGGACTTGAGCGCCAGAGCGAGCTCGTGCGTCTGCACCTCCCGCAGCACCCGCTGGATAGAGCGGTCGTCCAACAGGACAATGTCCTCGAACACGAACATGAGGTTCTTAATCTCTTCGGCAAGGGCGGGGTCGCGGGAGCCGATGTCCTTGAGAATCGCCCTCTCTAAGCTCTGTCCGAGGAAATTGAGCATCTCGGCGGCGGCTTTCACGCCCCCCAGCTCGGAGCCGTGGACACTGAGCTCCAGCCTCGACTTCAGAACCTTCTGCACCTCGCCGATCATGTCCGAGGAGACGCGGTCCATGGTGGCGTAACGATAGGCCACCTCACTGCGGATCTCCTCAGGGAGATTGCTCATGACAAAGGCGGCTTGCTCGGCGCCCAGTTGGGTGAGCACAAGGGCAACGGTTTGCGGGTGCTCCTTCTGGATAAAGTTCACCAGTTGCACCGGGTCGAGCTTTTCCAGAATCTTCATCGAACCCTGCAGTTCCATGGAACGGTGAACCTTACGGATGATTTCCGAGGCCTTGACCGGACCTACGGTGTTTTGCAGAAGGTTTACCGCATAGTCCAGTCCTCCCACTGCCATGTACTCGTCGGCCACCACCAAGTCGCGGAACTCGGCTATCACACTCTGCACCGTCTCCGGCGGGACGTGGCCGAGGTCGGCAATCTCCTTGGTGAGTTGCTCAAGCTCCTCTTCCGAAAACTCTTTGAGCACCTGGCTGGAGGCCTCAAGGCCCATCGCCACGATGAGGATGGCTGCCTTTTGTCGCCCGGTCAGCTTTTCGGCGGGAGGCATCTCATTCCTCCAGCAACCAGTACCTGATCAGCCGTGCCGCGGCCCGGGGGTTTTGTCTGGTGAACTCGGTCACTTGCTTCTCGAGCTGCGCTCTGGCCTTCGCTTCTTCGGTCAGAACCGCTCCTTCTGCGCCGGCGGTCAACTCCGCCCGCTTTTCGCCAATGAGCTGCGCGGCAGTGGGCTCCTCCGGGGTCGTGAGGCTGCCCCGCAGGCGACGCAGACGAGAGCGCACTAAAGCCAGGAGCAACAGGAGCAGTACCCCGGCCAGTACTTTCTGGCCAAACGAAATGTAAAACGCCATGCGCTCCTTGTGCTCAAGGTTCTTCAGCCACTCCTCGTCCGCGGTGGGGACGCTGGTATCGAACTGCAGATTGGTGATTTCGAACTGGTCACCACGCTCTTCGCTAAAGCCTACTGCGCCTTTTACCATGGCCTCAAGGCTGGTGAGCTCCTCTTCACTGCGCGGCACATATTCCTTGGTGGGCTTGCCATCTGGGCCCGGCGTGCTCCGGTAGGCACCGTTCACCAAAACGGCTACCGACAGCCGCTCCACATTGCCCAGCGATTCCACCACGTGCTCAACGGTCTTGCTCACCTGGTAGTTGGTCACCGTGCGCCTGGAGCTCACCAGTGGCTTGCCGGAGGTATCGCCGCTTGTCTCTTCCAGGTTTTCCTGGCTAAGCACTGCAGCCAGGTCCGGATCGTAACTCTCGGCGACCTTGTCAGCCCTCCTGAAATTCAGCTGGGCAGCCACGCGCACGATGGCATTGCCAAGGCCGAGCACCCCGTCCAACATGGACTGCGCCTTCTGCTGCAGGTAGGCCTCGTACTTCTTCTGCAGTTCCAGCTGACTGGAAGAGAGCCCCACGACCGAATCTTGGTCAGCGGTGCTGGAGAGGATCTTCCCCTCGGTGTCGACAATGGTGACGTCTCGCTCGTCGAGGCCCTCGACGCTATTGGCGACGAGATTGGCAATGCCCGCCACTTGCCCTTCGCTGAGGCGTGTGCCTGGGCGTAGGCGCAGCAATACCGAGGCGGTGGGCTTTTGCTGGTCCTCTTTGAACAGGCGCTCCTTGGGGAAGACGAGATGGACCCGGGCAAACTCCACCTCGCTGAGGGCCTGAATGGTGCGCGCCAGCTCGCCCTCCAGAGCTCGCTGATAGTTTACCGTTTGGACAAACTCCGAGACGCCGATATCCTTCTTGTCGAACACTTCATAGCCGATGCGCCCGGAGCGTGGCAGGTCCTGTGCCGCCAACTTCATGCGCATCTCGTAGACCCTGCTGGACGGCACGAGGATGGCGCGTCCGCCGTCGGCAATGCGGTAGGGCACCCTAGAACTCTTGAGCACCTCGACGATCTTGTCGCCGTCCTTGAGGTCCATGTCCGCATAGAGAGTCACAAACTCCGGCCTGGCTGCCCAGCGCAGCAAGAAGACAAAGCCGCCAACAATCGCGGCCATGGTAGCGACAAAGACCACCTTTTGCAGCGGCGTGTACTGCGCCGATACCTCGCGATACCAGGCGGCGAAGGATTTCCCCTTGGGGGCAGGCTCAGCCATTGCTGCTTCTCACCTCCGGCAACCCATCACACTTGCATGCGCATCAGCTCGCGGTAGGCCTCCAGCAGGCGGTTGCGGATCTCGATGACCAGTTCCAAGCTCACCCGGCTCTTTTCCACGGCGATCATCACGTCGTGAATGTCATCGATCTCGCCGGCCGCCATCTGGCGCACCGCCTCGCCTGCTTTGAGCTGCAGCTGGTTCGTCTCCTCCAGGTACTTGTTGACAATCTCCTTGAAGGTCGGCGTCTCACCCGGCCGTGGTGCGCGCACTGCTTCTGCACCGGGCAGGACAGTGGTCTGCAACGGGACAATCTCGTTCACCTTCATCGTCGCTCCCTCGTGTCAGTTGGCGCTCCCCTGGTGCCCTTCGCCCTCATCAGGAACGCGTGTCGACGTGGCGCCCCAGAGGTGAAGATACCTCGCCCTGGGCCAGCTTGTAGGCGCGCACGCCACTTCCGAACAGCCCAGGCGGAAAGAGCCTCCCCAACATCTCCTGCTCCTCTGGGTCGAGCACGCTGCTGATTTCTTGTTCCAGGGGCGCCGACGGTGGAGTGGGCCGCTGCTCAGAGAGCCGCACCTGGTCTGTCTCGGCCGGAGGAGGTTCTTGCCGGGCAGGAGCCCCTTTTGGCCCGTAGGTCCTAAAGCGCTCCCCCTTAGCCGACTGTGCGGGGCCGAGCTGTTCGTAGTTAGCAAAGGAATCGACGACAAAATCGATGCGCATGCTGCTCCTCACTTTCGCCTACGCCGCACGCCTAAATCTCCAAAGCCTTCTTCGCCAGGGCCTTGGTGCCTTGCACCACGCTCAGGTTGGCCTCGTAGGCACGCGTGGCCATCATCAGAGAGAGCATCTCTTTGATCATGTTCACGTTCGGCTTGCGCACATAGCCCTCGGCGTCGGCCAAGGGGTGGCCCGGGTCGTAGACCAGCTGCCCCTGGTCGACGTTGTCCACCACCTGTCTGGCCTCCACTGCCGCTGGCGAGGAACGGAGTCCGCCGAGTCGCTCGCGGGCAGCCATGATGCGCTCGCCGATGGGCCCCAGGCGCGCCAGCTCGCGCTGTACCAGGGTGGAGAACTTTTCCACCGCGGTCTGGCGGAAGACCACCTCCCGGCGGCGGTACGGCCCGCCCTCGGGCGTCTCCAAGGTCTCGGCATTAGCGATATTGCTGGCCGTCACCTCCATCTGCTGCCTCTGCGCAGTCAATCCGGAGGCAGCCACGTTCAACACGGTGAACAGGCGTTCGATTCCCATGGTCACCTTCCTCTCCGGCTACGTGCGTCCACGGATGCTGGCCAACAAGGCCTTAAAGTTGTTGCTGATGAGCTGAGCGGAGACCATGTAGGTGAGCTGCGTCTTGGCCAGTTCCACCATCTCGGTCTCGACGTTGACGTTGTTGCCATTAGCCCCGGCACTGCCACCAGGGCTCTCCTCGATGGGCACCGGCACGCCATGGCCTCGCGCCCCGCCCACCTCCATGTGCCGCCCGTCACTCTTCAGCCCGGCCAGGAAACCGCGGCCGGTAGCCTCCTCGAGTAGCTCGTCAAAGGCCACATCTTTGCGCCGATATCCGGGGGTGGCGACGTTGGCCACATTGGAAGCGATGGCTCGCTCCCGTGCGGCCGTCAAATTCAGCAGGCGGTGCAGCAAAGGAATAGATGTACGGTCGAAAATGCCGTCGAGCATGAGGCCACCTCCACCACGTCCTCTTCCCAGCTCTGGCTGCAAAACACGCCCTGACCCTAGCAACAGGCGTGCCACTTCCGGGAGGCTCGCCACAGCCGAGAACGCAGAGCCACAACCTCAATAGAATTGAGAGATAGCAGCGGCCGTTGAATGCCGGCAAAACCGGGGTGAAGCAGAGGCGGCAGGCCAGGATGGGGAGTTATTTCTCCCCGGGGAACCTTTTTTCCCATCTATCGGAGGACATCGCCTGTGTACCCCAGCGTAGAGGGCGGAATCGCCGTGGCTCAGGTGGCCAAGCGCCGACGAGGAGGCGAAGGGGGGAAAGACCACAAAGGTGCGGCGAGGCGGAGAACTGGTGGGCAAGTTCTGCGCTAAGGCTCCGCGGAGTTAAGAGACGTGGGCTGGTCGGATAGCCGTCGAGAGGGAAGCAGACTTAGCGGGCAAGAGGAGACCTAGGAACCAAGTCTTCTGCGTGCTCCGGGAGGCGCCCTTTACTCTCTGCGCCATCGCCCGCTGTCCATTCTCATTGCGCCGCCTGCGCGTGACGCGGTTGGGACTCGTGGCACAGTTTACCTGGCTTCACCGGCCGCCTGGCAGAAAGTCGCTTTTCGCCGCTCGAAAGAGGGCAGCTGCGCTACGGCGCAGGAAAACTGATGCTGAAATGAGTGCCCGGGCCGTTCCTCAGGAGCTGAATCTCCCCGTCCAGCTGGTCCACCAGGGTAGTGACCAGCTGCATGCCAAGGGAATTCGTCGCACGGAAGTCAAGCTCCGAGGGGAAGCCCACACCGTTGTCGGCGACAGCCAGCATGCAGCGGCCATTTTCCCGCTGGAAAGTCACGCGGATCATCCCCTCCTGTTCCCCGGGGAAGGCATGCTTGAGGGCATTGCTCACCAGCTCGTTGACGATCAGGCCACAGGGGATCGCCTGGTCCACCCCCAGCTCTACCTTCTGCACGGCAAGTTCGGTGCTCACCCGGCCATTGGTCGCGTAGGAGCGTACCAAGTTGCTCACCAAACCCTGCAAGTACTCCCCAAAGTCGATCTGCGAGAGGCTGGCAGAGCGGTACAGCTTCTCGTGAATCAGGGCCATGGACTTGATGCGGTTCTGGCTGTCGCGCAGCGCCTGCGTCGCCTCCAGTGAGGTGACCCGCTCGCGCTGCAGGTTGAGAAGGCTACAGACCACCTGCATGTTGTTCTTCACCCGGTGGTGGATCTCCTTGAGGAGCATCTCCTTCTCGCGCAGGGAGGCAGCCAGCGTCTCCTCGGCCATCTTGCGCGCGGTAATGTCCTGAGCCACGCCGTTCTGCCCCACCACGGTGTCGCCCTCAATCATCGGGTTGGTCATGAAGCTGAACCACCGCACCTGGCCGTCCTTGTCTACGGTGCGAAACTCCATGAACAGAGACCTCTGCCTGGTGAGCACCTGCTGCTTATAGGCCTGGGCAACGCGCGGCCGGTCATCCGGGTGCACGAAGCGCAGGTAGCGCTGTCCGAGCACCTCCTCCTGCTTGGTGAAGCCCAAGGCGCGCACCGCCGCGTCATTGGCATAAGTGATGCGCCCGTGCAGGTCGACGTTCATCAGGAAGGCCTGCGTGCCTTCCACGATGGCTCGGAATCTTTCCTCGGTGCGGCGCAACTGCTCCTCTGCGCGCTTGCGAGCAATGGCGTTGCCCAGCATCTCGCCCACCACGCGGAGGAGCACGAAGAAGGACTCTGGCCATTGGCGCTGGGTGCGAACAGAGTCGAAGCCAAGGAAGCCTATGAGTTCGCCTCCGGAAACCATGGGCACTACGATGAGCGACTGGATGCTCTGGGCCTGCAGGATTTCCTTTTCGGGAGCCGCCTCTTCAGAGAGGGAGGCCACGCACGGGATGTAGATGTTCTGCATGCTACGCAGCCTGCTCATCCACCAGGGGAAGGCATCGACTGGCAGCCTTTGCAAGTTATCGATCTCGGCGCTTATCCCTTCGGCCACCCACTCGTGGGTGCAGCTCATGGTGGAGCCACCATCGGAGAAGACGAACACATAGCTGCCGTCCACTCCGGTGAAGGAACCGACAGCCGCCAACGCCGCGTTGATCCCCTGTCCCACTTCGTCGGCACGCAGCCGGACAAAATCGCTGGCCAGCTTGGCGATGAGGTCTTCGAAGGCCAGCCGCTCCTTAAGGGCCTGCTCCACGCTGTGCCGTTCCTGAATTTCGCACTGCAGCACGGTGTTGGCTGCGATCAGTTCTGCCGTGCGTTCGGCCACGCGTCTTTCCAACTGCTCGTGAGCCTCGCGCAACTTGCGCTCAGCGCTCTGGCGCTCAGCAATCTCCTTGGTGAGTTCCATGTTCAGGCGGCGCAGCTCGGCGGTCTTGGCGCGAGAGGAGCGGCCGAGGAGGAGGTGGCATGCCAACCCCAGGCCAGCCAAGACCACAAGGAGCAAGGCTTTGATCCACCACGTTTGATGTGCAGAGACGCCCATCGGCCCGGGGACAAACCCTGCCTGGCACAGATTGCCACCATCCGCGCCGGGCTCTGCCCCCTCTGCCTCAGGCGCAGAGGACGCGGGACAGGCGCGGTGGAAGCATCCGCCCACCTTCCCAAGCGTGGGCTGCCGGACGGCCGTCCTGAGGCACATGGTTGGCGCCACTCCATGGGAGATAGCGGACCACTGCGCCGTAGCAGCCAGGCGTCCAGGGGAGAGCCACTGTGCCCCCATGACTGCCCAGGCAGTGAACAGTGCAAGAGCTGCATCTACCATTGCAGACCCGCCGCTTAGCAAGTACCTTCGACTACCGCAGTCCCTGCCCCCAGCAGGGGCCCATTGCCCCTTTCGACCCGGACGCCCACCGCCTCAGTGACGTTGGCCCTGGGGGCCAGTGGCTTCGTTGTTGAGAAGCCAGGCCAGACCCAGCTGCCGCACTGCCTTACGCAGGTAGCTCGTCGCCCCGAGGCCGTATGCCTGCACGAGGTCCTGCTCGGCCTCAGAAGCGGTGAGCACCACCACCTTGAGGTCCTTGGTGCGCTGGTCGCTGCGGATGCGCTGCAGGACCTCCAAGCCATCCATCTTGGGAAGCCTGAGGTCTAAGAGGACCAGGTCCGGCAAGGCTGTGGCGCCCTGTCCCTGGTAGCGACCCTGGCAGAACAGATAGTCCAGAGCCTCCGCCCCGTCCCGGACGACTTTGACCTCACAGGGCACACTGCTCCGGCGCAAGGCGCGCATGGTCAGCGCCTCGTCTGCCGGATCGTCTTCCACGAGAAGTATTCGCCGTCTCGCCCTCAATGCTACCCTCACGTTCAGGAAGGGTGAAGTAGAAGGTCGCCCCCTGCTCTACTTGCCCTTCGGCCCACACTTTACCACCGTGCCTGACCACGATGCGCTGCACGGTAGCCAGGCCAATGCCATTTCCTTCGAACTCGCTCAGCGAGTGCAGACGTTGAAATGGGACGAAAAGCTTGCTCGCATAGGTCTGGTCGAAGCCGGCGCCATCGTCGCGCACGAAGTAGACCGCCTGCCCATCCGCTTGCGGCGGGCGATGCTCACGCAGTTCACCGACTTCTATGGTCGCCGTCTGGTGCTTCGATGTGAACTTCCAGGCGTTCCCTATCAAGTTTTCCAGAACGACGCGGAGATATCCCTCATCTGCCCACGCGCTCATCCCTTCCGCAACAACAAAGTGCACCTGCCGCTCCGGATGGGCGAAGCTCAGGTCGGCAGCTATCTGCTTGGCCATGGCCGTGAGGTCCACCCGCGCGTAGCGGAGCTCACCCCGGTGACTGCGGGAAAACTGCAGCAAGTCGCTGACGAGCTGGCTCATGCGCTGTGCTGCTGCTCGCAGGTGAAGGAGGTACTGCCTGCCTTGCTCATCCAGCCGGTCGGCATACTCTTCCAGCAGCGCATGGGCAAATCCCTCGATGCACTGCAGCGGCGAGCGCAGGTCGTGCGAGACGGTGTAGTTGAACGACTCTAACTCCTTGTTCGCCTCGGCTAGCTCCACCGCACGCCGCCGGTTTTCCTCCACCAGGTCCTTATGCTCCAAGGCGTGTCGGATGGTGGTGGCCAGGTCCACTTCGTCGCACGGCTTGATGAAGAAGCGGTAGATGGCGCCGTCGTTGATGGCGCGGATTGCACCCTCTAAGGTGGCCTTGCCGCTGAGCATCATCCGCACCGTGTCGGGGTGGCGGCGCCGCACTTCTGCCAAGAGCTCGGAGCCACTCATGCCCGGCATCTGCTCATCAGAGACTACCACGTCCACCGGAACGGTAGCAATCAGGCGAAGCGCCTCTGCGGCCGAGGTAGCACAGAGGAGCTCGTATGGTTCTTTCCGCAAAGAACGGCGAAGAGCAGCCAACACATGCGGCTCGTCATCTACAAAGAGGACCCTATGCCCCATATGCCTGCCTTTCCGACGCCTGTAGCGCTGTCGTCTCTTCCTTCACTTTCGGCACCAACACGCGGATCGGTTCCCTGACGCCAATCCGTCTGGCAAAGTTCTGCAGTCTATGCAGGAGGGCCAAGCTTACTTCCTGCCCATCCTTTGCCAGCAAGAGGCCGTTGCGGGTAAATACATCTTCGGCCAGCACCATGGTGGTGTTCAGGTCACGCACCCGTACGAACACTCCCTCCATCTCCACCCGCAGCGAGGGCATGGAGAAGAGAGTGGCGACCAGCAGCGGTTGATAGTCTTCGTCCTGCATGGCCAAGGCGCCAACGGCCTGCTCACGACTGGCGCCAGCCAGAAGCCTGTTGTCGAAGGCAAGAGCCACCTTGATCATCTGCGCGCCCAATACCTCGGGCTCCGAACTCAACAGCTCGGCAAGCTCTTTGCATTTAGGGAAGCGCTCGTCCTGGCGGGCAATCATGGCCGTGACCCTTTCCAGGCGCGGGATGGCCCGCAAGAGCTTTTGCGCCACCATGGTGCGCGAGGCATACATCTCTTGCTCCTCTTCGCTGAGCGGCAAATCCGCGTAGACTTTCTCCAGCAACTCCTCCGGCAACACCAAGCAGCCGATTTGCGAGAGCGAAGCCGCCACCTCATACTGCCACTGCTCCTGCAGGCCAAGAGATCGAGCCATGTGGCGCACAATGCGTTTGAGCCTGGTGCTCTGGCTAAAGGCCAGCGGGTTGACCATGGCCAAGACCTCGCTGAGCACGTCCACCACGCCGCGCAAGGTGAGCTCGAGCACTTCGCGCTCGGCGCGCTGCAAGTGGTACTGGTGCAGCGCCGCCTGTAGGGCCTTGGCCAGGTGTTCGGGCGGGCAGGGTTTGGTGAGGAAGCGGAAGACGCTTCCTTCATTTACTGCCGCCATGGCCATCTGGATGTCTGCATAACCGGTGAGCACGATGCGCACCGTGTCCGGGCTCATGTCGCGCACCTTGCTGAGCACCGTGATGCCGTCCATGTCGGGCATGCGCAGGTCGGACACGACGACGGCATAAGGCCCGTCCTTCTCAAACTTGAGCAGTGCCTCTCTGCCGCCGCGTGCGGTGTCCAGCGCGAAGCGAGCGTGGAGAATGCGCTGATACCCGGCAAGGATATTCGCGTCATCATCGACGCACAGGATGCGGTCGTTCATGGCGCCACCCCCTGGCTGTCCAGTGCAGTGTACAGCTCCTGCCATGCGGGCAGGGTACGACTCAGGCCCAGCCTCTCCAGGTACTCCTGGTCAAGCTGCTCATCATTGCGCGAGCCTCCCGGTTCTTGCGCGTGGTCCAGCGCATTGGCAATATGCACTGCGGCGAGGGGGCTCGGCTGGTTGCCTTCGCAGCGCTGCGGCCTGTGATGATAAGCCAGCGCTTCCACCACCGGGTCCGGCAGGCCCCAGAGGCCGAGCAGATAGGCTCCCACCTCCGCGTGGCCGGCGCCAAAGTGCTCCTCTTCGGCACGCTGCAGGGTGAGGCGCCGCTCTCTGGCGGCCGCCACCGCCTTGTTGTACTCCTGGGGGAAATTGGCGGCAAGAACTAACTTGCCGGCATCGTGCAACATCCCGGCCATGAGGGTCTCGTTCACAAAGCGCGCGTCCGCGCGCCAGCGCGGCGCAAGCTGCCGCGCAAGGGCGCACACGCGCATGCTGTGCTCCTCCACGGCTTGCAAATCGAGGGCCGCCATCTTGCACTGCTCCAGCTGCGCAAAAACACCCACAGCCAGCACGAGCGCGCGCACCGTCTCCATGCCCAGGTAAATGGTCGCCTGCACCGGGTCACCGATGGACTGCTGCAGGCCAAAGTAGGCCGAATTGACCAATTGCAGCACCTTGGCCGTCATCCCGACATCCTGGGCGACTAATTCGCCCACGGTGTGAATGGAGCCGCCCGGTGCCTGCAGCTCTGCCAGCACTCTCTGATAGAGCGTCGGCAGACTTGGCAGGGTGGTCATGTCCGCCACCAACTTGGTAAGCCGTTCCTCGGAAAGCACCTGCCGCAGGCCGCACGCCCGCCTGATCACTCTGCGCAGCAACTCCGAGTCGCAGGGCTTGGCCAGGTATTGGTGCGCGGTCCCCACCGAGCGCAACACGGTCTCGCGGTCGGAGTAACCGGACAGCACAATGCGCACCGTCTGGGGCTGCATCTGCCGCGCACGCTCCAGGAGTTCAGCCCCGTCGATGCCGGGCATGCGCATGTCGGTGACCACCACGTCGAACGGTTCTGCCCGCAAAACGGCCAGTGCCTCCTCGCCGCTGGTCACAAAGCGCATCTCCCATTCCGCGCGCATGGGATGCAGCAGGCGCTGTAGCCCTTGCAGCACCTTGGGCTCGTCGTCCACGAACAGAATGCGCCTCTTCATCGCCCTCTCTCCCACTACGCCCCGTTAATGGGCAAGCGCACGATGAAGGTCGTTCCCTTGCCCTCCGCCGTCTCGAAGGTAATAGAACCCTTGTGTTTCTCAACCACCACGCAGTGGGCGATGGCCAATCCCTGTCCTGTGCCGGTGCCCACAGGTTTGGTGGTAAAGAAGGGATCGAAGATGCGGTGACGGATGGCCGCGGGGATGCCCGGGCCCGTGTCGCTGATGCGCATCTCCACCCAGCCGTCGGTGCGGTGGGTGCTGATGGTGATTTTCCCCTTGCGCTCCGGCCGCGCCCCCACCACGTCCTTAATGGCGTGGGTCGCATTGAGGAGAATGTTGAGGATCACCTGATTGATTTCGTTTGGCAGACCCTGGATCTGCGGCAGGCTATTGTCCAAGGCCATCTCCACATCTGCGACGTACTTCCACTCGTTGCGAGCCACCGTCACCGTGGTCTCGATGGCCTTGTTGAAGTCCACCGCCGTCTTCCCTTGCCCGCCCGGATGGGAGAAGGCGCGCATGGCCTGCACAATGTGCGCGACCCTGTCCACCCCCTCCAGCGTCTGGTCGATGGCCAAGGGGATTTCCCCGGCCAGGTAGTCAAGGTCCACCTCCTGTTCCAGCGCATCGATGCTGGCCACCAGCTCCGGCCATGCGTCGTCCTGGCGCGCTGCCTCTTTCAACTCTCGGTACTTGTTCACCAGGCCAAAAAGCCCGGCAAAGGAGTCACGCAGGAAGCGGGTGTTGTCGCCGATGAACTGGGTGGGCGTATTGATCTCGTGCGCGATGCCCGCGGCCAACTGACCGATGGACTCCAACTTTTGCGCCTGCAGAAATTGCTGCTGCAGGATCTTGTACTCGGTGACTTCCTCGGCTGCCATCAGGAACCCTGCGGGCCCGCCCCGCGTGTGGTAGGGACTAATGGTCACGTTCAGAAACCCCTCGCGCTCGTCGGGGCGCTGGTAGCGGAATTCTTTGAGGGAAATGGCGGCTCTCCGCTCAAGGCAAAGGGCGATTTTCTCTTCTATGGCCGTCCAGGACCAACGCACCGGGCAATCGCGAAAGCGCTGTCCCACCGCCTGCTCTGCGGCAATGGCGAAGACCGCTTCGGCCTGTCCGTTCCAGTGCACTACCTTCCCTTCGGCATCCACACCGATGAGCACCGACGGCACCGCTGCCAGGAGCTCTTCGTTCTGCTTGTGCACTCTGACAAGTTCGCGCTCTGCGACGTGCCGGTACAGGGCGATCTCGACGGCGATGTGCAGCTCCCGCGGCTCGAATGGCTTCAGCACATAGCCAAATGGGGTCGTGACCTTTGCCCGTTGCAGGGTCAGGTCGTCGGAATTGGCGGTGACGAAGATAACGGGCACCTCCACGGAGGCAGCAATCTCTTCAGCAGCCTTGACCCCATCGATGTCGCCGCGCAGCTTGATGTCCATCAGCACCAGGTCCGGGCACGTCTCCTTGGCCTTGGCGATGGCCGCCTCGCCGGTGGCGGCGATGCCCACCACCTGGTAGCCCAAGTCGCGCAGCATGCTCTCCACGTCCCTGGCGACGATCGCCTCGTCTTCCACAATGAGAATGCGAGGCCTGTCACTCATGCTCTCCCTCCACCCTCGGTCACGGCATTCTCCTGCACGCACTCCTGTCTGCACGCGTCCGGACTGGAAGAACCGGTCGTTGCGCCGGCGCGCGTCGCCTGCAGCGCCTTGGCCAACGCCGCGGCCAACACCTGGAGCTCGAACGGCTTCTGCAAGTAGCCGGCAGGCCCAGTGGCCATGGCACGCTCATAGGTCTCCTGGTCGGTGTTGGCGGTAAGATAGATGACCGGGATGCCGTAGCGCGCCTTGATCTCCTGAGCAGCCTGGACGCCGTCCATGTCGCCGCGCAGCTTGATGTCCATCAGCACCAGGTCCGGCCTGGTGAGGCCCGCCTTGTCGATGGCCTGCTCTCCAGTGGCTGCCAGCCCGGTCACCACATAGCCCAGGCGCTGCAACATCCCTTTCATGTCCAGCGCCACGATCTGTTCATCCTCGACCACGAGTATTTTCGGCTTACCGTCCATCGCCACTCGACCCGTAGACGTGATCGGACTACCCGGTGCAAGAACCCAAACTTATGGCACCCCTCGTGATTCACCGCGACGCCGGGAAGGTGATGACAAACTCGGTGCCCTGCCCTTCGCTCACCAGCTCGATCGTCCCGTCCAGCTGATCGGTGAGCGTGGTCACCAACTGCATGCCCAACGACTCGGTGTTGTGAAAGTCCACCTCCTTGGGGAAGCCCACGCCGTCGTCCCGCACGCGCAGCACGATCCTGTCATCCTCATGGTACATGCGCACCTGGATGGTGCCGGAGTCGCGGCCGCGGAAAGCATGTTTGAACGCGTTGGAGACCAGCTCGTTGATGATCAGCCCGCAGGGGATGCCGGCGTCCACCCCCAAGGCGATACCGTCCGCCTCCACCACCAGGTTGATGTTGGCCTTGCTCTCGTAGGAACGGGCCACCTGACCAGTGAGCGTGCGCACGTAGGTGCCAAAATCGATGTGCGAGAGGTCATTTGACCGGTAGAGTTGTTCATGGATAAGGGCCATGGAGCGCACGCGATTCTGGCTCTCGTTGAACAGCTCCAAGGTCTTGGGGTCTTCGATGTAGTTGGACTGCAGGCGCAGCATGGAGGAGATAACCTGCATGTTGTTCTTGACGCGGTGGTGGATCTCTTTGAGCAAGACCTCCTTCTCGCGCAGCGAGGCCTGCAGAGCCATCTGGGCCTTCTTTTGCGCGGTAATGTCGCGGCTTATGCCCACCAGCCCGCTGATCTTACCTTCCGCATCGCGCACCGGCACCTTGGTGCACAACAGCCACCCGGGCTCGCCGTTGGGGAGAATCGTCTCCTCTTCCCGGTTGGCCGCGGGCAGCCCGGACTCCAAGATGGCGCGGTCCTCTGCCGCAAAGCGCTCTGCTACCTCAGGCGGACGGAAGTGAAAGTCCGTTTTGCCCAGCGCTTCCGCCTGCGACTGCACGCCCAGCGCATGGAGATGGGCGGCATTGTTCAGGGTAAAGCGCATCTCCGCATCCTTGGCATAGATGCGGTCGGGCAGACTGTCGATGAGGGTACGCAGCAGATTGCGCTCCTCAGCTAAGGCCTGCTCTGCCCGTTTGCGCGCCGTAATGTCCGTGGAAATGCCAAAGGTGCCAATGATACGCCCCTGCTGGTCGCGCAGCGGCAATTTGGAGGTGCGCACCCAGGTCACCGAACCGTCCGGCCAGGTCTCCTTTTCCTCAGTGCCCACGATGGGCTCACCCGTGCGGATGATGTTCTGCTCGTCCTCGTATGCCGCGCGTGCATGCTCCTCGGTGAAAAAGTCGAAATCAGTCTTACCAAACGCCTGCGCCGGGTCATCGATACCGAATTTTCGCAGCAGGGACCTGGTCACCCTTATGAAGCGGCTCTGCGTGTCTTTGAAATAGATGGTGTCGGGGATAGAATCCATGAGCGCCCTCATCAGCAACTGCTCGTCCGCCAAGGCCTTGTACAGGCGGGCATTGGCCAGCGCAGTGGCGACGTGGCCGCCCATAGTGCGCAAGGTGGCGACGTCTTCGTCGGTGAAGGCTGCTTCCTGCGCGCTCTGGATGGTCATCGCGCCCAGGACCTCGCCCCGGGCGATCAAGGGCAGGGCAACCTCGGAACGCGTCTCAGGAAGAAATGGATTGGGCAGATGCACCGGGTCGTCCTCCACGTGCTGCGCCACGCGCACCTGAGCGTTGGTGATGCACCAGCCGGTCATCGACTTACCGCCCACGGGTATTCTGTGGCCTTGCTCCACCAGGTGCTGCCCTTGCGGCCCGGTACCGGCGCGCAGCACCGCCCATTGGCCACTCTCATCGACCAAGTAGAGGCCGACGTAGGTGAAGTTAAAGCGCTCCCGCACGAGGTTAACCACTTGCGCAATGAGCTCGTCGGGGTCAAGGATGCTGGTAGCAGCGCGCGCCACCTCGGCGGCCGTCTGCAACTGCAAGGCACGGCGCCCCAACGCCGCCTCCGCCTGCTTGCGCTCGGTGATGTCGCGAATCACCGCAAAGGTAGCCAGCCGCCCCTGATAGGTGATGATGGTGACATTGGCCTCCACCTCCACCTCGCTGCCATCTTTGCGCCGGAAGGCCGTCTCATATCGCGACGGCACCTCCTCGCCGGCGCGACGGCGCCGCTGCCGCTCCATGAGCAAGGCTACCCCTCGCTCGGTGTAGACGTCGCGGTAGTCCTTGTTCGCCAGCTCGTGCGGTTCATAGCCCAACAGGCGAGCAAACTGCGGGTTGAAAAAGACAAACCGGTCATCCTGGCTGATGACGATGGCGTCGTTGACGTTCTCCACCAGGAGGCGGTACTTCTCCTCGCTGCGGCGGAATTCCTCTTCCGCCCGCTTGCGCCGAATGGCACCGGCGATCTGGTTGGAGACCACCTGCACCAGCTCCACATCACGCTCGCTGTAGAGGGAGGGATCACGGTAGCTTTGCAGGGCGATCAGCCCGATGACCTCCTGACCATCCATGAGCGGCACCCCCAACCAGACCAGAGGCTTACTGCCCCTGAGCCTGAGCTGGCCACTGCTCACCAGCTCCTCGAGCTCAGGCCCCCTGACCAACAAGGGGCAGCGCCCGTGAATGACCCGCGCGCAGAGCGAGTCGTCTGCCGACAACGAGAGCGGTTCTGCATAGCTGTCCCTCTCGTCCACCCAGTAGGGAAAAGTGACTTCGTCCTTGTCCGCATCATAGAGGCCGACGAAGAAGTTGGTCGTATCCACCGCTTCCACCAAGGCGGTGTGGATTTCCCGAAAGAGCTCTTGCAAACTGAACGTGCGATTGGCGGCATTGGATATTTGGTAGAGCAAGGAGAGCAGGGTCATGGCCCGCCGCTGATCGGTGATGTCGGTGGCCAAGGCCACGGTGCCCATCACCTTGCCCTGTGGGTCGTGGAGCGGTGCCCAGGTGCAGCGCACCCAGAAGCGCTCGCCACTCTTCTTCTGCAGCTGGGTCTCGTGCTCCGCCAGTTCCCCGTGGAGGCAAGAATCTATCCACGTCCCCGCCACGGCCCGCTCCTGCTTGGGAACCAACAAGCCGACGCCATTGGCACCGACTAACTCCTCGAGCGTGTAGCCCACCATGGCGCAGAAGCGTCGATTGGCAAACCGGATCAAGCCCTGTTCGTCGAAGTAGATCAACCCCTCATTCATCCCTTCGATGATGGCCGCCAGGCGTTGTTCGCGATCATGGAGAGTCTGCTCCGCCTTTAGTCTGACCACCACGCCGCCCACCTGCGCACAGACCAAGCACAGCGCCCCGCGCGCACGGGGCGGCACCTCATCCCGCCTGGTGGAAGCGACGTTCATGCACCCCACCACCTTGCCTTTGTGCAAAAACGGGATCACGCCGATGGCGCGCAGGGGACCGCACACGGACTTCCCCAGGCTCTTGGTCAGTTCTGCATAACTGGTGAAGACAGACTTGCCTTTCTTCACCAGCTTGGCATTGGGACAATCGGGACCATAGTGGTTCACCTGCGCCACAAACTCTGGCGGGAGGCCGTGCTCGTACACGAGATCCAACGCCCCGGTGGCCCCGTCCACCAAGTAGATGCCGCCGCCATCCATATCAGCAATGTCCAGCGCCGCACGCAAACACAGGCGCAGGCACTCCTGCACGTCGGTGACCTGGCTGAGCGCTATGGCCAACTCCAACTGCTTCGCCTGCACGTGCGCCGCCCACTCTCGTTCGCTCACGTCGCGCACCACCGCAAAGGTGGCCGGCCGCCCATGGTGATCGACGATGGCCACGTTGACCTCCACGTGGAGCTCGCTGCCATCCTTCTTGCGGAAGGTGGTCTCGTAGCGCGACGGCACCTCTTCGCCCCGCTCCCTGGCCCTGGTGCGGCGCGCGAGGATTTCCAACCCCTGTTCCGTGTGCAGCGCTCGGTAGTCCATGGTCATGAGCTCTTCGGGCTCGTACCCCAACATCTCGGCAAACCTCGGATTGAAGAAGATGAAACGATGCTGCTGGCTCATGACGATGCCATCATTGACATTGTCCAAGATCAAGCGATAGACTTCCTGCTCATGGTGCGGTGCGAGGGGGGCCGCTCCATTTGCAGCCAGAGAAACGAGGACCAGTTCGGCATCGTGAGAGACAGGGGCAAAGGTTGCGCCGACCCAGGTGGCCGCGCCGCTGCTCCCTCTCAGTGCCAGCTTAACAGCTACTGGCTGATGGGAGGAAGCGAGCTCTTGCAGCCACTGCTCGACGCACTGGCGGTCGTTTCCATCGACCAGCTGACGAAAGCCCTTGCCAGCGAGGTTGTTCGAGAGAATCCCATTGCCCAGCAGCTGGCGGCATGCCGCATTGGCATACACCACGCGCCCTCGGTGCAGCAGCATCACCGCAGTGGGCATGTTGTCAAGAACCGGACGCAATTGTGCCAAGGTACGCTTCCAGGTCTGCGCTGTTGCACGCTTTCTGCAAGCTATTGCACTTGTCTTGCCCATTCTCCCCACCTCACACATGGTTCCTTCGTGGTTCTCCTGGCCTGATGTTTTCACCACGCAAAGGGCCCGTCGAACCAGCCGCGGCAGTCCCGTCTCTCAGCGGTCAACAACCGGGAATGCGACGCGGAACTCCGTGCCTTTGCCGTTGTCCACCAGCTCCACCGAGCCCTCCAGCTGCCCGGCCAGCGTGTTGACCAGCTGCAGTCCCAGCGAGTCGGTGTTACGAAAGTCGATGTCCTTCGGGAAGCCAATGCCGTCGTCAGCCACGCGCAAAACATAGCGGCCGTTCTCGCGGTGCAAGCCAACGGTCACCAGACCTCCCCGGCCATCCGGGAAAGCATGGCGCAGGCTGTTGGTGATGAGCTCGTTGGCGATCAAACCGCAAGGGATGGCCGTGTCCACCCCCAGGTAGATGTCCTCCACATCCACTTGCAGCTCCACCCCGTCTGCCTTGACCCGATAGGTCTGGAAAAGCTGCGAGGCCAGCCGCCGCACATAGTCGGCAAAGCCCACGCGCGCCAAGTTGCCGGATTGGTACAGGCTCTCGTGAATGAGGGCCATGGAGCGCACCCGGTTCTGGCACTCCTGGAACACCTCCAGGGCCTGCGGGTCGCTCAGGTAGCCTGCCTGCAGGCGCAGCATGCTGGAGATGACCTGCATGTTGTTCTTCACGCGGTGGTGGATCTCCTTGAGCAGCACCGTCTTCTCCTGCAGGGCGGCCTTCACCTGATCCTCGGCGCGTCGCCGCTGGATGATGCCAGCTAACACGCCCGCCACCGCCCGCAAGAACTCCAGCTCCTGTCCTTCACATGCGTGCCCTTCCTGCATGTAGAAATTGAGCACGCCAAGGACAGTTTCGCCTGAGATGATGGGGACGCAGCAGTGGCCATGGGGCGTCATCCCTTCGTAGCTGACCTCGCGGCGGTCGTCTAAACGGTCGGCGATGACCACGGCGGCCTGCTCGGCAGCGCGCCCGCACAGGCAGCGCCCAAAAGGCACGCGGCTGCAGGCGGCCAGCAACGGCGCACTCAGCCCCATGTGCGCCTTCATCTCCAGCGACCCCTCGCCAGGCTCGGCCAGGAAAACGGCACCCTTGGCCTCCACGCCCAGCCATGGCACCTTGGCCACAATCGCCAAGGCCTGCTGCAGCAGCTCTTCTAACGGCGCGGGCCACAGCGACAGGGTGAGAAGTTCATTCAGCGCGGCCATGGTCTGGTAGCCGCGCCTGAGCTCCTGTTGCAACTTCTTCCGCTCGGTCACCTCGCGGGCAATGCCCTGCACGGCATAGGGCTTGCCATCGCGCAAGATGAGCGACGAGGTGATCTCGAGGTCCACATAGGTGCCGTCTTTGCGCCGCACCCGGAACTCGGTCGTCGAGCGCTGGGCGCCCGTTTCCACGATCTCCTGCAGCGTCTTGTTGGCCAGGGCCAACTGCTCGGGATCGAGCACGTCGGCGAAGGACAGACGGGCCACCTCCTTGGGCTCGTAGCCGAAGAGCCTGAGCGTGGAGGGGTTGGCGTCGAGGAATCTCCCCTCAAAGTCGTGCAGATACACACAGTCCATGGAGCGGTCGAACAGGGCGCGGTAGCGCTCCTCGCTCTCGCGCAGGCGCGCCTCCATAGCTTTGCGCTCGCGGATGTCGCGCACAATGCCGATGGCATGCCACGCTCCCTTGAGCTGCACGGCAGAGAGCGACAACTCGATGGGCACCGTGGTGCCATCCTTGCGCAGGGCTTCCAGCTCCATGGTCCTGCCCACCGCTGCGCCGCTGCCGGTCTCGCGAAACCGCGCAAAGGCAGCGGCGTGCCTGTCTCGCAGCTCGCGGGGCACCAGCAGGGCATGCAGGTTGCGGCCGGTCATCTCGTCTGCGTCATAGCCGAAGATGCGCGTGGCTGCTTGATTCCACAGGGTCACGTTGCCGTCCTGGTCAAGCATCACCACGCCGTCGAGGGCAGCCTCGACCAAGGCGCGCACCTGCTCCTGCTGCTCGCGCAGGTGTTGTTCCGCCCGCACGCGCGCGGTCACGTCGCGGAAGCTCCACACGCGCCCCACCACTTCCTGCCCTATGCGCTGCGGCCGGGAGTAGCGCTCGAACACCCTGCCATCTTTGAAGTGCAGCACATCAAAACTCTCGGCCTCCGGGTCGCTGTACAGCTCGCGCACCTTGCGCAGAAACTCCTCGGGCTCCTGCAACTGGTCGAGGACAAAGGCCAGGAGCTGGTCGTCATCGCGGGTGGCGGCCACCTCCTTGGGAATGCTCCACATGTCCCAAAATCTCTGGTTGTAGCTCTGCACCTTCCCTTGCCGGTCCACCACCAGGATGCCGTCGGCGGTGGCCTCTAAGGTGGCATGCAGGAGGGAGAGCGCATCCCTCAGCTCATGCTCTTGCCGCTTCTTTTCGCTGACGTCGCGGATGATGCCGCCCACCACCTGCTGGCCGGCTATGGTCACCGGAAACTTGGTCGTTTCGAAGATTCTGTCGCCGACCACTTCTTCATTGACCACCGGGCCGCCGTTGGCGATGGCCTGCAGGTCAGAGGCGCGGCAGTGCCCGGCCGGCTCCTTGGGCATCAGCTCAAAGTCGGTCTTGCCAATGACCTGCTCAGGCGGCAGGCCAAAAAACTCTGCCATTGCCGCATTCACCATAGCGTAGCGGAAGTCGCTGTCCTTGAGGAAGACCATGTCGGTGGTGCCGTTGACGAAGGCATTGTAGCGGGCCTCGCTGTCGCGCAGGCGTTGTTCGGCTTCTTTCCGTTCGGTGATGTCGCGCGCCACGCCCTCCACGGCAATGAGGTTACCTTGCGCATCGCGAATGCCCACGTTGCGCTGCTCGGTCCAGATGATGCGCCCGTCTTTGCGCACCCAGCGCAGCACGATGGGCCCGCTGTCCACTTGGCCCTGCAAGTACTTCTCCAGCAGTGGCCGGTCCTCAGGATGGACAAGCTTTAGCCCAAGGTCCGGGTCGGCATAGTGCTCCTCTGGTGTGTAGCCGGTGATGAGGGTAGCGGCGGGGCTGACGTAGGTGAAGCCACGCTGCGGCACAAAGTCGTAGCGGTAGATGATGTCCTGAGCGTTTTCTGCCAGGCGCCGATAGCGCTCCTCGCTCTGCCGCAGGGCTTCGGCAGCCTCCTTGCGCTCGGTGATGTCCTGGGCGGCTCCGTAGATGCGCGTCACCCTGCCGGCCTCGGCATCGAATTTCGGGATGGCATAGTCGCGCAGCCAGCGTACCTGCCCTTCGCGCGTCACAAAGCGGAACTCGCACGTGTCTGCCTGCCCTTGCTGCACCTTCTTCGCATGGGCCAGGGCGGCAGGGACGTCCTCCGCATAGACCATGGTCAGCCAGCCGCCGCGCTGGTCGATCTCCTCCATAGTGTAGCCGAAAGCGCGCACGAAAGAGTTGGTGAGCCATTCGCCCCACATGGTGCCGTCTTCTTCCACGCGGAAGGCGTAGGCAAAGTCGGAAATCATCTGCGAGATGTGCCGGTAACGCTCCTCGCTGTCGCGCAGGGCACGTTCGGCCTGGCGCCGCGCGCTGATGTCCCTCACCACGACCAGGTCCGCCGGCTTGCCCTCGTAGGTGATGAGTCCTGCGTTCAGCTCCACCTCGTGCCGCCCGCCCGTCCTATCGAGCAATAGGGTTTCGAAGAGCGACGGCACCGACTCACCGCGCATGCGGCGTTGGTAGCGCTCGGCCACCGCCGGAAGCTGCTCAGGTGCCACATACTTGGAGAACGGCGTATTGAGCAGCTCTTCCACGGTGCCGCCCCACATGGCGGCAACAGCCGGGTTGGCATACTTGACGAGGCCCTCCTGGATGAGGACGATGCCGTCGGTGAGCCGCTCGACAAGGTGGAGGTACTTCCCTTCGCTCTCCCGTTTGGCGCGCTCGCTTTCCAAGAGCTCGGTGACATCGCGCGAGATGCCCACCAGGCCAACGACACGGCCCTCCTTATCGCGGATGGGCACCTTGGTTTCGGAGCGCCACAGCACCTTGCCGTCGCGCGTGGGCGTAGGTCCCACCCGACCGACGAGCGGCTGGCCGGTGCGCATGATACGCTGCTCCTCCGCAAAGGAGCGCTGGGCATCGTCAGGCGGGAAAAAGTCAAAGTCTGTCTTGCCCACGGCTTCACGGGGGTGGCCGACGCCCAGCACCTCGACACACGCCTTGTTCAGCCGCACAAAGCGCGACTCCGTGTCCTTGAAAAAGACCCAGTCCGGCACGTTGTCCATGAGCGCGTAGAGCAGGTCACGCTCGCGCACCAGGTCCAGTTCTGCCTGGTGGCGGTCGGTGACGTCCTCCACGAAGGCCAACGTCGCCGGGCGCCCTTCCCACATGAAACTGACCGCATTGAACTCCACCCAACGCACCTGACCTTGCCGGGTGATGACCCGCGTGCGGCCAAAGCCAGGAGTCGTCTCGCCCTCGAGCCGCCTGCGGTACTGCGCCAGCGTCCTTTCTCGGTCCTCTGGATGGATGAGCTGCACCAGGCGCATGCCCACGATCTCCTCCGGGGCATAGCCGGTGACCTGGCTGATCCTGGCATTCGCATAGACGATCGCGTCTTCCTGCACGACGACGATGGCCTCGTGGGCGTTCTCCACCAGCAGGCGGGAGTGCTCTTCTGCGGTCTGGCGGAGGGCAAGCTCTTGCTTAAAGTCACACACATCATGCCCGACGCCGAGGAAAGCTTTCTTTCCGTTCCAGGTGGCAGGCAGCAGTCTGAACTCCAAACTCTTCGCCTTGCCATTGAGCTGGCGTTCCAGCTCGATGCGGTCGAGCTGCGGCAGGCGCGCACGCCCCTTGCCACGCGCACTCTGTGAGAGGCATGCCTGCCGCTCTTCGTTGAGGAGCTCGTTGTTGCCGAGCAAAGCCAGGGCGGCGGGGTTGGCCTCCAGCACTTTGCCGCGCTCGTCCAGGACCACCATGGGGAGGGTGTTCTCCAGGAAGAGGGCGGTGAAACGCTCCCCATAGTCCTTTCGCTCCTTGGCCAACGCCTCCCGGTCCGCGGACAGCCGCAGCGCCGCAATCGCCGCACCGATGTCGGCAGCAAGCTCGGCCAGCAGCTCGCTCTCGGCCGGGTCGAATGCCTCTGCCTCCTGGGCGTAGACGTTGAGCGCGCCGAACACCTGCCCCTGGACCAGAATGGGGATGGCAGCGGAGGAGCCATAGCCGCGGCGCAGTGCCTCCTTCCGCCACGGCGCAAAGCGCGGGTCGGTGGCGATGTTCGTGCACACCACCGGTTTGCCGCTGCGAATGGCAGTGCCGGCGGCACCCTGGCCGCGCGGCCTGTCCGCCCAGGTCAGGCGCAGGCCCTCAAGATAGCCCTCTTCGTAGCCGGCCTGTGCCACCGGCCGAACTCTCTTGGTACGGTCCCGCTCTGCCACCCCCACCCATGCCAAGCGATAACCGCCCACAGTGACCAGCAGGGTACACATGCGCTGCAGCAGCTCCTGCTCGTCCTGCATGGCCAGGCGTGCCTTGCTTGCGCGGCGCAACACGCGCAGAGCGCGGTTCACGCGCCGCAGCCGCTCGGCAGCGTGCCGTTGTCGCGTGATGTCCTCCAGAAAGCCGCTCACCGCCACTATGTGGCCGCCCGCGTCCCGCACAGGAACGGCCTCCTCCCTGATCCACCTCGGGCTGCCGTCCTTGCCGATGATGCGGTACTCGCACTGGAAGCCGCTCTGACCGCGTAGGCGCCGCTGCTCTTGGACGCGAGCGCGGTCGGCAGGGTGGATCAGCCGCCACCACAGCTCTGGATCGGCGGTGAATTCCCGGCTCGGGTGGTCGGTCACCTCCTCGATGCGCCGCGAGACAAACAGGAAGCTGAGATGCTCGTCAGGCAGCGCGCTGTAGACGACCACCGGCAGGGTCTCGCTCACCTGGCGGTAGCGCTCTTCGCTTTCGCGCAACTCCTGTTCGGAACGCTTGCGCTCCGAGATGTCACGCACGTGCATGACCACCAAGCTCTTGCCGTTCAACGAGACCTTGGACAGGGAGAGCTCCACTGGCACTGGCTCGTCGCTGGCGCGCAGGGCGGTCAGTTCCACCACCCCGGCCTCTTGCGGTTTTTCCGCAAAGCAGTTGCGCACCAATTTGAACCATTTCTCGCGAAACAGGCCGTCCAGCTTCTTGGCGAGCATCTCCTGGCGGCTGCGCCCGAACAAGGCCTCGGCGGCAGGATTGAACACCTGCACCAGGCCGTCTCGGTCCACGGCAATCATCGCATCGCGCGTGGAGTTGATGATGGTGCTGAGCATCACCTCTTTGCGCCAGATGGCCTCTTGGGCTTCCTTGCGCTCGCTCAGGTCGCGGATGGTGGCGCTGAAAAAGGTGCGTCCACCCACAGTCCAGCAGGCCAGCGAGTGCTCGGCCGGGAATTCGCTGCCGTCCTTGCGCAGACCCACCGACTCGTTGCTCATGCCCAGGACCGCCTGCCGGTGCACGGCCGCCTTTTCCCGGAAGCGCGCGCTGAAGTGCGCCCGCAACCGCTCGGGCATGAGCACGGTGAGCGGTCGCCCCACCAATTCGGACATGGTGTAGCCGAACACCCTCGTGGCGGTCTGGTTGCCGAAGATGATGTTCCCCTGCTCGTCGGCGATAAGGACCGCGTCGTCGGCGCTGTCCACTACTGCGCGGAAGCGCTGTTCGGATTCCCGCAGGATCTGCTCAAGTTTATGCCGATGCAGGGCCATCTCCACGGTGGCGCGCACTTCGCGCTCGTCGAAGGGCTTGAGGATGTAGCCGAAGGGCTGCGCCTGCTTGGCCCGCTCCAGCGTCGCATCATCCGAATGGGCGGTGAGAAAGACCACCGGTATGCCGCAACGGCCGGAGAGCTGCGCGGCAGTCTGGATGCCGTCCAGCTCGCCCCTCAGGCCGATGTCCATGAGGACAAGGTCTGGCCTCTCCTGCTCCACCGCGGCCAGGGCCGCCTTTCCGGTCGCTACCCGGCCGGTGACCCGGTAGCCGAGCTTCTCCAGGAGCTGCGCCAAATCGGCGGCCACCAGGCTTTCGTCCTCAACAATCAGAATCCGCTGTTTCTGTTCCATTTTCCCCTTTCCTCGCGTTGCGGTGCCATAGGAGGGCAGCCACGCTGGCTCACGCCGATTCGGCGCCGAAAGTGATGCGGAACTCTGTCCCTTGCCCGTTGGAGATGAGCTCCACTTCACCCTCCAACTGCGTAGTCAGAGTGTTGACCAATTGCAACCCCAATGATGGGCTGTCGCGAAAGTCCACGTCCTTGGGGAAGCCGACACCATCGTCCTTGACGCTGAGCACATAGGTGTCGTCGGTGCGCTGCAGACTCACCGTGATCTGCCCGCTCCTGCCGTTCGGGAAAGCATGCTTCAGCGCATTGGAGACCAGCTCGTTGACGATGAGCCCGCAGGGGATGCCTACGTCCACGCCAAGACGGACGTCGCTTACCTCGAGGTTCAGCGTGATGTCGGAGCGGCCGCTGTAGGAGCGGAAAAGATGGCTGGTCAGGTTGCGGAGATAGTCGGCAAAGTCGATGCGCGCCAAATCTTGCGACTGGTACAGCTTCTCGTGGATGAGGGCCATGGACTTGACCCGATTCTGGCTCTCCTGAAAGAGCTCAAGGGCGCGCGCGTCGTCGATGTAGCCGGCTTGCAGGCGGAGCATGGAGGAGATGACCTGCATGTTGTTTTTCACGCGGTGGTGAATTTCCTTGAGCAGCACCTCCTTTTCCTCGAGCGAAGTCGTGAGCTTGGCCATGGCGCGATTGCGTTCGGTGACATCGATGGCCATCTCGAACCGCACTCTCCGCCCGTCCGGCCAGCGAATGACCCGGTCCACCAGGTGGTAGTCTCTGTCGACGATGGGATTGTGGTAGTCCCACTCGTAGGGCTCGCCGTCCAGTTCACGAATGCGCCCGTTGGTGCAGAACGGGCAAGGAGCATCGAGCCCCTGGAGCTCTCGGTAGCACGTACCGCCCACCAGAGGCTTGCCAAAGGGGCGCTCCAGGGCGCCATTGGCAAACAGAATTTCGTGGGTGTCCATGTCCACCACGTAGATGGGCTCGCTAATGCTCTCCATGACCGACAGCAGTTGCTCGCGCTCAGCGCGCACGGCCATTTCCGCTCGCTTGCGCTCGGCAACCTCGGTGCTCAGCGCGCGATTCACTTTGCGCAGCTCGGCAGTGCGCTGCGCCACCCGCATCTCGAGCTCGGCATTTTGCCGCCGCACGGCACTGGTGCGCCACTGCACTGCACCCATGCCGATGGCCACACACGCCACTGTCGCAGCAAGTTTGAACCACCACCTCATCCAAAACGGCGGCACCACTTCGACGGCCAGGCCCTCTGCAGGCTCACTCCACACCCCGTCCCCATTGGCCGCCTTGACCTTGAACTGGTACTTGCCGGGAGGCAGATTGGTATAGGTGGCAAAACGCCTGGTGCCCACATAGTTCCAATCTCGGTCAAAACCGTCCATTTTGTAGGCGTAGGTGATGCGCGCCGGGCAAATGGAGTGCAAGCCGACGAACTCGAAGGTGAGCACGCGGTCGGCGTAGGAGAGGCGCAGCGAGGTAACCTCGCCGATGGCGCGCGGCAACAGGACACGGCCGTTCACCGGTTCACCGATGGGCACCGGCTGGTTGAAGAGCCGAAAACCGGTGAGCACCACTGCCGGTGGCACTGGGTCGTCGTGCATCGCCTCGGGGTGGAAAGCGTTGAATCCCTCTACGCCGCCAAAGTACATGGTGCCGTCGCGGCCCAGCAGGTAGGCGCCGGCGTTGAACTCGTTGCTCTGCAGGCCATCGGCCACGCCATAGGTGCGGAAACTGCCGGTGGCCGGGTCGAAGCGCGACAGGCCCGCATTGGTGCTCAGCCAGAGTCGGCCTTGGCGGTCGGCCAGTATCCCGTAGACCACATTGTTGGCAAGCCCTTCTGCCTCAGTGTACACGGTGCAGCGACCGGTTGCCGGATCTAAACGGTTGAGGCCGCCGCCAAAGGTGCCGAGCCAGACGACCCCTCGCGCGTCCTGGTACACGGCAGTGACGTAATCGGTGCTCAGACTGTACGGGTCGTCCTCCTGGCGCAGATAGCGGCGGCAGCGCCCAGTGTGCGGGTCGAACAGGTTCAGCCCGGCGCTGGTGGCTATCCACAACCTGCCCGAGTCGGCTGCACAGATGTCCAGCACCTGGTTGCCGCTCAGGGTCGTCGAATCGTTTGGCTCGCTGCTGAAGCGAGCAAAGGCATTGTGGCGGTGGTCATAGCGCGCTAGGCCTTGTACCGTGCCCACCCAAAGCGCGCCCTCCCGGTCGCAGTGCAAGGCCCTGATAAAGTCGCTTGGCAAGGCGCGGGGATTCTCCTGGCTGCCACGGTAGCGGGTCAGGCGCCCGGTGGCGCGGTCCAGGCGCGCCAAGCCGCCGCCATAGGTTCCTATCCACAGGCCGCCGGTAGAATCCCCTGCCAGTGCGAAGACTCGTCTGCCGGTGGTGGCGCTGAAGCGCGTCGTGTCCAGAACGTAGGAGGTGAAGACGAACTTGCAGCCCGCACTGCGGCGCAAGCGGGATAGGCCGTTGTCGGTGCCGACCCACAGGTCGCCATGGCGATCCTCCAAAAAGGCGCGCACGGAGTTGTCGCAGAGCGAATTGGGGTCGTCCGGATCGTGTCGGTACAGGGGGAACTTGCTGAGGTGAACCTTATAGGCGCTGACCCCGCTCATGGTGCCTACCCAGAGCACGCCGTTGCGGTCCTCAAGCAAGCTCCACACCACGTCGCTGCGCAGACTGTGGGGGTCAGCGGGGTTGTAGGCGAAGCGAGTGGCCCTGCCGGTGGCCGGCTCGTATTTGACCAGGCCGCCGCCTCGCGTGCCATACCACACGTTGCCCTGCGCATCCTCCAACACCGTCCACAGCCGTTCACCCGGAATGCCAGGGTGGGCACGCGCCCTGCCGATGTGGTGGATGAACACGCCGCGCTCTGGGTCAAACTCCTCAAGGCCTCCGTCCGTGGCCAGCCAGAGGGTGCCCCTGCTGCCCTGGCAGATACCGCGCACATAGTCGTCGATCAGGCTTTTCGGGTCGCGCGGGTCGTGGCGGTACTGCCGGAAGCGGCCCTCCGCACGCTCAAACAGGTTGAGGCCAGCGCCGTCAGTGCCGACCCACAGGCGACCGGAGCGATCCTCGTACACGCAGCGCACAAAAGCACTGCTCAGCGAGGTGGGGTCGCCTTCCTTGGGGCGGTAGCGGACAAAGGTGCCGTCGGACCGGTCAAAGCGGTTCAGGCCGCCATCTAAGATGGCCACCCAAAGGACGCCCTCGTGGTCCACGCACAGGCCGGCGACATTGTAGCTGCTCAGGCTGGTGCTGTCCTGAGGGTCGGGCAAATAGGTGCGGAATTGCTCGCTGGCAGGGTCGTAGTAGCTCAATCCGCCGCCATAGGCACCGACCCACAGGCCGCCCTGGGGATCTGCGCACAGCGCGTAGATGTTGATCAGCGGGTTGACACGCGCAGCGCCGGCTCTGCGCGGATCGGAACGAAACACGCGAATCGTGTAGCCATCGTAGCGGTTCAGCCCGTCCTCGGTGCCGAACCAGAGGTAGCCCTTGCTATCCTGGGCGATGCAGTAGACCATGCTCTGCGACAGCCCCTCGGCAACCGTCAGGTGCGTGAATCCCCGCGGCTCCACCTGAGCCAGGGCAGTGCCTGCCAAAGCGAGGGCGGCAACAAGTGCGGCCAGCCAGGCTGGTAGCCCAGGTATTCTTGCCGGGCCTCGGCGTTCCCCATTGTTGTTGTCCCGCCCCCAGGCCCTCGTGCACCCCGGCAATTGCCTGGTCAGGCAGTGCACACGGGCGTTTCCTTCGCCCTTTCTGGCAAAGCTCCTTTGCCGTTCATTGCCTAGCAGGTTCTTCCTGGAATTGACCGTTTCCATCTTCCGCCTCCACAACCTCCACCCACGGTGCAGTCCCGCCCGGTGACGTAGCGGGCTCCGGCACCCGGTCACACGTCTCCGCCTCCCGAAAGGCAATGGTGAAACGGGCTCCCTCCTCGCTGCTCTGCACGATCATGCTCCCTTCCACTCGCTCTGCTCATCGCCCGCCGCACGTCTATGGAAAGGCTGGCCGGCAGGGCGCAGGCCACATGCTACCATTCCGCTCATCCTCGTTCCCTTGCTACTCGCTCGCCGTGCTCCCTTCAGGCAGCGGCGGCCTGGTGCTGCCGGGTCGTGGCGAAACGCTTCGTGGCGCAAGGTGCCGGGGGGCATGCCAGGCGCAGGTCGGCGCTGGCGGTGAACAAGCACCTGGCCGCCGCGGCCACCGCCTGCCGAACGCGGGCGGCGTCCTCCGGGCAGGCCACCTCCACCAGAAGAAGCGGACCGCTGCCTTCCCCGCTCAGCTGCTGCACCGCAAGCTCCACCCGCAGGGTATCGAAGGGCGGATGCAGCACCAGATGCGGCACATCTCCCAGCATGCGCTCGGCGATGGAATCCACCAGACAGGGCGTCATGGCCACCAATAGGGCGTGGCCGTTCACCTTGTTCAACGACCGCCTGAGCTCCAGGGCATCCACAAAGCGCATGATGTCCCGTATGCAGATAACCACTTGCCCCTGCTCGGCGGCATTTTCCGCTGCGACCTTCACCTTGCCTTCTCTCTTCATGCCTTGACCTTTCTTTTTCCCCCTCGCCTTCGAGCAGCGCCCTTGACGCGCGAGAGTGATGAGCGGCCGGCGGCGTGCTGCCCCTGGTCAGCCGGTCGTGCGCCCTGCAATGAGCCGCCCCTCACCAGGCAGCATAGTCCCAACTGCTGTGCCGACTTGCGCAGGTAGCTGCTGGCGCCGAGGCGATAGCTTTCCACCAGGTCCTCCTCTGAGTGCGAAGAGGTCAGGACCACCACCGGTATGTCCCTGGTGCGCTCGTTCGCCTGCAGGCAGCGCAACACCTCCATGCCGCCCATGTCCGGCAGACCCAAGTCCAAGAGCACCATCTCTGGCTTGTAGCTCAGGTCGCGACCGCCGAACTGCCCGGTGCCGAAGAGGTACTGCAACGCCTCTGTCCCAGTCCGCACCGTGACGATGTCGCCTTCGACATATGCCTGGCGGAGCAGACGCACGGTGAGTCTCCGGTCGTCCGGATCGTCCTCCACCAGGAGGATATAGGGCTTTGCCATTGTCTCCTCCCTATGCTCGTGGGCCGCGGCTTGCGGCCATGTCCCACGCCGCGCCAGGCGTATCCGCGTGCTCGACCCTCTGGGCGTGCCGCAAGCGCAGCAGATAGCCAATCACCCCTGCATCGGTCAGGGCCTGGATGCTACCGCTCACCGCCACACGGCGGGCGTCGCGCGTGAAGAGGCTGAAGGCAACAGGGAGGATTCCAGCAAGCCCCTCCT
The DNA here is from genome assembly GCA_024655945.1 of candidate division KSB1 bacterium. NCBI lineage: Bacteria > Pseudomonadati > Candidatus Zhuqueibacterota bacterium. Next base: position 225,193 of record JANLFK010000002.1, read on the forward strand.
CTGCGAGTGTCGCGATCTCCGGAATGGCCAGTCCTGGCGCCGAAACCAGCAGCTCCCGCAGCGGGACCCCCACCGCCTCCTGTTCGCTCCAGCCGGTCAGCGCCTCGGCGGCAGCATTGAGGTAGACCACCTCCACTTTCACGTCGGCGACCAGGAGCGCCTCCTCGGCGCAGCTGAGCGTGGCACGGAAGAGGCGCAGCATGAGTTTGAGCTGCCGCTCCCGCCTGCCATGGTGCAGCGCCAGTTCCACGACGCTGCGCAAGTCCTTCTCCTCGAAGGGCTTGCAGATAAAGCCATAGGGGTCAGTCTGCTTGGCGCGCTGAAAGGTAGCAAGATCGCTGATGGCGGTGCAGTAGACAAGAGGGATGTCGGCGATTGCCCTAATCTGCCGTGCCGCCTCGATGCCGTCCATCTCCCCCTTGAGCCCGATGTCCATCAACACCAGGTCAGGCCCTTCATCCCTGGCGCGGCACACCCCCTGCTCGCCGGTGCGCACGATGCCGCAGACCGCGTAGCCGAGGTTGCGCAACATCGCCTCCATGTCCTTAGCCACGATGACTTCATCCTCGACAATGAGCACTCGTGCTGCCGGTTCCATGCTACCCTCTGCCCTTTAAGCTCTCCCGTCTGTCGCCCGCCGGCATCCGGCGCTATTCATCTCGCTTGAACAGAATCCTGAACTCCGTGCCTTTTCCGTTGCAGTTGAGCTCGATGGTGCCGTCTAACTGGTCGGTGAGCGTCGTCACCAACTGCAGCCCCAACGAGTCGGTATTGCGAAAGTCGAGGTCTTTGGGAAAGCCCACGCCGTCATCCTTGACCGTCAACTCGTACATGCCGTTCTTCGGCACCAAGCTGACCTGCACCTGGCCGCTTCTGCCGCCCGGGAAGGCATGTTTCAAGCAGTTGGACACCAGCTCATTGATGATTAAGCCGCAGGGAATGGCGGCATCGATGCCCAACGAAACATCCTCGGCATGCGTGGTCAGTGTGATGCGCTCCGGGTTCACGCTGTACGAACGGAACAGATCGTCGGTGAGCTTGCGAATGTAGTCGCTGAAATCGATCCGGCTCAGGTCGCGCGACTGGTAGAGTTTCTCATGAATGAGCGCCATAGAGCGCAGCCGGTTCTGGCTGTCCCTGAGCACTGCCTCCACCTCCGGATTGGCGATGCACCCGGATTGCAGATTGAGCATGCTGGAGATGACCTGCATGTTGTTCTTTACCCGGTGGTGGATTTCTTTGAGCAGCACCTCCTTCTCCTTGAGGGAGGTCTTGAGCTGCTCGCTGGAACGCTTGCGCTCGATGGCCATAGCCGCCTGATTGGAGACGAACTGCAGGATCCGTTTCTCCTCCTCCCCGAAGCGCACCCCCTCGGTGTAGCTCTGCACCGCGAGCACGCCGATGGTGCCGGTGGTGCCGACCAGTGGCACCCCTAACCAATCCACCGAGGGCGTGCCGATGGCATCCACCTCACCGCTGGCTATCAATTCCGCAAAGCCCTCGCGCGGGACCAACAGCGCGGTACCTTTCTTGAGCACATGCTCGGTCAGCCCTCTGCCCAGCTTGCGCGGTTTGGGCGGCTCGTCGTTTTCGTCCACAAAGTAGGGAAAGCTCAACGTGCCGGTCTCTGGGTGGTAGAGCGCGATGTAAAAGTTGCGTGCCGGCATCAGCTCCCCGACGATGGCGTGAATGGAGTGGAAGAGCGCCTGCAAATCGTCGGCGCTGTTGGCCGCCTCGGACAGCTTGTAGATAGCCTCGCGCACCTTCTCCTCACGCTTGCGGGCGGTGATGTCCCGAAAGACCACCTGCGAGGCCAACTGGCCGTCGACCACCACGGGACTGGCTGCCACCTCCACGTCCACCACCGTACCGTCTGCACGGAGGAACTTTTCCTCGATGGCGGGCACCGGTTCGCCGGTAGCCATCATCTTCCACACACGTTCGAGGACGGTCTGCCGGTAGTCGGGGTGCACGCACTCCATGACCGACCCGCCGACCATTGCCTCAGGGCCTTCGTAGCCGAGGATGCGGGCAGCGGCCCGGTTGGCAAATATCACCTTGCCCTGGCTGTGGCTGACGATCCCGTCCGGGGAGGTTTCCACTAAGTTGCGGAAGCGCTCTTCGCTCTCCTGCAGGGCAGCCTGGGAACGCTTGCGCTCGGAGATGTCCGTGTACACCGCCACCACGCCATGCAATTGGTCGCCGACACGAATGGGCGAGCCCGAGACGATGACGTCCACCGGCGTGCCGTCCTTGCGCAGGCGCATCGCCTCGTGCGCCAGGATGTCCTTGCCGCTCAGCACGTGCCGGGTGAGACCCATCGCTTCCTTGCGCACGTCCCCTTTGGCGATGAGCTCGTCGATATCCTTGCCCAGCGCCTCCTCGCGGGAGTAGCCGAAGATGTGCTCTGCGGCCTTGTTCCACTCCACCACACGGTGATTCTTGTCTAGGGTGACAATGGCGCTGGGCGAGTTGACCAGCACCGACTCCAAGTACTTTTGCCGGCGCTCGATTTCCTGCTCGGCCTGTTTGCGTGCGGTCACGTCGCGCACGATGGCCACATAGCCGCGGAGCTTGCCGTCAGCCGCGTGGATGGCCGACGCGCTCACTTCGGCCAGGAAACTGCTCCTATCCTTGCGGAGAAGGGTGTGCTCCCGTTCCACGACCTGACCGGGAAGGCACGAAGGCAACATGCTGCGCGCGCGCTCGTGTGCCTCTTTGGGCAGGACGACAACTGCCGGCCTGCCCACCATGTCGGCCGGCGAGGCAAAGCCAAACAGCCGGGCTGCCCGTTCATTAGCTGCCACAAAGATGCCCTCCGGGTCCACGAGCACAATGGCTTCCGGGGAGGTACGCACCAGGGTTTCGTACAACCACTTCGCCTCTTTGAGCGCCGCCTCCTGGCACTTGCGCTCGGAGATATCGCGCACAATGCCTTCGGTGCTGGTGCAGTGCCCATCGTCGTCAAGAATCAAGCGGGCGCTGATGGAAGCATGGAACGGCGTGCCGTCGGCGTACTTGAGGCGCACCTCAAAGTCCCTCACCGAGCGCTGCTTGGCCAACGCCGCCAAGAACGACGCCCGCTCCTCCGCGCTGAAGAACACCGTCTCGACATGCCTGCCGATAAGCTCCTGGCGCCTGTACCCGTAGCGCTCCACGGCCGGGCTCAATTTGCGCAAGAGGCCGGAGTTGTCCGCCAGGAAGTAGATCTCTTCCATATTGTCGAAGATGCTGCGCAGGCTCCGCTCGCTTTCGCGCAGGGACTCTTCGGCGCGGCAGCGCTCGCTTGCCTCCATGGCCAGGGCAACCATGTCGGCCATGGAGCTGGCAAAGGCTTGCTCTTCCACGCTCCACTGCCGCAGAGGGCCCACATGTTCGTGGCAGAGCACGCCTACGGTGACACCGTTGACCCGAATCGGCGCATCCAGCATGGAGGCGATGCCCAGAGGCTCCAAATACTCGGCCGCAAACTCCTTGGTCGTGTCGTCCGCCCGTGCATCGTGCGCCGGGATCACCCGTTCCTCTTCCAAGGCGCGGAAATAGGTGGGGTAGTGGTCGGCGCACAGCTCCTGACCAGAGGTGTGGCGGTTGGCGGCCAGCTCGTAGAGGTTGAGGCAGCGGATCTTCGTGCGTTCCTCCACGTACATCCACACGCCCACGCGCGCCACCTCCAGGGTGTGGGCCGAGGTCTCCGTGATCTGCTGCAGGGCAGCAGCGAGATTGCCGCTGAACAGCAGCGGGCTGGTGGTGAGCCGGGTCAACGCCTGATTGTAGCGCCGCAACTGTTCTTGCGCCCGCTGCTGTTCCACATCTGCCTGGAGGCAAAGGTTGATCTCACGCTCCAAAGAGGCCTGCCTTCGTTCCAGCAGGCGAAAGGTCCCTTCCACCAGGGCAGCTGCCCCCCCGAGCGCAAGCAGCCAGGCCAGCGCGTCGTTGCCCACCGGCAGGCCGCGGACAAAGTAGTAGTACGCATGCATTGCCCCAATAAGGGCAAATGCCAGGGCAAGCACAGTTATCCTGGCGCGGTGCAGGTCCCCTCGGTGCGGAGAATGGTCATCCACGTGGTGCTCCTTTTTCATGTGCGCCCTCTCGGCATACCCTCTTTACCAGCGACCCGAGCAACGTGTGGCGCCTTGGCTGCGAACCCTGTGCGCTGCGCTCGCCAGGCCGCACGTGAGGTCGGTGTTTGCCCAAGTCGTGCGTTTCTCCGGACCCAAGCATGGTACGGTGTGCGACCTCGCCCCCGCGTACCGACCGCTCCAGGGCAGAAACGACCGACTCATTGCACCTGGGCAGGGGTGCCGGCCTGGTCGCGCAGTTTGCTCTCCTCGCGGTGGCGATGCAAGGCCATCTCGATGGTAATGCGCAGCTCCTTCTCCCCGAAGGGCTTCAGCACATACCCGTAGGGCCTGGTCTCCATTGCCCGTTGCAGGGTGGAGTCGTCGGCGTGCGCGGTCAGGTAAATGACCGGAATGTCCAATTTCTGCCGGATCCTCTCTGCCGCCTCCACGCCGTCCATCTCTCCCTTGAGGCGGATATCCATGAGGATAAGGTCCGGCCGCACCTGCTCCGCCTTCTGGATCGCCTCCTCCCCTGACCCTGCTAAGGCCGCCACCTCGTAGCCCATCTTGCGCAGCCGATTCTTGAGGTCCAGGGCCGTGATGTTGAGGTCCTCGACAATCATGATGCGAGTGGCTCGGTCCATGTCGCTGTTCCTGCCAGTGAGTTACCTTTCAACAGTTCCCCACCTCCACGGAGGCTCCTTTGCCCTCTCTGCTAACGGCGCTTGGTGCCATCCGGGAAGCAAATGGTGAACGTCGTGCCGCCGCCGTTGGCACTCAGCTCAATGGTCCCTTCCAACTGATCGGTGAGGGTATTGACCAACTGCAGGCCGAGCGATTCGGTGTTGCGAAAATCCACATGAGCAGGAAAGCCCACGCCGTCATCGCTCACCTTGAGCACGTAGGAACCGTTCGCGCGCTCCAGTCCCACCGTGACTTTCCCCTTCCGCCCGTCTGGGAAGGCGTGTTTAAGGGCATTGGAAACGAGCTCGTTCACGATCAGCCCGCAGGAAATCCCGCTGTCTATGGCCAGGTCGATGCCGTTCACTTGCACGTCCATGGTGATGCGCTCCGGGTCCACGCCATAAGAGTCGAAGAGGTGGCTGGTGAGGCTCTTCGTGTACTCGGCGAAATCCACCCGCGAGAGATTCTTCGACTGGTAGAGCTTCTCGTGGATGAGGGCCATCGACTTGACCCGATTCTGACTGTCGTTGAAAATGGCCAAGGCGCGCGGGTCGCTGATGTACGAAGACTGCAGGCTGAGCAGACTGGAGATCACTTGCATGTTGTTCTTCACCCGATGGTGAATCTCTTTGAGGAGCAGCTCTTTTTCCTTGAGCGAGCTGACAAGCTCCTCTTCGGCCCGCTTGCGCTGGGTGATGTCCTGGTAGATGACAAAGGCGCCATAGTGCGCGCCCTGGATCATCACCGGCACGCCGAACAGCTCCACGTCCACCTCAGTGCCGTCCTTCCGGCAACGGCGCCTCACCGCGTGCACGCGCTCACCGGCGATCACCCTCCGTGTCAGCTCTTGCGCTTCGTCCAGCTGCTCAGCGTTGGCGAGCAAGGCATCGACCGACTGGCCCATCATTTCCGCACGTTCGTATTGGAAGAGCCGCTCGAAGGCGCCGTTGCACAGGGTCACCTTCCCTTCTCTGTCCATGGCGGCAATGGCAAGAGGGTTGTGCTCGATAAGGGCCTGGAGGTAGGAGCGCTGCTGCCGGATCTGCTCCTCTTGCTGGTGGCGCTCGGTGATATCGATGTCGGCGCCCTGGTAGCCCACAAAGGCGCCGCTCTTGTCGAAGACCGGGGTGGCATTGCGCAACAGCCAGCGCATGTGCCCATCCTTGTGTCGCAGAGGGACCACAAAATCGTGCATCGGGGCACGGGCATCAAACAGGCGCAACAGGCTCCTTTCGTACTCGGGGCGCTTGGTCGCATAGAGAAGGTCGCCAAGGTACTTCTTGCCCACCAGCTCCTCGGGAGTGTAACCAAGTACTTGAGAGACCAGTAGGTTTGTGTAGGTGTAGCGGCCGGTGGCGTCCACCTCCCAGACCCAGGCGTGCACCTGTTCAGTCACCTGCCTGAGGCGCCCTTCCGATTCGCGCAGGGAGAGCTCAGCAAGCTTGCGGGCGGTAATGTCCTCCAACATGCCGTCGTAGTAGCGCACGCGGCCCTGCCGGTCACGCTCGGCAACCGCCGTGAGAGAACACCACATGCGCGTGCCGTCGTATCTCCTGAACGGCACCTCCGCCCTTTTCACCACCCCTTCGCTCCTGAGGCGGGCCAGAAGTGCCTCACGATCGGCAGGGTCGATGTAGAGGTCCTGGACGCGTTTGCCGATGAGCTCCTCCCTGCTCGGGAAGCCGAACATGGCCACCAGCGCCGGATTGGCCTCCAAGACACGACCGTTGCTCCCTGCCGAGGTGCGAAAGATACCCACCTCGAGGTTCTCAGTGATGGCACGGAACTTTGCCTCGCTTTCCTGCAAGGCAGCCCTTTTCTCCTTCCGAGCGCTGATGGCACGGAGGACGCACAACAAGCTCTCGGCCCGCGGCGCTTCCCCAGCGGCACGCACCGCTACCTCCACCGGGAGAGGAGCACGGTCTTTGGCCTTGAGGGAGAATTCAAAGACGGCCTCGCCTCCGGTACGCACGGTGCGAGTCAAAACAGCAGCGGCGCGCTTGAACTCCCGGTCGTCGGCGAAGTACTCGCGTACCTTCCTCCCCACCACTTCCTCCGGCAAATAGCCCGCGAATTTCCGGATCGCCGGACTGCAATACTCCACTACGCCTTGGGCTGACAGCCGGAGCACGACGTCCGCAATCCCCTCAACGAGTTCCCTGAACAAATCCCCCTCGGCATGGGTCCGCGCCAAGACCACCAGATGTTGGTTTTCATCTGCCGGCCCGACCACGGTCACTGCGGTGTGCGCCATCGTCACTTCTCCTCACCTTCAACCACACGCAGGCAAATCCCCAGGCGTTGGGAGCCGAGGCCCGACCTAAGGGCGTCGGAATCCCACTGTGCAACCGCACACAGCCCAGAGTCGCCGCTCTGCGCGCAGACAGTCAGGCCCGTTGACGTGCAGCGCCAAACCCTAAATGGGCCAGCAGGAGCCGTCGAGGCTGAGCCGCTTGGTGAGAGGAAGAGGGGCTTGTAGGTGGGCAAAGCTGCCTTGACGGGGTACCTGGCGGACCCGCTGCATTCCTTGGCATGCTGAATGGCGAAAGCCCGACAGCACACACCCATGCCTCGTTGTCGGGATGGACATCGGCCCCACATCCTCACCTCGCTTCCTCCGCGGTAGTCGGCGTGGTGCCAGGGCCGGCACTTGGTCAAAGCGGCTCCTGGTTCGCCCGGGCGCGTTGCAGCCCCGACACCTTGGCTACCGGCGACTGTCCACTGCGCACCGCGTGCCTTACAAGGAGCGTGCCATGGGAGGAGGGCCATCCAATGGCCGGAGAAGCAATTGTTTTCTCATGCATTAGCTTGCTGGCAGGCAGGGCACAATGGCAGCCCACAGTGGGCCGAGAGGGGCCGATTGTGTACTGCATGCCACACAGACGGGAAAGGGGTGGGTATAAGCCTGGGAAAGACAGGCTGTTGCGCCAGTGGAAGCCGCTGCCACAACAGCACCCGACGTGTCCAGCGCGCGCCACACTTCACGCCGGCTGAGGGAGAAGAGAACGCTGTCTGGGTAGAGATGGCAACAAGCGCCGGCGGACGGCCGGCTTACTCTATCACCCCGTACTGGCGAAGTTTGGCGCGGAGGGTCTTGACCGTGATGCCCAGGAGGCGGGCGGTCTGGCTCTTGTTGCCGTTCAGGCGCCTGAGGGTCGTGAGGATATGCTCCCGCTCCACATCCTCCAGTCTCACCGGCTGGGCGGGGCCCTCGACCTGTTCCAGAAGCTCGGCGTGTTCGCGGATGTAAGGGAAGTGCTCGGCAGTGAGGGTCTCGGTGCCCCGACTCAGCACTGCAGCACGCTCAATGGCGCTCTCTAACTCGCGCACGTTTCCCGGCCAGTTGTGCTCCATGAGCAGGCGCATGGCTTCGCTGGACAGCCTCTTCCGCTCGCCATTGCGGGCGACAAAACCCGCCAGGAAGTGTTCGGCAAGCACCGGTATGTCTTCCGGGCGCTCGCGCAGCGGCGGGATGCGGATGCACAGCGTATTGAGCCGGAAATAGAGATCCTTGCGGAATCTGTCGCGCTTCACCTCTTCAAGGAGGTTGCGATTGGTGGTGGCGATGATGCGCACGTCGGTCTGCAGAGTGCGGCCACTGCCGATGCGCTCAAACTCGCCGAATTGCAGCACGCGCAGCAGCTTCACCTGCATGGACTTGTCCAGGTCGGCGATCTCGTCCAGGAGCAAGGTGCCGCCGTCGGCGAGCTCGAATCGTCCCTTCACCTGCGCCACAGCCCCGGTGAAGGCGCCGCGTTCGTGGCCGAAGAGCTCACTTTCCAACAGGGTGTGGGGCAAAGCACCGCAATTGACCTTCACAAAGGGCTTGCCATGGCGCGGACTGGCCAGTTCAATGGCGTTGGCCACCACCTCCTTGCCGGTTCCTGTTTCGCCCTCGATGAGCACTGCTGCCGAAGTGGGCGCCACCATCTGCACCGTCTCGCGAATGCGTTGCATGGCCAGACTGCTGCCGAGGAGGGTGCTCACCGCCTGTTGCTTTTGCAGCTCAGCACGCAGGAAGCGATTTTCGGCCACCAGCTGCTGGCGCTCTTGCACTCTTTCCACCACCAGGCGCAGCTCTTCGGGCGCTATGGGCTTGGTGATGTAGTCGAAAGCCCCCTTTTTCATCGCCTCCACGGCGTTGTCAATGGTGCCATAGGCGGTCATGATCACCACTTCGGTCTCAGGGTGGAGCCTCTTCACGCCGCAGAGCACGTCCATGCCGTTGACGCCTTCCATCTTCAGGTCGGTGAGCACCAGCGCAAAGCTCTGCTTTCCGGCCAGTTCCAGGGCCGTGGCACCGTCGTGCACTAAGGTGACGTCGTAGCCCAGGCGCTGGATGGCGTCGCGCACGAACCGGCCACCCAAGGGGTCGTCTTCGACGATGAGCACGGAAAGCTTAGCCATTCACACCTCGCTGGACAGGCAGAAGAACGGCCACGGTGGTACCTCGCCCCTCGCTGCTCTGCACGATGATCTCCCCTTGGTGGAAGGATATGAGATTCTTAGCAATGGCCAGACCCAGACCGGCACCGCGCTCCTTGGTGGTGAAAAAGGGGGTGAAGAGGCGGTCCATCGTGGCCCTGGACATGCCCACACCGGTATCCGCGATGAGAATCTGGCACATCCAGGCCCGGCGCTGAGCGGGCAGGTCTTCCGTCAGCGAAATGCGCAGAGTGCCGCCCTGCGGCATCGCCTGAAGGGCATTGCTCACGATGTTGTCCAAGGCGCGCTCCAAGAGCAGCGGGTCGGCGTTGGTCATAACCGGACGTGCTGGTAAGTCGTCTTCGACCACAACGTCGCTCTGCGGCGGCAAACGCCTCCGGCACGAGGCCAGCAGCTCACGCAGGAAAGCGGTCAGGTCGAGAGGGCCAAGGGCGGGTTTGCCAGGGCGCACCAAGAGCAGGAGGTTGTTGACGATTTCGTCCAGGCGGTGCACGCCCTCTTGGATCTGCTGGGCCATGGCGTAGCGCACATCGTCGGTCGGTAAGTCTTCGCTGAGGAGCGCAGCGTAGCCGGCGATCCCTTGCAGGGGGTTGCGGATCTCGTGCGCGACCACGGCGGCCATCTCCGTTAAGGCGGAAAGCACGCTGACCCGGCGCCGCTCCTCCTCGAGCGCACGCACGGCAGTCAGGTCGGTGAACACCTCTATGGCACCCAACACATCCCCTTGCGGCGTGGTCAGGCGCGAAACGGCGAATTTCACCGGAAGGCGGCGCCCGGACTTGCTGAGAATCTCCTTGTCGCCCTCGCTGCTGCCTGCTGCCGACCTCAGCACCTGCAGGGGGGTGAAGGCCTCTGAGGTACAGGCGCAGAACACTTCCTCGTACTGCCTGCCCACCACCTCTTCTGCTCTGTAGCCGGTGAGTCGCTCCGCCGCCCTGTTGAACAAGGTGATCGTGCCAAGGCGGTCAACGACCACCAAGCAGTTGGACATGCTGTCTAGGATGTGGTTGAGGTAGGTCTTGAGGCGCTGCGTTTCGTTGAGGCTTTGCGCCAACTCCGCGTTGCGCTGCGCCAACTGCAAGTCGAGCTCGGCAATGCGTTGGCTCAACTCGCGGTGGGCACTGGTGATGGACGCCATAGCTTGGTTAAAGTCGGCGATGGCCGCCCCCAGCGTGATTGCTCCCTCTGCTGTCGCCACGTCCGAACTCACCCGCGCTGCCTCCCGTATGCGTGCACCTTGCCGTGCCATGGCCTCAAGGGCGATCGCCACGGTTGTTTGCGCCGTTGGTGTAGTCCAAGACCACCTCGATGCTCCGCCCGCAGGCGCAGGTTATCTCGATGCGCTCCACCACGTTGTTCCGCGTGTAGGCCCTCACTTTCGGCTCGCCGCCTGCTGGCTGAGCCCGCTCGCCTATTTGCACTGGCTCGCGTTCCAGGCGCACCAGCGGGGCGCGAATGACCAGCTTGGGCCGTGCCAAAGGCCGCCCCTCGCGCCGCTGGCCGGCAAGAAAGCTCACAAGGTCGACGAATCCTCGGGGATCTGCCATGTCTCTCCTGCCCTGTGCGTCCACTTTCGCTCACCGTACCCTCATCGTGCGCAGCATGGCAAAAATGGCACCAACGCGCACGGCCCGGCGAGCCGTTGGCACTGATTGCAGGGAGCTCCCTTGCCACGACGCTAACTTTTTAGATTGGCATGTACTTGACGGCACAACTCCTAGGCCCTTTCTCGGGCAGAAAGACAAGAGCGCCCTGCGCCCCGAACGCTCTTGCTCGCCTCTGTGGGTAAAACCGACCCAGCACAGGGTAGAAATTACCCTATCTAACCTACGGCAACTTGCCTTTGGCGCGGAAAAGATAGGCTGATGGCGCGACAAGCGATGTCCTTGACCGCGACAGGCCCAGGGCGAGGCTCTGGCGACGAGGCGGCCTCAGTCGGGCTGTAGCCCTGCGCCGTGGCCCCTCTATGCCTGGCCGAAAACGGAAAGGCAAGCCAGGTTGAACCGGCTTGCCTCGATGAAAATGCGAGCTCCGGCTGAGCGGCTCGCGCCGAAGGTCCGCCGGGGGTGGCCCCCCTACACCTGAGCCAAGCGCTTGGGACCGGCGGCGCGGACCTCCTGGGAACAGCCGCTGGCGAAGAGCTTAAAGTTCTCGATGAAACGCGCCGCCAGCGCGTCGTACTTCTTCCAGTACTCGTCCTTGTCGCCCCAGGAGCTGGCCGGGTCAAGGACGTCCTCCGGCACATCCGGACAGGTCATCGGCACCTCGAAGCCGAAGATACGGTCCTTGCGGTACTGAACCTGGTCCAGCTTGCCCTCCAGGGCGGCGTTGAGCAGGTTGCGCGTATGGCGGATGCTGATGCGTTTGCCCACGCCGAAGCGGCCGCCCACCCAGCCGGTGTTCACCAGCCAGCACTGCGCCTTGTGCTGCAAAAGGCGCTTCTTGAGCATCTCGGCGTACGCGAAGGGGTGGCGCACCATGAACGGCGCGCCGAAACAGGTGCTGAAGGTGATTTGCGGTTCGATGCCGAGGCCGATCTCCGTGCCGGCGATCTTGGAGGTGTAGCCGCTTATGAAATGGTACTGGGCCTGCTCCGGCGTCAGCCGCGCAATGGGCGGCATCACACCCGAGGCGTCGCAGGTGAGGAAGATGACGTTCTTCGGGTGGGAGCGCACATACCCCTCCGGGACGATGTTGGGGATGAACTCCACCGGGTAGCATGCCCGGGTGTTCTCCGTAATCATGTCGTCGTCCAGGTCCATGCGCCGCGACACCGGGTCGTAGACCACGTTTTCCAAGATTGTGCCGAAGCGCCTGGTGGCTGCCCAGATTTGTGGCTCATGCTCAGGCGAGAGGCGGATGACCTTGGCGTAGCAGCCGCCCTCGAAGTTGAACACTCCCTCGGCGCTCCACCCGTGTTCATCGTCGCCGATCAGGCGCCGTCGAGGATCGGCCGAGAGCGTCGTCTTGCCGGTGCCGCTCAGCCCGAAAAACAGCGCCACATCGCCCTTCGACCCCACGTTGGCGGAGCAGTGCATGGGCAGCACGTCCTCAAAAGTGAGCAGAAAGTTGAGGAGGGTGAAGACGGACTTTTTGATCTCGCCGCCGTACAGGGTGTTGGCAATGATGCCCAGCCGCTCGCCAAAGTTGAGAATGATCGCCGTCTCCGTACGCGTGCCGTCCACCCGGGGGTCCACCGTGAAGCCGGGCACCGCTATCACCGTGAACTCGGGGACAAAATGCTTCAGCTCCTCGGTGTTCGTGGTGGTCAGGAACATGTTGCGCACAAACAGGCTTTGCCAGGCTTTCTCGGTGATAATGCGAACGGGCATCCGGTAGTTCGGGTCGGCGCACACGTAGCAGTCCTGCACAAACAGCTCCTCACCTTGGCAATAGGCCTGCACTCTGGCAAGGATTTCGTGGAACTTGGCTGCACTCAGCGGACGGTTGTACTCGCCCCACCAGATGCGATCCTCCGTGGAGGCCTCCCGCACGATGAACTTGTCCGCTGCGGCGCGTGCCGTGTGCTTACCGGTGTGCACCACCAGCGGGCCCTGGTCGAGGACATGCGCCTCGTTCCGAAATATGGCTTCCTCGTACAAGGCCGCTTTGGGAAGGTTCCAGTACGCTCTATCCAGATAGGTGAGCCCGTGGTTGCCGAGCCCATAGTCCGAAGCGAGCTCTTTCGCCTGCTTGCTTGCCGGTGTGTCGAACTCGAGGTATTTCATGCCCAATCCCTCACCAATTTGCGGTCGCCGATGTAGAGCTCGTTGGGCGAATTGAGGTCCAACGCCCATTTCATGCGCTCGATCCCCTCCGTGATGTCCTTGATGGAACCACAGAAGCTCAGGCGCAAGTACCCCTCGAGCCCAAACTCCACTCCTGGCACGGTGAGCACAAGCACCTTGTCGATGAGGAAATTGGACAGCTTGGTCGAGTCCTTGCTGTAGGCGCTAAAGTCGGCGAAGCAGTAGAAAGTACCGTCTGGCTTGGTTACCTTCACACCCTCGAAAGAGCGCAGGCGGTCGATCATGACGTTGCGATTGTTTTCCAAGGTCACGCGCAGGTTCTCGACGCAAGACTGCAGGCCGTTCAGCGCCCCCACGGCCGCAACTTGCAGCAGCACCGAGGGGCCAGAGGTCTGGTGGCCTTGGATATTGGTCATTGCCTCGATGAGCTTCTTGTTGGCCACTGCCCAACCAATGCGGAAGCCGGTCATGGCGTACTGCTTGGACACGCCGTTGACCACGATGAGCTTGGAATTCTCCGAGAGGTCCTTGGCGTATTTGTAGCAACTGATCGGCTTGCGCCCATCGAAGATGAGGCGGTGGTAGATGTCGTCCATGATGAGGTAGAGGTTGCGCCGTTCACAAAAGTCGACAATGCCGGCGATGAACTCCTCCGAGTACATGGCGCCGGTGGGATTGTTGGGGCTATTGATGATCACCGCTTTGGTGTAGGGTCCTACGCGCTCCTCGATGTCCTGCAGGCGCGGATAGAAGGTGCCGTCCTCCGGCAGCACCGGCACCGGTATCCCCTGGCACAGGCGGACCATGTCCGGGTAGCTCACCCAATAAGGGGCTGGAAAGATGACCTCTTCCTGAGGGTTGAGTATGGCCTGCAAGGCAACCATGATCGCCTGCTTGGCGCCACCGGAGGCGATCACGTTCTCCGGGGCAACCAGCCGGCCGTAATGCTCCTCGGTGTAGCGGATGATGGCCTTCTTGAGAGCTGGGATGCCATCGGCAGGCGCGTACCGGACCTCCCCCGTGTTCAGGTGGGCAGCGGCCGCCACGATGGCATCAATCGGGGCCCTGCTCTTTGGCTCTCCGCCACCTAAGTGGATGACCGGCTCGCCCTTGTCTCGCAAGATGGCCGCCTTTTCGTTCAAAGCAAGTGTGGGCGATGCTTTGATCGTCTTGGCAACTTGGCTGAGACTCATTGACACTCCTGAATTGTTCCACCGCACAAATAGCAAACGCGAGGCGAATGGAGGTGGCGTGCCGCCACCCGGGCTAACCTCGCGGCGCGCAAATTGTACGAAAGTCCATGCTGAAAAGCAAACGCTTTTTGGGCTGTGCTCACCTGGAGCCCGCACCTGCCATAGCGGTGTAGTCCAGTTCTGAACCGAGCAGGCTGTGCGGGATCAGGTAGACCGCCATCATCAGGACTGCCGCGGCTACCACCCACCCTCTCCGGCGCCGGCCACCCCCCGTGACCGACCATGCCACCAACCACCCCAGCATTGCCACCAGGGTCTTGTTATCGGTAAGGTCGTGCCCGAAAGGAAACCCGGTCCAGAAAGCACCAAAGGCCAATTTCTGCACGATGGGGCCCAAGACAAAACCGCCCGCCAAGAACAGGGCTATCGTCAAGAGGATGAAGGGGCGCGGTCTACCGCCTCTGCCCATGGCCTCCAGCGCCGCACGATTGGAGAAAAACATGGCCAGGGTGATAAGCACAATGTGGGGCAAGAGCACGCCCATTGGCACATGGCCCTTGAAGCGCAGCACCAGAGGCTGTTTGGTGAGAGCAGTCTCTTGGCCGTTGCGGGCCAGCCTGACCACGTACATGACCTTGCCCGCTGGCGGCTGTTCAGGGAGCTCCGCCCGCAATTCCCCCTGCTCCCGGCGCATTGGCACTTCCGTCCAGTCATCGTGCGAGCGGTAGCGGCGGTAGGCAAGCGTGCCGGTCACCCGCGCATCGGCGGCGGCGATTCTGATGGGCGCATCGGATCCCACCGTCGCAGAACGTGGCAGGCGGAAAGGAATCACGGAGCCGGCCAGCTCCACTTTGCCGCGCACCGGATAGGTGGGACCGGTCCGCCTCTGGAAGGCAAGGAACGGCAGTGTTATCAACACGGCCAGCACCCAGCGCAGAACAGACAGCCAAGGCCTTGTCGCCATCTCTTTAGCCTTCTCTTTTCCGACTTGCCACCCTGCGACGTTATCTGAGGGCCGCCGGCACTGTGGCGACCCCCACAGTTCACTTCATCTGGCCTAACAGGGGCCACAACTCCTGCAGGTTTCCATGGGGTTCGGCACACACGAGGATATGCACGGTTGCCTGCCGCGCAAACTTGGTAACCACCGAAGCCGCGGTCTCGACGATGTCGTAATGCAGCGCCATGGTTCCTGGCGACATGCCCACACCGATGAGGGTTTCGCCAGGCAGCGCGCCCGGGCCCCAGTGGAAATAGTCGGCGTCAGTGCTCACAGCTAAGGGTAGCCCATAGGCTTTCCCCATGACATTCACTGCTCCGGCCTGCCCACGGTCAGAGGTCAGCACCACCGTCCCGGCCCTGATGTCCGGCGGCAGACTGTGATACATGAGGCTGACGGTTGCGACCAGGCTCTCCCATCCCAGCATGTCCGCAAAGTCCTGAGGCAGCTCGTGCACCTGCCCGTCCTTCCAGGTGAGCGGGGCGGAGAGGCCGAGCTCGCGATGGAGGAACCCGGCGTAGGCGCTGGTGGCTTCCGCCGGCAAGATGGGAACGCTCAACGGCACACCCGCCAAGCCCACGACCAGCACGAAAACTACGCTCCCACGCCGCAACCAGGCACCTGCCCAGCCGCGCGCCTGCTCAACCATCACCGCCCCTGCTGAAACAAGCGGGAGGAACGCCGGCGCCACCAACTGCGGCCTCACTCCCAGGAGCAGACTCGCCATGGCAAACAGCCACCCCCAGGCCAGTAGCCGGGCCGAAGGTAGGGCACGGCTGAACAGCAGACGGTAGAATCCTAACAAGAGCAAAGGCGCGACTACCAGCATCGCCGCCATGTTCCGGCCAACTGCGCGGAGAACAGCAGACAGCCCCGGCTGCGGGAGGAACACAGCATCCCTCAATGCAACGAGTGCCCATCGGTGTCTTGCCAGCCAGGCGATGTGGGGGGAGGCTATCGCCAAGGCAAGCACGACCGCCCCCCAGGGCCAGATCTTCTTGAACAGGGCCCGCTCCGCAGTAGCAGTCAAGCCGAGAAGGGTCGCCAGGCCCACGATGACGGCACCATAGCACTTCATCAGGGACAGGCCCCACAACAGGCCCCATGGCAACCACCAGCGTGGGTTGGGCCCCTGCACCACGCGCACGATGACCAGAAAGGCTATCGACCACCACATAAGGTCAAAGGCGGCCGGCGCTAAGAAGGCGCTGTTGCGCAGCGACACCGGCCAGAGCAGCACAGCGAGGGTCGCCAGCCCTTGGGCTAACCTGCCACCGCCCAGACGCCTGGCCAGCAGGCCGGCCAGCCAGGCGGCCACCAGCCCTGCGACGATGGGTGCAACACGGTAGCCCACCAGCGAGCCCCCGAGGATGCTCCCGAACCGCGCGGCGATGCTGATGCCGGGCGGCTTGCCAAGGAAGCCCCATGCCAAATGTTTCCCCGCGTCGATGTGCAAGAGCTCCTCGCGGTGAAAGCCATACTTGCCCGCGGCCAGGAGGTTGACGGCTAAGCGCAAGGCAAGTAAGGCCCCGATGAAGACTGCCGTGCTGCGCCCGTTCTGCGCTGTGGTTCGTCGAGAACTCTCCATTTCGGCTCCGTGTCCTGTCGGCCGCTTCCCGGGGCTCTCGGTCAGGTGGCCGCGCCTTCCCACGCCTGGGAAAAATCGGCGATCAGGTCCTCCACGTCTTCGATGCCCACCGACACGCGAATCAGCCCGTCGCTGATGCCCAGGCGCTGCCGCTCCACCGCCGGCACCCCACGGTGCGAAGTGGTCACCGGCCGCGTGACCAGGGTCTCCACGCCGCCCAAGCTGGGTGCCACCACCGCGATGCGCAGCCTCTCTAAGAAGGATTCAGCGGCCTGCTCGCCCCCGGTCAGCTCGAAGCTCAGCACTCCTCCAAAGCCATCGAATAGCTCGGCGGCCCTGGCGTGCGACGGATGAGTTGCCAAACCGGGGTAGTACACGCGCCTCACCAGAGGGTGCCCAGCCAAGAAAGTGGCGATGCGCAGGGCCGATTGATTCTGACAGCGCACACGCAGCGCTAATGTCTTTAGCCCACGATAGAGCAGAAAACAGGCGTGGGGATCCAGGCAGGTGCCGAGGCGCTTCAGCCGGGTCGTCACTGCGTCCACCAGCTCCCTCTTGCCGACCACAGCCCCGGCGACCAGGTCCGAGTGCCCGTTCAGATATTTCGTGCAGGAATACAAGCTGAGGTCGAATCCAAAGTCCAGTGGCCGAAAGTTCACCGGCGTCGCAAAGGTGTTGTCAATGATGGCGACAAGCCCGTGTGCGCGCGCAAAGGCCACCACCGCTTGCAGGTCCGCCACCTCCAGCAAGGGGTTGGTCATCACCTCGACATAGATCGCCTTTGTCGTGGGCCGCAGGGCCTGGCGCCACGAGTCGGGGCGATTGCCGTCAACAAAGCTCACCTCGATCCCCAGAGCGGGGAGGTCGACAGCGAAAAGCTCGAGCGTGCCGCCGTAGAGGCAATTCTGCGCCAAGAGGTGGTCGCCGGACTTGAGGAGGGCGAGCACCGTCGTGCTGATGGCGGCCATGCCACTGGCCGTCACCACTGCTGCCTCGGCGTTCTCTAACGCCGCCAGCTTATTCTGCAGCACTTCGTGCGTGGGCGTGTTGTTGTAGCGACCGTAGCGCAGCACTTCGCCAGGCGCGCCGCGGTATTGAAACGTGGCCGACTGGAAAGTGGGCAAGGTGACCGCGCCCAGGATGCGTGGAGATGGCTCACCGGCAAGGACTAACTTTGTGTCTATCTTCATTCCGTAACCTCCGCGGGCAGGCCCGCAGCCGGGGCAAGGACTCAATCCTGCTCGGCGCGCACCTCGACTTCCAAGTGGTAGTGCTTAGCTTCTCCTGGCCCGAGCATGACCAGCGTGCCACGCTGCCGCTCGGCAACCCGCCCCTCAACATGACAGTTGGCAGGCTCAATGCCCAGGGCGTACACCCCAGCGGCAGGCATCTTCCACTCCACAAGGCGAGGAAGCGTGCTCCTTTCCCACCGCAGGGAAACCGACAATGCCACCTCGCGCCCAGCGACGGGGAAACGAGGGTTGCTCACAGTCACCTCGGCCAGCTCCCGCGCCCCAGCGGACAAGCCGTCGAGTTCGTGGTAATAAACACGCTCGGTGTAGCCAACAGTGGGCGGATCGAATCGGTCAAAGCCCGCCACGGGGACTTCCTTGTCGCGCGGGACAACTTTCCCCTTGGGGAAGCGCAGCACGGTCTGCTCCGACATCAGAGGGAAGCCGAAGTTAAAGTGGTAGAGGATCATGTGGGGCACTGGGGTGAAGCCAGCGTTTTCCACGCAGTCGTCGATGACGATGCGGTTCTTGCCGGCCAGGCTGCGGATCGTCCGATGCAGGCGCAGGTTCTCGGCAAAGATGCGCGTCTGCTCGACCAGGCCGGTGATCGTCATCTCGTATTCGTCTCCGCGCCACTCTGCCGTTACCCCCACCTGCCGGGCCGGGAGGTGATGGACGCGGCCGTGGAGGCCAAGCTCTTCTTCGCCATCCTGGCAGGGTGCTCCCACTTGCGTCAGGCCACAGGTGATGAGCAATCCGCCCGGCGCGGTGCGCAGCCATTCCAAGCCCCGCGGGTCGAAGTAAGCGGGGTGCACTTCGCCCGTCACCGCTTGCCAGCTCAGCGGTACGCCATAGAACTCGGTCAGCCCGATGTCCAGCGCCCGCGACGGATTCACGAAGTAGCTCAGCCCTGCTCCGGTGCGCACCCAAAGCACTTCCACGCCGGCCTCAGGTCCTTCGGCAAGGCGCATCCTGCGCACCCCGATATGGTTCTCGACTCTCCCCCAGCGAGCCTCAAGCTCCCGTCTTGTCCAGCTGCGCGCGTCGAGCTCCATGACATCACTCGTCTGTCCACTACCTGCCAGGTGTGCCATCACAGGCGACAATTGCTACACCCTGATGCTCTCCCGCCTCGGGGGCACGAGCCAGGGGAGCGTCAGCGACCACCAATGCGAGCCGGGCTACCTTTCTCCAGGGAACCCGGTGTGGCCAGTTCCGGTGCAAAGGGTCCGGAGGCCGGCTCCCTCCCCCGCAGCACTGACGCAACACGTGGGAGCCCTCGCCGGCAACGTCGCTTGGAACTCCCACCTCGGGCAGCAGGTCTGTCACGCTCTTGGGTTCGCCTGCAAGGCTTCTCACCGAAAGCAAGATCGGAGCCCCTTGGCTCGACACTCTCCTTCTACAGAGCCAACGAGACCGCGCTGGCCGTGGCGACCACGGCGACAAGCGCGGCGTAGGAGTACGCAGGCCTCACTGCCACCACATGTGCCCAGCGGCTCCGCAAACTGCGCGCCAAGCTCTGCCCGAGCCGGAAGGAGGCACTGCTCACGATTGCCGCTAATCCACCTTGGGCCAGCACGTAACGCATGATCTTGGGCAAGCCTCCCTGTGTCCACCAGTGATAGCGAACCACATAGGTCATGATGAGCGCGAAGAGGAGGAAGAAAAACCAAGTGGCCACGCCCACCAGGAGCGGCTGGGTGCTTGGGCCCGCCTTCACCCGGGGACCAAGCACCGAAACGGTGACTTCCACAAAGAAGGCAAGAAGCACCACGGCAAAGATCTGACAGCCGAAGAAGGGGACGTTCAGGAACTTGAAGAACGCCGCAACCAGCCCTGCGACAAGAATGGCGCCCGGCCTGCTCTCCAGCACATGGAGCATTCCTACCAGCATCACGGCGAAGGAAGGGAGCACCACAGCCCGGGCCGCGGTGCCGCTCCATGCAAGAGTGGCATCCATCAGCACTTCTGCCATGCCCCAGAGACTCCCGAGCATAATCGCCGCCATGAGCCAGCTCCGCTTGGTCACCATCCTTGTTCCTCCATTCCTTCGAAGGTGCTGCCCAGTCACCGCATCAAGTCCAGCATGTCGGCAATGCCCAAGTTGCGCAGGGTCTCGGCCTTGGGCACACCGTTCTCGTCCCAACCCATGAGCTTGTAGTACTCAGCCCTGAGCCTGTCCAGCTCCACCACCTGCCCCTTCGCTGGCCCAGCCGGAAGTGGCTCCGCCACGCACCTCTTGGGCAGAGTGTCGTCGTGGGCGGTAAAACCCTCACGCAGGTTGTACAAGCGCGCCAGGTTGATGATTCGCTCGCCCACATGGTCCAGTTCGCGCGGGCTGGCGTACTCCAGGCCGGTGCAGGGATTGACCATCTGCCAGACTTCCTTGAGGGTGATACCAAATTTGACGAAATAGCAAAGGATGAGGCAGTTGACCACGGCGCTGTCGGTCTGGTTCACTTTGAACAAGGCTGCCTTCCCTTCCGGCGTCAGCGGGTCGGCACCGCCAAGGATTTCCACCAAGGGGGAGCCGCGCAAGTGGCATGCGCCCCGCTCGGAGATGGCGTAGCTCAGGCCGACCCCTTTGGCGGCACGAGGCAGATAGCCGGGCATCTCTAAACCCTTGACGTGCATGGCAAAATCTGCGCTGCCAGGGAAATGCGCGCTGATTTCGCGTACCCCTTTCTCCACTAGCTCTCCGATCCCTTCGCCCTTGGCAATCTTCTCGGTCAATTGCACCAAGGCCTCGCCACTGCCCCACACCGCCTCGATCCCGTCCAGCTCCGCCTTGCCCACCATGCCCCGCTCGTAGAGCTCCATGACGAAGCCGATGATGTTGCCCACGGTGATGGTATCGACGCCGTACATGTCGCACAGGTAGTTGGCATAGATAATCGCCTCGTGGTCGGCAACGCCGCAATTGCTGCCCAAGGCAAAAATCGTTTCATAGTCGGGTCCGTCGATGGCGGTGTCGAACTTTGGCGAGTAGGCGATCTTCGAGCAGGCGATGGGGCAGCCTTCGCAGGCGATGTCCTTCTTCCAGTAGTGCTTGCGCCATACTTCGCCTGCCAGCGCCTCCGCTTTGTCGAATTGGCCATACTGGAAATTGCGGGTGGGCAAGGCGCCGGCGGCGTTGACCAACAAGACGATATTCGGGGTGCCAAAGTCAACCATTCGTTTGACCTGGCTGCTCATGCGCAGCATGCGGTGGGCAATCCAGACAGCCTCCTCGTACTCCTGGCGGTTGGCAACCTGCACCGAACCGGTTCCTCGCACGGCGATCCCCTTGAGCTTCTTGGAGCCCATGACTGCGCCGGTGCCTGCTCGCCCAGCGGTGCGCAGGCCGCAAAACACGCCCGAAAGAGTGGCCAACCGCTCGCCCGCGGGGCCGATCACTGCCGTCTGCACGTCTTGGCCATAACGTTCGCGCAGGGCGTTTGCAGTCTCGGCAGTGTTCTTTCCCCAGAGGTCAGATGCGTCCACTATTGCCACTGACTGGTTATCCAGAATCAGGGCCTTGGGCTCTTTGGCCGCACCCTTGATGACCACGGCGTCGTAGCCTGCGTACTTCAGGGTCTGACCAAAGAAGCCCCCGCAGTAGGAATCCATGTAAGTGCCGGTCTTTGGGCTCTTCGCCATCACGCAGAGCCGGCTCGAGGTGGGCGCGATGGTACCGGTCAGCGGACCCGTGGCGAAGATGAGCAGGTTGTCGGGACCGAGGGCGTCCACCTTAGGCGCCATGCGGGTGTAAAGCAGGTAGGAGCCAAGTCCTTTGCCCCCCAGGTAGAGGCGGGCTATGTCCTCTTCCAACTCCTCTACGCTGCACGCACCGCTGCTGAGGTCGACGGTGAGAATCTTGTTGGCGTAGCCTCTATTGTGCATGGACATGTCGCGCTCTCCGCTTCCACTCCGTGAGGACGATGGCGCCGCGCTTGCACCATTTTACGCACTCAGGGTCGCCCTCGCACAGGTCACAGACCACAGGGTAGCCATCCTCGGTGGAGATCAGGTCAAACGGGCAGGCCTCCACACAGGCGCCGCATTGCGTGCACAGGCTCCGTTCCAGAACGAGGCGCGAGTCAGGCCCAATGGTGAGTGCCCCGGTCTGGCAGGCATCCACACACTGGCCACACAGGGTGCAGACCACCGGACGGATAGGGCTGAGTTCGTCCCCTAGTGCAGGAAACTGGATACGCAGGCGCGCGCGTGTCTGGCCGTACCCTGGGCTGTGCGCGCGGACGCAGGCCACCTCACAGAGTTGGCAGCCCACGCACTGTGACGGAACCGGCTTGAGCCGCTGACCAAGGGCCCGCCGCTCTCCCAGGATCTCTGCAATGGTCTTGCCACCGTGCACCAAGGCGACGATGTCGGCCACCATCTTCTGAGGGTCCTTGGCCTTGGTGACGTTGCGGCCAAACACCGTGCCGCTGGCGCCGGCGCGCAGTGCCTCGTCCACCAGCTCCAAAGCGTCGCGCGGCACGTCCGACTTGGCACCGCCTAAGACCAGCACGGGCACACCCGCCTGATCTACTAACTGCTTGAATGACTTCACGTCGCCGGTGTAGGGGATTTTGAGCGCGTCGGCGCCGATTTCCGCAGCGATGCGCCCCGAGGCGATGAGGATCTCGGCAATATTCACACCGGTGACCATGCCGCCCACGGCCATGGGTTCAATGATCAGCGGCAGCCCCATCCTGCGGCACTCCTTGGCAAAGTCAGCCGCCTGCTCGATGTTGATGGCCTCGAACTCATCCCCGTAGCCGATGAAGTAGTAGATGGTAATGGCCGAGGCGCCCATGAGCAACGCGTCGCGGGCGCGAGAGGTGGCCATTTTCTTGAAGTTCACCACCGGCAACACGTTGCTGACATTGGAGGCACCAAGGCGGGGCATGTTCATCCAGTCAGCACGGATGAGCATTGCCGGCGAGTCCTTGCCGCGCAGCAGGTGGCCATGGCGCACCGCCGTGCCAAAGCTGATGAGAATGCCGTCGGCCCCACCGCGCACCACCAGCTCCAAGATGCGCCGCAGCTCCATGACATTGGGCGTGACATCCGACATCCAGCCGTGGTCGGCGGCGACGCACACGGCTCGCCCGTCCTTCGGGTTGAACAGGCGGTTCAGCCGCGCCGTCTTACCTGGGGAGCGCACCATCGCCAGCTCTCCTCTGGTGCAGATGATCGGCCAGCAGGGCCAACTGCCGGGCATAGTGGTCGCGGGCAACAGCCCTTTCCCCCACGACGATGCCGCGCAGGCCACTGTTAAGCACCTCGTCCACCTGGCTCGCCTCTGGGATCTCCTCTAAGCGGACAAGCACCGGCACGGCGATCCAACTGCCGATGGTGGCACAGGTGGCCGTCTCACATTGTGGGATGATCAAAACATCCGCGCCCAGCTCCTGCATGAACGACACACCGAGTTTGACCGACTCCTCAAAGTTGCCAGGCCCCACCTTGAAGCCGATAGGGCGAATGTCCACCACCAGCGGCAGAGCTAAGCGATAGCAGTCACGCCCCAGTAGCGACAGCGCTTCGATGTTCTTTGCCTCAGCTTCGTCGTCAAACCCGAGGAAGAGACTGGCAACCGCCGCACTGGCACCCAACGCTAACGCATCTTCGGCATCCGAGATGAACAGATGCTTGAACTGCGCAGCCGGCAGACAAAAGTCCGGCCCGCGGTAGGCGTTGCTCCAGTCCACGCGCACCAAGGGGCTTGCCCGCCTCCTGCCCCCAAGCAGCTCGGCGTGATGCTCGGCCTGCCCCGGGTTCAGGATAACGCCGTCCAGGATCTCGGTCACCTTGCGGAGGACCTCGTCAATGTGCGTGAGTCCAGCGGTGGCGCCCACAGAAGCAGGCAGCGTGGTGTCCAAAAGGAGCGCCCTCCCGTCTGCTGCACTGATGAAGTCACTGATGCGGATCGTCTTGCCTATGTCGACTTCCATCCTTCCTCCGCGAGTCGGCCCGAAATATGCCCCAATTCAAGCACCTGGACACCTCAAGAGCGTGCCGAACGCTCAGCTGTTCTTGGCGGCCTGTTCCCGTTTCTTCTTGCTCAGCGTGCAAATCTTAAGAGGAACGTAGAGCGGGCAAAAACCGACAATGCCGGTGAGGAGAAAGACCACTGCCACGATGCCGAGAATGATGGCCAATGTGCCCGAGATGAGGTTCAGAATGTACAGCAGCGCGATGACCAGCGCCACGAAGATGCGCACGGTCCTGTCGATGGAGCCCATGTTCTTCTTCATGATTTCCTCCGCTCTTGGGTGGGATGGTTGTTCAACTGTCGAAAGCGACTCTTGACTGCTCCAAGTCAGGGCGTCTCACCGCCCACATGGTCACTGCCTTTGTGCCTGGCGGAATTTACGAAATAGCAAAGTCCCAGTCAAGCGAATTTGCTGGCGAACATGGGCAGTTCAGGCAGCACATGGCGGAGGGCGAAACGCTCCAGCTACGGCTCCGTCTTCCTGTGGGAGCCGCCTGCCTTGGCGGTTGAACAGAAAGGCAGCGAGCGCCTGGTGGCTCATTTCCCGCCGTCCTCTGGGGAGGCACTCCCCGGCGGTCTTAGAGGATGAGCTTGAGCAGCTCGAACGTGCCGGCCGCCACCAGTGCTGCGCCGGGCATGGTCAGAATCCAGGTGACGACAATGTGCAGAGCCACGCCCCAGCGAACCGCGGAAAGACGATGCGTGGCACCAACGCCCATTATGGCGGTGGAAATGACGTGGGTCGTGCTGATCGGGGCGCCGAGCAGCGTGGCCATAAGAATTACCGCACCCGCGGAAAACTCGGCGCTGAACCCGTGCACCGGGCGGAGCTTGACCATCTTCATGCCCATCGTCCTGATGACCCGCCACCCCCCCACCGAGGTGCCCAAGCCCATGAAAAGAGCCGAACCCACGATGACCCAGGTCGGGACGTGAAACTCCTTGATGAAGCCTCCCACCAACAGCGCCGCGGTGATGATACCCATGGCATTCTGCGTGTCGTTGGTCCCATGGCTCAGCGCCATGAAGGCAGCAGAACCAATCTGGCCGAAGCGGAAGAACCTATTGACGCGGGAGGGCATCATGTTTCTCACGATCCAGAAGATAAGCACAAGCAGGATGTACCCCCAGACGAAGCCCAAGACCGGCGACACAAGCATAGCGATGAATATCTTCTTCAGCCCTGCCAGCTTTACCACACCCAGTCCGTGGGCCGCACCTGCCGCGCCCACAATGCTCCCCACCAGCGCATGGGTGATGCTGATGGGTATGCCCGCATAGGTGCACCCGGCGCTCCACACACTTGCGCCCACCAATGAGGAGATGACTACCATCTGGTCCATGGCCGAAGGGTCTACGACCCCTTTACCCATGGTCCTGGCCACGGCGGTGGTGAGAAAAGCTCCCAGGACGTTCATGAGCCACGCTAAGAAGATGGCCTGAGCGGGAGTCAAAGCGCGGGTGGAAATGGTGGTGGCGATGGCATTGGCCGCATCGTTCATGCCATTGAAAAAATCATACGTCCACGCGAGGGCGACGACAATAGCCAAGAAGGTCAGACTGTCGAAGGGGTGCATCGCCTCCTGCTCACACGTTCTTCACCGAAATCGCCTCCAGCACATTGGCCACGTCCTCGCAACGGTCGGTGGCCAGCTCCAGGTCCTGATAGAAATCCTTAAGCTTGATTATCTCAATGGGGTCAGCGTAGTTGTGGAAAAGCTTGGCAAGACCGTGGCGGAACACCCTGTCCCCTTCGTTCTCCAGGCGATTGATCTCGATGCAATGCACGCACATCTGCGCCGGGTGGCGAAGGAGGCTCACGCCGCGCACAATCTCGGCCGAAGCCTCGGCGATGATTTTCGCCAGTTTCACGGCATCTTCGCCACGGTTGGTCAATTCGAAGAGATAGACGCGATCGGCGGCAGAATCAACCAGGTCAATCACATCGTCCAGGGCGCGACAGAGGGCGTAGATGTCCTCGCGATCGAAAGGGGTGACAAAAGTGGTGTTCAGTTTGTTGATGATTTCGTGGGTGAGCTTGTCGCCCTTGTGCTCCAGCTCCTTGATCTGACGACCAAAGCGCTCGGCTTCCTTCCCGGACTCGAGCATCTGCACAAGGAGCTGCGCCGCTTCCTGAATGTTGGCGGCAGCCTCGGCAAACATCTCAAAGAATCGCTCGTGCTTCGGAAGAATCCTCATCGTTTGCGCACCTCGCCATGAAAGTAGACGGCTGTCACGGAACAAAGACGGCCGGACAATATACAAAACCCAACTTTCCCTGTCAAGACATTATTTCCGTTGCAGTAGGTTTGCCACTGACGCCGTCCTGCTTTGTACCCGCATCGTGGCCCGCCCCCTGCGCCGGGTACCAACCGCCGCCTGCACGGCTTGCTTCCTCGCTCGCCAACGTCTCCATCCCGGCGAACGACCTGCACACACGTGGCCACGTCGCGGAGCCGGCGCCCATCGTGCCGGCACAAGAACGCCGCCCAGTCTGGACAGGCATGGGCGGCGTCTTGATGTGGACGACAGAGCAATGCTCTTCTGGCTCGCGTTGCGCGGGATTTACGCCCTCGCGTATCCTTCCCAGCGCTGGCGCAACTGGGGGTCCCGCACAGTCTCGAGCAGGTAATCGGCAAACTCGTGGCCGGTGGCTCCCGTGTCTCGCCCTGTGATGACCAAGCGCTTCTCGAATTGCCCGCAGATATCCAGGGCCATCTCCAGGCGCTCGGCCTTGTCCGGGTAGCCGATGTGGCGCAGCAGCATTGCGCCGGCGCGGATCATACTGCAGGGGTCTGCGTACTTGCCCCTTCCCTCTTTGATCATGCGCGGCGCCGAGCCATGGATCGCCTCAAACATGGCGTAGCGCTTGCCGATGTTGGCGCTGCCGGCAGTGCCCACCCCGCCTTGGAACTCCGCCGCCTCATCGGTGAGGATGTCGCCGTAGAGGTTCTGAAGGACAATGACCCGGAACTGCGTGCGCCGCTTCGGGTCCACAAGCTTGGCAGTCATGATGTCGATGTACCAGCCTTCCCAGGAAATCTCGGGGTAATCTTTGGCGACTTCGCCGGCGACCTCCAAGAACAGCCCGTCAGTGGTCTTCACCACATTCGCCTTGGTGACCACGGTAACGCTGTTGATTTTGTTCTTGTGCGCATAGTCGAACGCCATGCGAATGATGCGCTCGGCCCCCTGGCGTGTGGTCACGGTGAAATCGAAGGCCAGGTCTTCGGTCACCTGGATGCCCTTGCTCCCCAAGATGTAGGCGCCCTCGGTGTTCTCACGGAAAAAGATCCAGTCGATTCCCTCCTTGGGCACCTTTACCGGACGGACATTGGCAAACAGGTCCAAGGCACGCCGCATGGCGACGTTGGCGCTCTCAATGTTGGGGTAAGGTCCCCCCTTCTCCGGCGTGGTAGTGGGGCCCTTCAGGATTACGTGGCACTTCTTGATCTCCTCGAGCACATCATCAGGGATCGCCTTCATGTGCTTCACGCGATTCTCGATGGTCAATCCCTCGATGGTTCGGAAGAGGACTTTGCCGGACTTGATTTCGTCGGCCAGCATCTCCTCCAGCACCCGCTGTGCCTCAGCCGAGATGATGGGTCCAATCCCGTCGCCGCCGCACACCCCGATGATGATGGGCTTGAGGATAGAGTAGTCGATCCAGTCCTGGGCCTGCTTCATCTGCTCCACGCGGGCCAGCTGCTCCTCGACAAGCTTGCCAAAATGAGCCTTTGCCCTTTCGATTGCTTCCTGGTTCATCTTTTCCTCCACTGCACGACTTGGTCGCTGCTCCCTGCTTGCCAACGGCTATTGCTGCCCTCTCGTGTAGTTCAGCAAGCCGCCGGCAAGGATGATCGCCCGCTGTCGTTCGCTCAACTCGTAGACCAACTCCAGTTCCTCGCCTGTGGCTACTTTGCGCGCTATGAGCGGTTGCCCTTTCAGCAGCCGCATCTTTAACTCGGGCAGCTCGAGTTGGTCCCCCTGGGCAAGACGCTCATAGTCCTCTTCGACCTTGAAACGCAGCGGCAGGATGCCAAAGTTGATGAGGTTGGCCGTGTGAATGCGCTCCAAGCTCTTAGCAATCACCGCCTTGACGCCGAGGTACATGGGACAGAGCGCGGCATGTTCTCTGGACGAGCCCTGGCCGTAGCTCCAACCGCCCACCACGATGTTGAACACCCCCCTTTCCTTGTTCTTCATACAGCGCTCCGGGAAGGTAGGGTCGATCGGCTCGAACACGAAGGTTGCATACTTGGGCACGTTGGAGCGGTACTTGAGGCGCGAGCCGGCAGGCATGATGTGGTCGGTGGTGATTTTGTCGCCCACCTTCAGTGCCACTTCCACGCGCAAGGCATCTGGCAAAGGCGTGTTGGTGGGCGGGTCACCGATGTTGGGGCCACGCAGAATCGTCACCTTTTCTGGGTGCTCCGCAGGCGGAAGAATCAAACTGTCATCAATGGTGAACCGCTCCGGCATGGGGATGGCCGGATAGGGCATCCCTAAGTCGCGGGGATCGGTGATCCCGCCGGTGAGTGCACAAGCGACGGCCGTCTCCGGGCTGACCAAGTAGACCTGTGCCGACTTTGTGCCGGAGCGGCCCTCAAAGTTGCGATTGTTGGTGCGGATGGAGACGGCATTGGTGGGAGGAGCCTGGCCGTTGCCGATGCAAAAGCCGCATGTTGCTTCCATGATGCGCGCGCCCGCGGCAATGAGGTCGCTCAGCGCGCCGCTGGCGGCAATCATGCGCAGCACCTGCTTGGACCCCGGAGCAACAACAAAGCTGACCTCCGGATGCACAGTTCGCCCTTTCAACACCGCGGCCACGGTCAGCAGGTCCTTCACCGAGGAATTCGTGCAGCTACCGATGCACACCTGGTCAACCTTGGTACCCGCTATGTCCCGAACGCGGCACACATTGTCGGGGCTGTGCGGCTTGGCAATCATCGGCTCGATGGTGGAAAGGTCCAGTTCGATCACCCGGTCATACTCGGCGTCTGGGTCAGGAGCAAGCAGCACCCACACGTGCTCGCGCCCCTGTGCCTTCAGGAATCGCCTGGTTACCTCATCGCTGGGGAAAAGCGACGTGGTCACTCCCAGTTCGGCGCCCATGTTGGTGATGGTCGCCCGCTCTGGGACCGACAGCGTGGCGATGCCTGGCCCGCCGTATTCGATCATCCAGCCCACATTGCCCTTGGTCGTGAGCATCTCAAGCACCTTGAGGATGACGTCCTTGGCGGCGACCCACGGCTGCAGTTGACCGGTGAGCAGGATCTTCAGGACCCTTGGATAGGTGAGGTAAAAGGCGCCACCACCCATGGCCACCGCCACGTCCAGTCCGCCCGCGCCGATGGCCATCATCCCCAGGCCGCCGCCCGTGGGGGTGTGGCTGTCTGAGCCGAGCAGCGTCTTGCCCGGCACGCCAAATCGTTCCAAGTGCACCTGGTGGCAGATGCCATTTCCCGCCTTGGAGAGATAGATCCCGTACTTGGCAGCCACCGACTGCAGGTAGCGGTGATCGTCGGCGTTCTCGAATCCGTCCTGGAGCGTGTTGTGGTCGATGTAGCTCACCGACAGCTCGGTCTTGACGCGAGGAATCCCCATGGCTTCGAACTGAAGATAGGCCATGGTGCCGGTGGCATCCTGGGTGAGCGTCTGGTCGATGCGGATAGCCACCGGCTCGCCGGCCTTCATTTGGCCTTCCACCAGGTGAGCAGCAACAATCTTTTGAACAAGATTCTGTCCCATGATGGCCCTTCACACTCCTTTTCTCGACGAGGAGACACCTCGACAGGCAAAGGGGCTGCCCTCAAGGGCACGAGGGCAGCCCCAGGCCGCAAGACTACGCTGCGCCGACTTGCTTCTTGACCCAATCGGTTCCTACCGACTTCGGGCGCTCGATGGGTGCACCCATGGCGCGACCGACGATCAGTTGCGCGCACATGCCCAGAGCTCGCGAGACGCCGAACAGCACCGTGTAGTAGTCGAACTCCTTGAGGCCGAAGTAGTAGAGTAGCGCCCCTGAACCGGCGTCGACATTAGGCCAGGGGTTCTTGGCCTTGCCATGGGCCTGCAGCACCTCCGGCACCACCGCAAACAGCCGGTCGACGATCTGGAACACCTTGTCCTGCGCGCAGACGCGCTTGCCAAAGGCGTGGAAAGCGGTGAAGCGTGGGTCGGTGGCCCGCAGCACCGCATGTCCATAGCCAGGAATGACCTTGCCTGAATTCAGGGTGTCCCAGGCGAACTTTTTCAGCTCCTCATCGCTGGGCACGCCTTTGTACTTCTCCAGGATCTCCAACACGAATTTCAGGCATTCCTGATTGGCGAGCCCGTGCAGAGGGCCGGCCAACCCGTTCAGTCCCGCAGAAACCGCATAGTAGGCATCCGAAAGAGCCGAGCCCACCAGGTGGCAGGTGTGAGCGCTCACGTTGCCGCTCTCGTGGTCGCTGTGCAGCACCAGGTACAGGCGCATCAAGTTGGCGAACTCCCCGGTGGGGTCATCGAACCCCAGCATGCGCACATAGTTCGCACTCCAATCCAGCTCTGGGTCGCCCTTGATAAGCTTGCCATCCTTGAAACGGATGCGGTACACACCCGCCGCCACCGCCGGCAGCCGTGCCAAGAGATTGAGCGAGTCCTCCAGCATCGGCTCCCAGTACTCGGTCTTGGTCATGCCCTCGTCGTAGCGCTTGCGGAACAGCGATTCGCGCTCCATCACCAGGATGGCCGTGTCGAACATGGCCATGGGGTGCGAATCCTTGGGCATCGCGCGCAGCACAGCCCACACATACTCCGGGACCTTCGCGCGCTTGGTGAACTCATTGCGCAGGTCCTCCAGAGCGGCCTTGTCGGGCAGCTCTCCGGTGCACAGCAGATAAAACACCTCCTCGGGCGTCTCGTCGGTGAGCTGGGCGATGGGTATGCCTCTGATAATGAGCCCCTTCTCTGGATCCACCAAAGAAGTGTCGCAGATCAGAGACTTGACACCGCGCATGCCGCCGTAGGCCTGGGCCACGGTGACTTCGGAGATGACCTTGTCACCGTGGGTTTTGACCAGGTTGGCAATGTCTTCTCGCAAACGCGGGATCTGCTCAGCCAGTTTCTGCTTCAAGGTTGCCATGCGCCACCCTCCTTTTGGTGCGAAGCCCTACTGACCTAAATATCCCTTAGAAACCGACTTTGATGTTCGCTCCACCGACTGCTCGCAACGAGCGTGCTTGCTTCCGAACTGCTTCCCTGCCGCCGGTGCTCTGGGCAAGACAGCATCTCTCCGGCAACGGGCATAGCGCATCCTGCCGGCGCCGCTCAGCCAGCATCAACGTGCACCCGAGGCGCGGAAGGGGCTCGGCCCAAGTCTTCTCACGGTGTCCACAAAGTTGTTGACCATCTGCTGGAACTTGGGCGCCTCGGTGGCCAGGATCCACTCTAATCGGAGCCTTCGCGGGTCAACGCCGAACTGCCGCAGCATGCTGCGCAAAAGGGCAAACCGCCGCATCGTGCGGAAGTTGCCGCCGACGTAGTGACAATCGCCTGGATGACAACCGGCGATCATCACGCCGTCGGCGCCACGGCGCAGCGCTTCGATGACAAACTCTGGCTCCACGCGCGAGGTGCACTCCATGCGCACCACGGCAAAGTTCGGCTGCATGGGCAGCCGCGCCACGCCTGCCAGGTCCGCAGCCGCATCGGCACACCAGTCACAACAAAGCACCAAAACTTTAGGTTCGAACGCCGCAGTCACGCCTCTCTCCTTGCCTCAGATTCCGTCTCTCAGCTCAGCGCCGCGCCGATCACCGCCATGAGCTGGTCGCGGGTCCTGCCCTGCTGTCGCATGGCGCCACTGGCACAGGCCGCCACACAGCAGCCGCAGCCAGTGCACATGGCCTGGATGACCTCGGCGCGCTCCTTGTAACGCCCGTTCTCGCGCACGCGGTTGATGCGAATGGCATCGAACTCGCAGGCGCCTTCACAGATTCGGCAACCCGTGCAGAGCTCTTCGTCAGGGTGAGCGTACACCCCTTGCCAGGACAGTTCACCGCGTGTCAGCAGTGCCGTGACCCGCGCCGCAAGGGCATGGGCATGGGTCACCGACTCGCGCAACGAGCGTGGCGAGTGCGCCAGGCCGCCGACAAACACGCCTGCGCGGGCAAGGTCAAGCGGCCGGAACTTGCTGTTGACTTCGGCAAAAAACCCATCTTCATCCAATGGCACGCGCAATACCTTGCTCAGTCTGCCGTTCTTGGCCGCGACCAC
Organism: candidate division KSB1 bacterium; assembly: GCA_024655945.1. Taxonomy (NCBI): domain Bacteria; kingdom Pseudomonadati; species Candidatus Zhuqueibacterota bacterium. The sequence goes on from JANLFK010000002.1 coordinate 257,385, forward strand.
ACCGGTGGAAAGAACCACCAAGTCTGCGGTGAACAGGAGCATCTCGTCGATGATCTTGTCCAGCACAAGCACTTCCAGTTTGCCATTCCGCTGTCTGACCACCGGCTTCTGGGCTAAGTCGTAGCGGAGAAAGATTACCCCGGCCTCCCTGGCCTTGGTGTAGTATTCCTCGCTGAAGCCGTAGGTCATAATGTCCCGATTGAGCACGTAGACCGCCAGGTCTGGGTTGGCCGTCTTGAGGGCAAGGGCATTCCGGATGGCCTGCGAACAGCAGATGCGGCTACAGTAGGGCCGCCGCTCATCGCGGGAGCCCACACACTGAATCATGACCACGCACTTGAGCCGCGAGGGGTTCAGTTTGCCCTTGGCGAGCCGTTGCTCCAGCTGGGTCTGGGTGAGCACCCGGCGGTTTTTCCCATACAGGTACTCCTTGGGTTGGTACTCGACGGCACCTGTGGCCACCACCACCACCCCATGCTGCAGCTGGCGCTTCGCCCCGGAGGCCCGCCGCACCGTCGTGCGGAAGTTGCCCACGAACCCATCAAGACGTGTGACCTCCGAGCGGAGATGGACGGTGATGCGCGGATTGGCTCTGACCTTCTCGATAGTCTTCCGCACAAAATCGGCGACGTCCAGTCCCTCCAGGGTGCGGTCGAAGAGCAGCGCGTTGCCCCCGAGCTCTCCGCTTTTCTCCACCAAGTGGACGGCGAAGCCCTGGGCGGCGATGTCCAGGGCGGCAACCATGCCGGTCACCCCGCCGCCGATGACCAGCGCCCGGGGCGTGACCTTGAGCACGCCCGGCGGTGCGGCAGTCGTGCTGCGCAGGCGCATGGCCGCTGCGTGGAGCAGGAACCTTGCCTTCTCGAGTGCCATTCCGCGGTCGGCGTGAATCCAGCCCACCTGCTCCCGCAACGGAACTACCTCCAACATGCGGCGATCAACTCCTGCCTCCGCCAACATCTGGGCGAAACGGTCTTCGTACAGGTGAGGTGAGCAGGCGCCAAACAGCACCCGGTTCAGCCCCTGCGCTCGGATGGCCTCTTTGACCCCCGCCAGGGTCGACTGGAAGCAGAGCAGGTCCACCACCGCTACATGCGCAACTCCGGGGAGGTTCCTTGCCGCACTGGCCAAGGCCTGCAGGTCGAGAACCTCCCCGACCTCTCCCTGGCACCTGCAGAGAAAGACTCCAATGCGCGCTTCTGCGCCTCGATGCTCTGCGGGGCTCAACGCCTGGTGTGCGCCGCCATGGTCACGCCGGCCAGGCTTGACCACGAGGGCTGCTTGTGCGGCAGCGGCAAGGCCCTGCGCCACGCTCTCGGGAATATCGCGGGGCGCAGTCAGCGCGCCACAGGCAAAGACCCCGGCCCTTCCGGTGCTCACCGCAGAGAAGCCCGGGTACGAGACAAAGCCGTGCCGGTTCACCTTTGCCCCTATGGCCGAGGCAAGCGCGGCGCTCTGCTCGGCAGGGCCCAATCCCACCGAAAGAACCACCAGTTCGAACTCGCGCCGCTGGAATGAGCTGTCCTCGGCCTCGTACACCACGACCAGATTCTTGCTCGCCGGGTGTTCCTCCACCGCGGACACGCGGCAGCGCGTGAACGCCACTCCCAGTTCCTGTTGGGCCTTCTGATACACGCGGTGATACCCCTTGCCGAAGGCACGCACGTCCATGTAGAAGATCTGCGACTGTATTCCTGCCGCCTTGAGGTGCGCTGCCTCCTTGATGGCAAACATGCAGCACGCCGACGAGCAGTAGTCGTGCTCGGCGTCCCGGGAGCCCACGCACTGGAGAAAAGCCACCGAAGCCGGAACTTTGCCGTCGGAGGGACGGCGCACGGCCCCTTGCGTCGGCCCGCCCTCGCTGGTGAGCCGCTCCAGCTCGGTGCTGGTCACCACGTTAGCAAATCGGCCATAGCCAAACTGACTCAGCGAGGAGGGGTCAAATTCTTTGAACCCAAGGGCAGCCACAATCGCCCCGACGTGGAGGTACTGGGTGGTCGGTCCGGCATCCAGGGAGATGGCGCCGGTGGGGCAAATGCGCACGCATTCACCGCAGCGCGTGCAAGCGGCCGCGTCGATGGTGTACAGGCGCGGAATACCCAAGCCGTGGCGCACGTACACCGCCTTGCGCACGCTCAGCCCCTGGTTGAACTCGTCCTGGACCTCCACTGGACATACCGGAATGCAGCGGCCACACGTGATGCACTTTTCCGGGTCCACAAACTGCGGGCTCGTCACCATGGTGGCCACGAAGGCGCCAGGCTTGCCTTCCAGCGCGGTGAGCTGGCTATCAAAGACCACCTTGACGTTCGGGTAGAGGAGCCCACGCCGCAAGCAGAAGCCGGACACCCCTTCACCGGGCACGGCCGGCAATAGCTTGCACAAGCCGCAATCGTCGGTAGGGAACAGCCTGTCGAGCTGCAGCACCTTGCCGCCTAGCATCGACGACTGGTCCACCAGGTAGACGGGCACCCCCATGTCCGCCAGTTCGATGGCGGCGCGAATCCCGGCAACGCCTGCTCCCACCACCAGGACTGCTTGAGTCTTCTCGCTTCGCTCCGCCACGTGCGTCGTCCCTCGCGCTTCTGTTGGTGGATATCCCTTAGGCGGCAGCCGCCGGTGACACCTTGGCCAAAACCGCGTCTGGCCGCACCTTGTTCAGGCGGACCCCAAGGTCCTTCGGGTCGTACCCCATGGCAAGTCCCAAGACCTGGGGATAGAAAAAGACCGGAAGGGCGATTTCACGCTGGAACTGCTCTTCCACCTTCTTCTGGTTGTCCTCGTAGAGCACGCTGCAGAACGGGCAGATGGAGATGAGCGCGTCGGCCCCGGCAGCCCGCACATCACTCAACTTCAGGCCCGACAGTCCAAGCGCCGTCGTCTGCTCCACACCTAAGATGGCGCCACCGCAGCAGTACTTCTTGGTCTCGTAGCGGATAACTTCGGCCCCGGTGACAGCCACCAGCTCGTCCAAAGAGCGCGCCGCCTCGGGGTCGTCGAAAGCGTCATAGTTCCCTTTTGGGCGCACGAAGTGGCAACCATAATGCGGAGCCAGTTTCAGCGTCGTCAGGGGTCTGGTCACGTGCCGACGCAAATTGTCGATGCCATAGTCTTCGTACAGAATTCGCGCAAAGTGTTTCACTTTGACCGTGCCCCGGTACTGGCGATTGATCTTGCGCAGCTGGCGGTTCACCTGTCGCAACAGTTCAGGGTGCTGCTGCAGCTCGAGATTGGTCTCGGTGAGCACCGCCGAACATGCGCTGCACAGGCAGCAGACGTCCAGCCCTTGCTCCTCGGCCACCGCCAAGTTGCGCGCCGCCATGAGCAGAGTGGTCTGCGCATTGGTGGACTTGACAGGAAAGCCGCAACAGGAGAAATCCTCCACGTCCACCAACTCGATCCCCAGCCCGCTGGCAACCGCCCGCACGGCCACTTCATAGTTCTGGCTGCGGATCGGCACCGTGCAGCCGAGAAAGAGGGCGTACTTCATGGCTGATTGGCCTCCGCCGCTTCGGTGTACTTGCCCATCCCGGTCATGCGAAAGATCTCCTGCACCTCGGGGAATGTCTTCCTGACCGGGGGAAGGCCTAAGCGCTGGCGCTTCTTGTTGTCAAAATCCTCCACCTCATAGAGGCGGCCAAACCTGCCCACTAACTCCGCCTGCTGGCGGAAAGTGGGGTGCAAATAGCCCTCGCGCGCAGCGATGTTCTTCACGGCAGTCATGATATCGGTCACGCGCACCCCTTGCGGACAACGGTCGGCGCAGGTGTAGCAGCCAGAGCAAAGCCAGATGAAGTCACTGCTCAGCACCCGCTCCCTCATGCCCAGCAAGATCATATGCACCAGCTGCCGGGGATTGTAGCGCGCGTCCACGGCGTGCACGGGACAGGCGGCTGTGCACGTGCCGCAGGCAAAACAGCGCGCACTGAGCTCGCCCCCTGGCTCCTTAGCAACCTCTCGCCAGAAGCTGGGGGTCAACTCCTCGAATCTGGTCATCGGCTTGCTGCCCTTCACGTTCGCCACGGTCAAGCTCCTCATCGCCTGCGTCATCTACCGTGCGTTCATAATGGCCATGGAAAAGTCCTCGGCGGTCACGCCTGGCGTTTCCACTTCGTGTTCATCGCAGAATTCGCCCACCCGCTGCACAATGTCCTCGGGCTGGCGCTTTATCCCCTTCAGGGAGTTCTCCAAGCCAGCCAGTTCCTCCTTGGGATAGAAGGTGAAATCGCCGGAAATGCCGAGGTCTTTGATGCGCTCCCGCTCCACCTCCTGCACCGTGCGGATCAGGCCGCCTGGGGCCTTGTGGATGCCGAAGGAGATCTCCACGCCCTCCCGGATCTTCACCCCTGTGGCCACGCGCGGCGTCTTCTTGAAGAGGAACTCGGGGGAATTGAACTCCTGCTCCAGCCGCGCCATGGTCGCCCAAAGCTCGCTGGTCATCTCGGCCGGCTCCAGGGGGCCCACCAGCCGCGTGAAGTGCCGCACCAAGGCGCGCTTGATCTCTTCGCGAGGGGGCAGAGCACCGAGCTCGCGCTTCATGGTGGTGAGGTTCTCCTCCATGCTCTTGAAAATCTTGTCGCGAAACTTTTCCTCCGGCACCTTGAGCACGCGCACCATGGTCTCATAGTCAAAATCCAAGAGGATGCCGCCGACGAAAACCATGCAATCGCCGATGTTAGCGCCGCCTTCGCCGGCGATCTTCCGCCCTTCGCCGGTGACGATGTCATTGACCGGCCGGAAGCGGGCCTTGATGCCGAACTCGCGATAGGTCTCCACCGGAGCCTGGGAGAACCACTCGTAGATTTCGCTGATTTTCTTGGGGAAGTGGGGGTTGGAGCGTCGCCAGATGAGCTGGTAGAAGATCTGGTTCCCATCCAGATAGGTGGTGCCGCCGCCTACCTCGCGGCGCATGGCGGGAATTTTCACCTTCTCCAAATACTCCAGGTCAATCTCCTGCTTGGCGTCCTGGAAGTAGCCGATGCTCACCAGCGGGTCTTGCGGCGAGACGATGACCAGGCTCTCCACGCCCATGCGCGCCAAGGCGTGGAAGATGAGCATCGAATTCTGACCGGGAAGCTTGTCCAAGTAAAAGAGCTGCATGCCCGACCTCCGTGTTCGTTTCACCAAGGGTCTCCCTTGCTCCGTCTCGGGCCTGCTATGCCCGTCATCCCCCAATGCAGTGCACCGCCTTCAAGCGCCAGCCGAGCGCAGCGCGTCCCACACCAAGTCTGCCACGTCGCGCACGACGATGTCGCCCTCCCCTGCCTCAGCCAAAGACGTAGCGCCCTTCTTGAGGGTTTGCTCGCAGGTGGCACAAGAGGTGACGATGGTCTTCGCCCCTGTGGCCATGGCCTGACGCACCCGGTTGCGCGCCAATTGCGCGGAGAGCTGCTCGTTGGAGGAAAGAATGCCGCCACCGCCACCGCAGCAGCGCGTGGTGTTCTTGCTCTTCGGCATCTCCTTCACTTCCGCGCCAATCGCGCTCAGCACGCGCCGCGGCTCTTCCACCACCTTGGCACCGCGCGCCAAGTCACACGGGTCATGATAGGTGACCGTCACTTCCAGCTTCTTGACCTTGTCGGCCGGGAGCTTTTCGGCCACCGCCTGCAAGAAGTGGCGCGTCGGGATACCGTACTCCTCTTTGAGGAAAACCGTGCAGGTGGGACAGAAGGTGATGGTGGGCTCTTTGGCCAGCATCTGGGCCAAGCGCTTCTTGTGCTCCTCGAATTTGTGCACAAAGCCCAGAGAGACCAGGGGAAACCCGCAGCAGATCTCCTCCTGCACTTTGGGCTTGAGGCCGATCATCTCGAGTATCTTGAGGTACTTTTTCACCTTATTCGGCCGCGCCAAGAACTGGCAGCCGATGAATACGCGCACCTCCCCCTCCTGCTTGGGCAACATCACTTCCTGGTCCCCGAAGATGTTGCCCGAGGCCATCACGTTCTCTGCCAGCATGATCTGGCCGGGGAAGGCCAGCCCCATGTCCACCAGCTCGGCGCGCGCCGCCCGCACGATCTGCGGCACTTTGACCTTGGAGGGGCAGCGCCGCTCGCAGTCCCCGCACATGGTGCATTCGTAGATCCTCTGCGCCACGCTTTCGTCCGCCTGGATCTCGCCGGTGAGCATGCCGTACGCCAAGATGTTGCGCCCCCGTGCCGAGGTGCCATCCCAAAGAATCTCGTCAAAGGGCGGACAGACGTTCTTGCAGTACCCGCACAGAGTGCAGGTGATGAGTTCGTTCAGCCACGGTTTCAGATATTCGCCTTTCATTGCGACACCTCCACAGGGTACCGTAGGTGGGTGATGAACCCATTTTCCCACTCCTGAATCTTGTGCGGGTTCATGATGTTGTTTGGGTCCAAAGCGCGTTTGACAGCCTTCATCGCCGCGATCAAGCTGGCGCGCTCCTGGCGGAAGTACGGCGTCTTGGTAATGCCAATGCCATGCTCACCGGTCACCGTGCCGCCCAGCTCCAGCACAATGTCATAGATTTCCTGCACTGCCTTGTCCGCCTGCCGCCAGTGGTCCGGGTTGGTGGGATCCATGAGCACTTTGGTGTGCAGATTGCCATCACCGGCGTGGCCGTAGGCGGGGATTTCGATGTCGTAGCGGTCCGAGACCTCCTGGAAGCGCACCACCGCCTCCGGCACTTTGGAGATGGGCACGGACATATCATCAGCGAGCATCACCGTGGCGTATTCTTCGCGCAGGGCGCTCAGCGAGGGGATCATCTGCTTGCGCCCCTTCCACAGCTCCTCCAGGCGCTTGGGGTCCTCACTAAAGTCCATGGACACGGCGTTGTTCTTCTTGCACACCTCGGTGACCTTTGCCAGCTCCTCCCGCACCGCCTGCAGATTGTTCCCGTCCACTTCGATGAGCAGGATGGCATCGACCTCGGGCAGCCCCAGGCCGGTGGCCTTGTTGACCGCCTTGATGCAGGTGCCCGACATCAGCTCCATGTTCGACGGCAGGATAGGCACAGCGATGATGTCGGACACCGTTTGCCCTGCCTCGCGGATATGGGCAAACGCCGCTACGCACCCTGCGCGGTAGGTGGCCAAGGGCACCAGCTTGAGGGTGATTTCGGTGACGATGCCCAAGGTTCCTTCCGAGCCGACGAAGAGCTTCTCGAACTGGTAGCCGCTGGCCCCCTTCACTGAACGGGCACCGCACCGGGCAATATCGCCGGTGGGCAACACCACCTCCAGGCCAAGCACGACGTCCCGCGTGGCCCCGTACTTCAGAGCCTTATCACCCGAGGCGTTACAAGCAACCATGCCGCCAAGCGTTGCCGCCTCGCTGCTGGCAGGACCGGGGATGAAGAACTTGTACTTTTTCAGGGCCGCGTTTAGGTGGTCGCACACCACCCCTGGCTCCACCACGCAGATCAGGTCCTCGACGCAGATCTCTTTGATCTTCTTCATGCGCTGCAGGTCGACCACCACGCCGTGGTCGATGGGCACCGAATGTCCACAGAGGGCGGTGCCGGCACCGCGCGGCACCACGGGGAATTTGAATTCGTTGGCCAGCTTCACGATCTGGGCGACCTCCTGCGTGTTGATCGGCTGCACGACCACATCCGGCACCTCGCGGTGGATGCCACCGTCAAAGGCGTAGACGTAGCGCTCGGCGATGCTGGTCTTGCAGCGGTCTTCGCCCACAATGCTCTGCAGTCGTGCGATGACCTCTTTCTTGAGCGCCATGATCTTTCTCCTCTCTTTCGGTTCTCCGTGCCGCTCAATCCAACAGTGGCACGGTGATGCTGCCATCCATCAAGAAGATCACCTGACAATCAGGTCCTTTTTCTGCCAGCGCCTCGTCCAAGGCCTCCTGCACGCTGCGGAACGGCTTGATGAAGATTGCCTCAAGGTCCTTGTCCGGCAGGTCGGTGACCCCCCAGACCTGTGCCCAGGTATTGATCTCCGCCATCTTCGCTGCCTTGTGATAGCCGAGTTTGAACTCCTTGCCGATTCTTTCGATGGTGGCCCGGGGGGAGTCGCAACTGGAAAGCAGATCGAAAAAAGTGCGCTCGCCGATGCCGGTGCGGCACTTGGAGACCATGATGAGAATCCCGCCCTCTTTGAGCGCTAACTTTCCGTTGTCCAAGGCCTTCTGCGATTGATAAAGGTCCACATCCATTGGGTAGGGTGCCACCGAGACCACCACATCGGCCTTGCCGCGGATTTTCACGGTAAAGACCTCGTTGGCCTTGGCAATGCACGCGCGGAAGGAAGCATGGAGATCGCCTGCTGCTGCTGCATAAATACGCCGGTCCCGATCCAGGACCGTTTGGATGGAAAAGATCTCCTTGTCGGCGATGCTGCGCAAGGCATCGATCATGTCCTCGTGCACCGGGTTGCCTTCCAGCACCAGCGCCTTAGCCTCCAGGCGCAGCGCGTGCTTGTGGTTCTGCTCAATGGTCGCATAGGAGGCAATGCCCGGGAGGAAGGACTTGCGGCCGCCCGTGTAGCCGGCAAAATAGTGGGGCTCCACCGAGCCGATGATGACAATCTTGTCCGCCTCCACGCCCATGCGGTTGACGTACATTTCGGTGCCGTTCACCGAGGTGCCGATGTGCACCATCTCCTCCTGCTTGCGGCAGTCGTGGACGTAGATGCGATCTTTCAAGTAGGGATAATGACGCCCAAAGATAAAGTCGTATTCCTCCTGCGTCGGTGCCCGGTGCACACCGGTGGCAATCAAGAAACGGCTTTTTGTGAGAGGAATCTTCGGCTGCAGGATGTCGAGTATCTTGGCGGTAGGAGTGGGGCGCGTGCCGTCGTTGACAATGAAAAGAACGTCTCGGGCGTCAGACAGGAATTCGTCGAACGGGCGCGATTGCAGCGGCGACGAGATTGCCGCCATGAGTGTTGCCATCTCATCGCCGACCACTACAGAGTTGGGGTGAAGCACGTGCATCACGTGGTGGTCGGCGATCTCCACCTGCTGCGCCTCTCTGCCGTACGGGATCGCAAGTCTCACCGTCGCTCTCCTCGCGGAAAGTGGACAACGCTCTGCAGCACCCCTCGCGCTGCTTACCCCTCGTTCGGCGGAGCACAAAGACCGCGCGGGCCCACTACTTCTTCTTTTCGCGCTCCACCCGCTCCTTCTCACCTTCAAGGTACTTGGGGATGTCGCCAATCTTCATGAGGCCGGCAAGCTGGGCATCCAAGTCAGAGGCCTCGATGACCATGATCCACCCGTCACCATAGGGGGACTTGTTAATCAGGTTGGCCGTATCCTCGAGGGCGTTGTTCACCTCGGCAATGGTGCCGGTGAGTGGGCTGACGATTTTGCCCACCCACTTGCTGGATTGCAGCTTGCCCACCGTCTCCCCTTCAGAGACCTCGTCGCCTTCGAAAGGCAGGTCCACGTAGACGATCTCCCCTGAGAGCTTTTGGTAAAAGTCCGTCATCCCCACTCTGGCGCGGCCATCGCCCTCGGGCTTGACCCAAGTGTGCTCCCTGTGGTAGTAGAGATCGTCCGGGTAGTCGTAACCTTCAATTTCCATGGCTCCCTCCTTGGTGATGCCGCAATGCAGGACAATTTGCCGAGCGCCACCGCCCGGAAACTGCACGCCCGTGCGTGGCCATCCCCGCTGGCACGGGCGCACGCGTGCGGCAAGGCCGCGCTATTATACAAAATTCCCCCCTCAAAGTCAAGCAAAACCGGCCAGCTTCGTCGGAAACGAATGGTTTTCAAACTGCATGCCATGCGCCAAGACTTGACGCCGCCAAGGCACCTCCACATTTACAGGAAGTTAGCACACCTGACGATCGCCCTCGTGGCCATGTCGAAGCGAATGCTTCCCAAAACTGGGAATGCCCGGCAAAGCGGTTGGCATTTTTGGGAAAGACTCGCTGGCGCCCTCCTCCGCGCTTTCCGCTTGCTTGACAGGAGAAAATGTCGTAAAATAGCAACACAGGGAAACATGAGGCGCAGTATGAACGACCAGGCTCGGCAACAGGAGAGCATTCGCACCATCATCAGCCAACGAGGGTTGCGCTATGCCGGCGATTCTCCGCTGGACAACGTGCTCTTGCCGGAGCCAGCAGACCCGCAGGCGTGTCAGGAATTCCTCCGATTCATGAAGCGCTATTCCTTCCGCTTGCTGCTGCGGGATGTCATCAAGTACCGCGCCGGCTTTCGCGCCGAGGACCTGCTGCACTACTGCTCGCCGCGCAAGGCCCAGCGCTACGTCGACTACTTGCTCCGGGCAAGGGTGATTGCCCCAGGCGAAAGTCAAGACACCTTCCGGCTGCGAAACCAGGCGGTGTACAGTTTCGGGGACACCTTAGAGTGGTACGTGGCGCAGCTCTTTGCCCAGGCCTTTGCCGCCACTGTGGGCTGGGACGTCAAGGTCTACGATTTGCCGGCAGGCGGCGACTTTGACGTGGTTGCCCTCTTGGGTGAGCTGCTGGTCTACGTGGAGACCAAGTCCAGCCCACCCAAGAACATCCATCAGCCGGTGGTGGCCGCCTTCTTCGACCGCGTCGAGGCTTTGGCGCCAGATGTGGCCATCTTTCTGGTGGACACCCACCTGCGCCTGGCTGACAAGATCAACAAGATGGTGCGCCACGAGCTCAGACGCAGGACAGGAGGCCAGGCGACGGTCAACTTGCGACCACTACGCCGTGGCGTGTACGCGGCCTCGGCCGGGCTGTTCGTCATCAACGGCAAGCCGGACTTGACACTGAATCTGCGTCTCTGTTTGCGGCACTTTTGGGCGCAGCGCGCCCGACAACGGCTGTTTGGCTTGGCACCACAGGAGTGAGGAGACAAACATGGAAATCGACCTTGCCAACGTCTTTCGCAAACGTCAGGCCGAGTCGCGCTCTCTCAGCGCCGAGAATCCCACAGGCGAAAAGGGAAAAGGGGCGATGGCAGAGCCGGATGCCCAGAGCCCTGCCAGGGAATTGGGACGCGGGTGGAAGGTGCGCCCCTGCATCAGCATCGCGCCGGGGCAGACCGCCACCCTGATGGACCACGACGGCCCGGGTGTGATCCGCCACATCTGGCTCACCTGCAGCGAAAAGTTCTATCGCGACCTCATCCTCAGATGCTTCTGGGACCACCTTGCCCAGCCTTCGGTGGAAGTACCTCTGGGCGATTTTTTCTGCAACTCCTGGGGCTGTCGGCAAAACATCCTGGCCCTCCCCATCAACGTCAATCCGTCCGGAGGGATGAACTGCTACCTCCCCATGCCCTTCCGTACCCACGCCCGCATCACGGTGGAAAACCAAGCCCCGGAGGAACTGCCGCACTTTTTCTATACCATCAACTACACCCTGGAGCAAGTGCCCGAAGATGCCCTGTACTTGCATGCCCAGTGGCGGCGCTCCAATCCATTGCCCTACGGCTGTGACCATGTCCTCGTGGATGGCGTGCGCGGCCAGGGGCACTATGTAGGCACCTTCATGGCCTGGCAGCAAAACAACGCCGGTTGGTGGGGAGAGGGCGAAATCAAGATGTTTATCGACGGCGACCGGGACTTTCCCACCATCTGCGGCACGGGCACTGAGGACTATTTCGGCGGCGCCTGGTGTTTCGGCGAGGACTTTAGCGGGCCTTTCTGCGGCTTTCACCAGGTGGTGAAAAAATCAGGCGAACCAGGCGCACGCATGACCCTGTATCGCTTTCACGTGCACGATCCGGTCTTTTTCTCCGCCGAGCTCAAGGTGACCATGCAGGCCCTCGGCTGGCGGAGCGGGCGGCGCTTCCTCCCCCTGCAGGACGACATTGCCTCGGTGGCCTACTGGTACCAGACCCTGCCGCCGGCACCCTTTCCGCCTCTGCCGGACCGAAACGGGCGGGAGATCATTTGACAGGCTGGGTAAACTTCGACCTCAGGCCATGGCAAGAATTCAATTGAACATCCTCTTTTCAGATGACGCAGTGCTGGCCGTGGACAAACCACCAGGGCTGCTCACCATCCCGGACCGCTGGGATGCTGCGCGGCCCAACCTCCTGGCCGTGCTACGCGCCACTCATGCAGGGGAGCAGATCCTGCCGGTGCACCGCCTGGACGAGGGCACAAGTGGGGTGGTGCTCTTCGCTAAGGGAAAGGAGGCCCACCGCGCGCTCTGCCTGCAGCTTCAAGAGCGCGCCATGGTCAAGGTCTATTTGGCCATAGTCCTCGGTGAAGTGGCGCAGAACGGCACAATTGGCCTGCCGCTGGCCGCCGATAGTCGGCGGCGTGGGCACGTGGTCGTACGCAGCTACGGCAAGAAATCACAAAGCGACTACCAGGTGCTGGAGCGTTTTCGCGGGTACACCTTGCTGCGCGTGGTGCCGCGCACCGGCCGGACGCACCAGATTCGCGCCCACCTGCAGGCCATCGGGCACCAGCTGGCGGTCGACCGCTCCTATGGCGGCCGGCCTGCCCTCTACCTCTCGGAGCTCAAGACGCATTACAAGCGGAAACAAGACCAGGAAGAGCGACCACTCCTGAGCAGGCCGGCACTGCATGCGGCTGAGCTTCACTTCGTATCGCCGAGCAGTGGCAAGGTGGTGGTGCAGGCCCCGCTGCCCAAGGATTTTCGCGCCCTGCTGCACGCGTTGCGCAAATATCGGCCTCTGCCAGAGTGGGAATCCGGCCGGGCTGGCATGAGGAACATCTGAAGCAGCCACCGCACGAGAAAAGCCGCGCGCCTCAAGGGCCAGTCCGCCTGTGCTGGGCACGCCGGACTGATATGTCGCGCGGGCAACTTGCCGGAGGCCCTTTGGGCGCAGAACGGAAACGCAGGCGAGGCAATGCACGCAAAGAGAGCCCCGGAGCGGATGACGAGGCGTGGTGCGCGCTGTGTTGAGGACAAGGCGTGGCAAGCGAACGCTGCAAGCTCTGCGGTCAGCCAGGATTAGTCAGTCGGGCCCTGGGCGTCTGTGCCAGCTGCATAGTGCAGCGGGAGGTGCAGGCAAAGGAATTCGTGCGGCAGGCGCATCGTGCGGCGCGCCGACCCTTTGATGTGCCCGACGAAATGCCCAGGGCCGCAGAGGGTGTGGGTTGCAAGGGGTGTGGCAACAATTGCCGCATGCCCCTTGGCGGGCGCGGCTACTGCGGGCTGCGGCGCAACGAGGGCGGCAGGCTCATGCAACTGGCGGGCACGCCGCGCGGCGCCCTGGTGAGCTGGTACCACGACCCCCTGCCCACCAATTGCGTGGCAAGCTGGGTCTGTCCAGCCGGCGCAGAAGTCGGCTATCCCGATTTCCCCTATGCTCCCGGGCCTGAGTACGGCTACACAAACCTCGCCGTCTTCTACAAGGCGTGTAGCTTTGATTGCCTGTTCTGCCAGAACTGGCACTACCGGGAAGCAAAGCCCACCAACAGACAGCGCTCTGCGCAGGAGCTGGCAGCAGCCGTGGACCGGCGAACCGCCTGCATCTGTTACTTCGGCGGTGACCCTGCGCCTCAAGTGGCGCACGCCTTGGCCGCCTCGCGTCTTGCGCTCCGTGCCAACGCAGGGCGGCCGCTGCGCATCTGCTGGGAGACAAACGGCAGCGTCGGCCTCCCTGCGCTGCGCAAGATGGCGGATCTCTCCCTGCGCAGCGGCGGCTGCATCAAGATCGACCTCAAAGCCTTCACGCCGCAGCTGCACGAGGCGCTGTGCGGCACGAGCAACGCCCAGACCATAGCGAATGTGGCCTGGCTGGCAAGGCTCGCCCGGCAACGCCCCTCCGTGCCCCTCCTTGTGGTCAGCACTCTGCTTGTTCCGGGCTACGTGGAGGCCGACGAGGTTCGTCGCATTGCCGGCTTTATCGCCTCCCTGCACCAGGACACGCCCTATTCGCTGCTCGCCTTTTACCCCCAGTTCTTCATGAGTGACCTTCCTGCAACTTCGCGGGAACAGGCCTACTCCTGCGTGGAGGCGGCACGGGCTGCCGGGCTGCGGCGCGTCCACTTGGGCAACCAGCACCTGCTGGGCCTGTAGGAAATCAGGCGCGGGGGAGGATTCGCCGGGAGCTGAACGCCCGCTGGCTCACGGAGAGGCGCGGCGCTGCTGTGCTCTGGCCGCAAGGAGCAAAGAGCACATTTCCCGAACCTGGAGCGGAAAGTTGGCCCACGCTCCTCCTCCCTTCTGCCGACTCCAGGAGAGATGTTCGGGAGCACGCCCGTGGCAATGGCCGCTCCCACCAGCAGGCCCCAGGAGGACAACCCCGGGCGCACTGCCGGTATCCTGTCGCGAGCGGAGGCTGCGCGCTTCACGCGCAGTCACTCACCGCTAGGATTCACATCTTCGCCGTTGCCTGCTCCAGCCAGGCCAGCATGGCCTCCAGAGCAGCCAGCACCTCGTCGACTTCATGCTCCTGAATGGTCAGCGGCGGCAGCAGCTGGTTCACCGACTGGTCGTTGTTGGCGTAAATGCAGAGCAGCCCAAACCGGAACCCTGCCAAGGTGAGCAGGGGCCCCATCGCCTCGTGGGCAAGCTTCAGTCCCAGCATCAAACCGCGCTGGCGCACCTCCACCAACACCCCGCCGTGCCGCTCCTTCAGCCTTGCTAAGCCCTCGGCAAAGCGCGCCGCCATCCGCCGCACGTGCGCCAGGAATTCGGGCTCCTCGAGGATGGCGAGCACTTCCAGGGCGACGCGACAGCCGACCTCCGCGCCGCCAAAAGTGGAGATGTGGCTGAAAGGGTTCTCATGCAAGAAGGGGTTGAGGTGCTCCCTGTAGATGGTGGCGGAAATCGGATAGAGACCACCGGAGAGTCCTTTGGCGGTGACCAGAATGTCGGGAACTACGCCGAAGGTGTCGATGCCCCAGAGTGCCCCGCATCTGCCCAGACCGCTCTGCACCTCATCGATAATCATCACCGCCCCATGCCGATCGCACAGCCGGCGCACCCCGGCAAAATAGTCCTCGGGTGGCACCACGATGCCCATGGTGGCGGGAATGGTCTCGAAGATGACGGCAGCGGTGTCAGCGTCCATGGCGGCAGCCAATGCTGCCAAGTCACCAAAGGGCACTTGCACAAAGCCTGGTGCTAAGGGTGCAAAAGGCGCACTGTACTTGGCGTCCCCTGCGGCCAAGGCAAAGCCGGTGTGGCCGTGATACCCGCCGTTGGCACAGATGACCTTCGGCCTGCGCGTGTGGGCCCGCGCTATCTTGATGGCCATGTCAATGGCCTCGCCCCCTCCTACCCCGAACACCACCCTGCTCAGGTGCCCTGGACAGAGGGCCACTAATCGTTCCGCCAGCAGAGCACGCTGTTCGCTGATGAAGTGATGGTTGCCAATGTCCAGCTCCTCCAAGGCAGCCTCCAACGCGGCAACCACCCGCGGGTGGCGGTGACCGAGGTTGAACACCCCGCCATTGCAGTGACAATCGATGAGTCGTTGCCGGCCCGTCACATCCCAGACGTACACCCCCTCTCTCCTGCCAAACACAAAGTCGATGCCGGCTTTGCGAAAAAACTCCACCTTGCCACTGGACACATGACGCGCAAAGCTCTCGATAATCCGCTCCTTGGGCATGCCACCGATAACGGCCATCTCTGTCCTCCTCTAACGCTTGATCTTGTCCGGCAAAATGTATGGGTACTCGCCTCCCAATAGCCGTGTGCGCAGGAAGCGGTCGATCTTCCTCATGCCGAGGTAGAGCCTCCAGATGAGGGCGTCCTCCCGGTAATATGCGGCCACCTCCTTGTCGGCGATTGGGGCAATGTGCAAGTCGGCCGCCTCTTGCGCAAAAAAGGCATTGGCCACGCGGAGGACCAAGGGGATCAACTCCGGGCGCTGCTCTTTGTAGAAATTCGCCGCCAAATCCACCACCACCCGCCGAAAGTCGTAGTAGCGGTCCACAACGTCCTTGAGGAAAAAGAGGCGGAGGATCCACACCAAGAAAGAGGGGGCGCTGCGCAGGAACAACTCCGTGTCCAACTGCTCCACCCCGCGCACGCGGAAGAGCGGGGTGCTGGTGTCGAGGTAGAGGAGCGGCGCCTGGGCAATGTCCTGCGCGCTCCCCTCCCATCGCGCAGGCGCCCAATTGGAAATCTGGCCGTCGATGGCAACCTGCAGGTGCTCCTGCCGCCGGTTGAAGAGCCACACCTTGCGCAGCTCCCTGAGCACGCGCCCCTCCAGGAAGCCGACCTCCTCCGGCGCGAGCCGGTGGATGAGGCGATTGCCGATGGACTCGGCCGGCAATTGCGCCTGCACGATGTAGAAGACAGGCCGCCCCATGCGGCCGCGGATGACCTGGTACCCATGAGGCGGAAGCGCAAGGCCGATGTCCTCCTCCAACAGCCGGCAGTACTCCTGGTAGACCGAGGCGTAGCGACGCACCTCATCGTCATTCAGGAATAGAGGCATGCGCTTGAAGGCCAGGCCGCGCAGGCCATCCGCGTCAAATTGCGAACACCGTGCTGATTTCGCCAAAGCCGAGCACGCGCGCGGGAATGGCGCTCCGCTCTGGGACACGGGGGTCAAGTCCGCGCTCGAAGCGCTGAAGGAGCTCGGCGTCCACCGAAATTGACAAACCTCCTGTCGCCCTCATGTGCGCATCTTCTCCCTCTCCTTTCCTATGCCAAGCGCCGCGTGGCGAAGCATGTTGCTGCCAGACGCCCCTGCACGACAACGTGCCAAAACATGGCCTCCTGTCGACGAAGTCGCCGCAGGCAAGAAGCCATGCTGGTGGCGTGAGGCTCCAGCTCGTCGGTGACAAGCACAACAACGACCCTTGCGCGCAGAAGGCGGAGTGCGGCAGGCACCTCTTGCCGACGGCAAGGTCAGCCCGTCGGCCGCGGCGCGAGGCCAAAAGGCCGGCGCTATCTCTGGCCGCCGAATCCCTGCAGATTCACCAGCGGCACGATGTTCTGCGGCAGCACGCCCCACTGGATGTTCGGCGCCAGCTTCTGGACGAACTCCCACTGGATGATGGTGGGGTTCTTGCTCAGCGCTGCCTGTCGGATCTCGATGCTCTTGGCGTCGCCCTCGGCCGCGACAATCTTCTGCTCCTTGCGGATCTTCTCCTGCTCCAGCTTGTTCTTCTCGGTGGTGATGTTCTCCAAGGCGATTTGCTTCTCCTCGAGCGTGCGCGCGTACTCCGGCGTGAAGGTGATGTTGCGCAGCACCAGCTCGTCCAAGATCAGGCCGTTGGCGGCAAATTTCGGGGCGAGCTCGTCGAACAGCGCCTGCTGAGCATCGTAGCTGCGCCGGGTGTAGAGGTCGTACGAGGCGAACTTGGTGGGTACGCGCCGCCCCGAGCCACGGATCTCCGTCTTGACGACCTTCTCCACATAGTCGCGCTCGGTGCCGAGGTTCTGCAGGATCCAGGGCGCCATGCCGGGTTGGATCATGAAGCGCGCGGTGATGCCGACGCGGATCTGCTGCCCGTCCGAGGTCAGGGCGCTGATGACCACATCCGGAAAGTCAGCCCGGCTCTGACTCGGCTCGTCGGAGGCCTCGTAGGTCTTTTTGATGGTGGGGAAGATGACCACCCGGTTTACCACCGGAATCACCACGTGCATGCCCGGGGGCAGCTCGCGATGCACGGCGCCGAGCCGTTTGACCACCCCCACCGTGCCGGCTTGAATGATGACCACCGCATCAACGATGAGCACAAACAGCACGATCGCCGCTAAAGCCAGGAGAATCGTCTTGCTGCCAAAGGCGGGGAGCTTCATCCCTCTCTGGCGCAGCGAAGCCAGCACCAGCTGCAGGACGAATAGGACAATCAATGCTGTGATCAGGTAGCCTGCCATGATTACCTCCAAGCTTGGGGTACAAAGCTACAGCCGCCGAGCGTCGCAGCACACGACAGCCAGGCACAGAACCTCCCTCTCCCTGACCTAGCTACCCCCCGCCACTTTCGCTCCCTTGTCCCTCAAGAGCCCCATCTGCTGACAGCCCGTGTAGCGCAAACCTCTGCTTTGCGCCGCGCCCTACAACTTCCGCTGCCCTCGTTTCTGATGAACCCACTGCCAGGACAACGTCAACTCCTTCGAGCCTCCGGGGGGTGCGCCGGAGCACAAACGAGGCTACTGGCAAAGAGCCCAGCTCGTGCATCAGGAGCGTTCTCAGCAAAACCTCCGGGCGGTTCTACCAGGGTCCGTCTCTTCTCCTCGGCCTAAGGCCCGTTGCGAACCACTTCCTCGCGCAGCGGAAACAGGTCAAACGCCCCACCGGTGTGGATGAACAGCACCCTCTCACCGGGGCGGAACCGACCCCGCCTTATCTGATCCACCAGCCCGTACATGGCCTTGCCGGTGTAGACCGGATCTAGCAGCACTCCCTCCGTACGCGCCACCTGGCGGATGAAGGCTAACTCCTCAGGCCGACTCAGTCCGTACCCCAATCCCACATAGCCGTCGACAATCTCGATCTCCTCCGGGCTGTAAGCGAACTCCGCGCCGAATTGCGCCCGGAACTCTTCGATAATGCCAGCGATGCGGTGCACGAAATACGCCGCGTCGTCACACACGTTGATGCCCACCACACGGGCGCGCAGGCCGCTTAGCTTGCTGGCCAGAAACATGCCCGCGTAGGTGCCGCCGGAGCCCACGGCAAAAACCACCGCATCAAACGACACGCCGAGCTCTTCCTGGTCACGGGCGATCTCCTGGCCGGCCTGCAGGTACCCCAGCGCGCCTACGGCATTGGAGGCCCCCTCCGGGATCACATAAGCACGCTCGCCGTCGCGCTCCAGCTCGGCCGCCTTCTCGGCCATGATCTCGTCGCGATGAGCATAATACTGCTCAGGGGTGATGAAGCTCATCTCCGCGCCCACCAACTTGGCGATGAGGGTGTTGCCGTCATAAACCTCAGGGGGTTCGCCCCGGAGCACAAGGTGGCACTTTAACCCAAGGCGTGCGGCTGCCACTGCCGTTGCGCGCGCATGGTTGGAATGAGTGCCCCCACAGGTGATGAGGACCGTCGCTCCGTGGCGCAGCGCGTCGGCAACGACGAACTCCAGTTTGCGCACCTTGTTGCCGCTGAGGGCAAACCCAGTGAGATCGTCCCGCTTGAGGTAGATTTCCGGCCCTTCCAAGCTGCTGGACAACCGGGGAAGGTGATGCACAGGCGTGGGAAGATGGGCAAGTGACACGCGCGGCGGAAACGCGAAATGCACGGCAGATCCTCCTCGTGGAATGTGGGAGACAGGCTCTGTAGCCCCGAGGGGACGAGATGGTCTAGCACGCCGTCTGGCGCTCCCCCGAGGCAGCAACCAGGACAAAAAGGCGCTGCCGTCCGTAGCAGCGCCTCACAGATTCAACTCAAGATTTGGGCAGCAAGCAGGATGGCCCCAATCACCCCGGCGTCGTTGCCAAGCTCCGCCGGCCGGATCTGTAGCCCCTTCCAGGCAGTGGGCATTGCCCTTTCGCGCACCGCCTGCGCCACGCGGTCGATGAAAAAGGGGCCGGCATCGGCAACTCCGCCACCGATGACCACCATCTCCGGATTGAGGGCATTGGCGAAGCTGGCAATGCCCGCGCCGAGGTACTGGCTGGTCAGCTCAACGGCGGCCACGGCCTCCGGCTCGCCCAACTTGGCGCGTTCAAAAACTAACTTGGCATCTACCTCGGAGGGTACCGGCTTGCCGGCCTGCTGAAGCCGGGCCGTATACTCCCGCACGGTAGCTGGTGCGGAGGCGTACTGCTCCAGACAGCCGCGCCCGCCGCATGGGCAAGGCCGACCGTTGAACTCTACCAGCGTGTGGCCGAGCTCGGCGCCGGCAAAATGGTTGCCGCGGTAGATTTCGCCGTTCAGGTACAGCCCGCCGCCAATGCCCGTGCCCACGGTTAGGCACACCACGTGGCGACAGCCCTTGGCGGCGCCCACGGTCACCTCTGCCAAGGTCATCAAATTGGCATCGTTGTCCGCGAACGTGGGAAGGCCGAAATGGCAGGCCATCCTCCCGGCGATCTCCACGTTTGCCCAGTGCGGAAGATTGGGGCTCTGCCCCACCAGTCGGCCCCTGTGCACATCGATCACTCCTGGGCTGCCCACCCCGACAGCCTGCACCACGCCCCCGTACTGTTCGGCGGCCACGAGCAGTTCCTCCACGGCAGCGAACATATTTTCAAAGATGACGTCCGCCGGGGCCGTGGCCTCAGAAGGACGCTTCCCTTTCTGCAAGAGGCGACCTTTCATGTCGCCCAAGGCCGACTTCAAGAAGGTTCCACCCAGATCCAGCCCTATGATGAGCTTCATGGCGCCGCTCCACCTTCGCCTTGCCTGTGAAAAGTAGCCATCACGCCTTGAGCTCGTAGTAGCCATCTTTGACCTTTTCAATGGTGATCTTGTGGCCATAGCGGAGAGGGATGCTGCCCACGAAGGGGCGCAGGTCGATGCGATAGCTCCTGGTCGGCTTGCGCGGGCCCATGCTCCAGCACTCCACTGCGGCCACGGCCACCTCGTGGTACTTGCCGCCCACCTTCAACTTGAACGGTTTGCCCGGCGCAGGGAAAAGCTCCAAGCTCCCCTTTTGCACCAAAAGGTACTGCCCCCGCACCTCTTCATCTGACAACTTGCGAACGCAGACAGGGCGCTCCTTTGCCACAGGTCTTCCCTCCAGAGTTGTACCAAAGAAATGGCTGCGCAGCGTTTGTCACTTAGCGGAAGAAGGGAGCCTTACAGTTCCGCCACAATGGCGTTCAGGTCGGTCAAGTGCTGCTGTTCCTCCCGGATGGTGACGTCGACATGCTTGCGCTCCGCGTCCGGGACATGCTTGCGCAGTTCCTCCAGCAGGAGCAGGGTGCTCCGCTCCGTCTCAATGGCCAGCTTGACGGCGTCGACGTCGGACTTTTCCTGGGCCATTGCCGCCGCAGCCTCGGCGTCGGGAAAAATCTTGTAGTTGAGCAGCGCCTTGACATAGGCGTCGTACTCGCCAGGGTAGCTTTCTGCCACCTCGGGTTCACCCAAGCGCTCCAGGAGTTCGGTGAACAACTTCTCGTGGTGGCGCTCCTGCTCGGCGATGCGGGCAGCCGCCTCCCGCAGCTTCTTGGAGCTCGCCTTTTTGGCCAGGGCGGTGTAGTAGGCCGCCCCGTTCTGCTCCTCGGTGATGTTCATCTTGACGATCTCGTTGGCGTAGAATAGGTGTGCCATGGCTTTCTCCTCGCTGATTCCAGTCTGCTATCTGCGACTATCACTCCCACGGTCGGTGCAACAATACCTCAGGGCGGCGCTCGAACCCCAAGTCCTCCTTGCCGGCATGGTAGCGCTGGCGGAAGGAGCGTTTCACCTCGCCCAGGTCGGTGTCGATGTAGTCGACCTCATCACTGCCCTCGCGTCTTCGGATCCACTGCAGCGACCCGTTTTGCATGCGATCGATGAAGAGGATGCCGTCGATGTGGTCGATTTCGTGTTGGAAGATGCGGGCCAACAGTCCCCGCGCGACCAATTCCACCTGCCGCCCTTCCGGGTCGAGTCCGCGCACCACCACCTTGTTGGCGCGTTCCACCTGCGCCTGCAGTCCCGGCAGGCTCAAGCACCCCTCCGAGTCGACGTTGGTGCGCGCGCTCCAGCTCACAATCTCCGGGTTGATGAGGATGTGCAGCTGCTCCTCGTAGGCCACCACGATGATGCGCCTGGGGAGCCCGACCTGGTTTGCTGCCAGTCCGACCCCGTCCGCCTCGCGCATGGTGTGTACCATGGCCGGGATGATGGCGCGGACCTCGTCGAGAGCCTCCACCGGCGCGGCCGGCGTGCGTAGCACCGGATCGCCGTACACCCTCACCTGCAGGAGCCTGCTCTCCTCCATGCCCTCACCCTTGCGCCTTGACGCCCTGCTTCTGCCTTTGCCGCTGCATGGCCAGATACTCTTCAAACCGCGTCCAGAACGGATCAACCCTCGGGTGAAGCAGCGGTCGCCCCACACCCGCCTCGACGATGGTCAACCCTTCTTCGGCAGGCAAGACCTCGCCGACAAGGGAGCTGACAATCCCCGCGCTCTGCAGCGCCTGAACGATTGCCTCGGCGCGCTCCTTGCGCACTATCGCGATAAGCGTGCCTTCGCTGATGGCCTTGTATGGGTCGATGTCGAAGACGGCGCACGTCTTGCGTACAATCTCCTGGAGGACGATGCGCTCCTTGTTGACCCGCACGCCATAGTTCCCGGCCATGGCCATTTCGAACAGGCCGCCGAGCACGCCGCACTCGGTGGCATCGTGCATGGCCACCACGCCGTCAGTCTCCGCGGCAATGCGCGCGTCTTTGACCACCGACATTTGGTAGAAGACGTCCTGTGCCTGGCGCACAGCGGCCGCGCCCAGTTCCTTCTCGATGAACTCCGGGAACTGCACTGCCATGAGGCCGGTGGTCTCCACTGCCGGCCCTTTGGTGATGAGCACCAAGTCGCCAGGCCGCACGTTGCGGGGATCGGCCAATTGCTCCGGGCGCCCCACGCCGAACATGGTGGCGCCACCCACCATCGGGTAGGAGCAACCGGCATAGCGGGCGGTGTGGCCGCCGACAATGGCGATGCCCAGCTTGGCGGCCTCGGAGTGGATGGTGTCCCAAATGATTTCCAGTACGTCTTCATTCATCTCTGGCGGCAGGTTGAGGTCGATGGTGAGGTGCGAAGGAGGGATGCCGCTCACGGCCACGTCGCTGGCCAAGATGTGCAGGGCAAACCAGGCAGCGCGCTCCCAGCCGAGCGAGGGTTGGATGAAGACCGGGTCGGAGGAGAACACCAGCACGTGTTCCCCGACGCGCAGGGCTCCAAAATCCACGCCATGGCGTGGGCCCAGCAGGACGTTGGGGTCCTTGGCACCCAACCGGGGAAAGATCACCTTGTCGAAAAAGTCGAAATCAATCTTGCCAAGAGGTGGCAAAAGGGGCCTACTCCTCTCCATGCGCCATACTCTCCCTTCCTTTTCGCTCCGCCTCGGCCCGGAGACGGCGTCGTTCCCCGGCTTCCGTCCAGCGCCGGCGTTCCTCCTCAGTCTCGAGGGCCACGTCCGCAACCCTTATCGGACGCCCATCCTCGCCCAACGCCACAAAAGTCAGGTACCCAGAACATGCGTGGTACGCAGCCTTGGCGTAGGTATCTTCCGCCCACACCTTGACGCCCACCTCCATGGAACTGCCAAACACCCGGTTCACCTTCGCCTTACATACCACGACTTGTCCCACTCTGATTGGTTTCAAAAAGCGGACCTCCTGTACCGCCACCGTGGCTACGCGCGTGCCGGTGTGACGCCTGGCGGCGATGGTAGCCACCATGTCCATGATCTGCAGAATCCTGCCCCCGAACACGCTGCCGATGCTATTGGCGTCTGCTGGCAGGGCCAGCAGGACCGTCTCGGCTTCACCGGATCTGATGCCGGCGGCGCGTTCCGGTTTCATGACAGCACCCCTGCCTGTCGGGCGGCATGGTACGAACTGCGCACCAATGGGCCCGCTTCCACGTGAGCAAAGCCCATGGCCAGTCCTGCGGCGCGCAGTTGCTCGAATTCCTGTGGTGGGACAAAGCGGTCCACCGGCAGATGTTGGGCGCTCGGCTGCAAATACTGGCCGGTCGTCAAAATGCTGCACCCCGCGCCACGGAGGTCAGCCATGGTTGCCAGCACCTCCTCGCTGCTCTCGCCCAGTCCCACCATCAGGCCGGACTTGGTCACGACGCCTGCCTGGGCGGCCTGGGCCAGCAGGCCGAGGGAACGTCGGTAATCCGCCTGTGGACGAACCAAGGGATAAAGCCGGGGCACCGTCTCGACGTTGTGGTTCAACACGTGCGGCGCCGCGGCCAGCACCTCGGCGAGGGCCTCCTGCGAACCGGCGAAATCGGGAACCAGCACCTCCACCTTGCAGTCGGGTCGCCGCGCGCGCACCGCCCTGATGGTGGCGGCGAAATGGCTCGCTCCGCCATCTGGCAGGTCGTCGCGGGTCACCGAGGTGATGACCGTATAGTCGAGGGCAAGAAGTGCCACCGCCTCTGCCACGCGGCGCGGCTCGTCGCCATCCAGGGGGAGCGGTGCACCATGGTCTACGGCGCAGAAGCCACAAGCGCGGGTGCATACGTTCCCCATGATCATGAAAGTGGCCGTGCGCTGCGCCCAACACTCGCCGATGTTCGGGCAGCGGGCGCTCTGGCAGACGGTGTGCAACCGGTGCTTTGCCACCAAGGCGCGCACGGCGCAGAACCCTTCCCCGCTGGGAAGCCTCACCTTCAGCCACCCGGGGCGCCTTCTCTGTTGTCCAACACGACCCATGCTGAGCTGCACCGTCCTCGTGCTATTCCGCCGCCTGATGCGACGGGAGATAGTACTTGCGAAACGCCTCGTAGGACCATGGCATCTTCTCTGCAAAGATGCGCATGATGGCCTCGGCGTAGGCGCGAATTTCCTCTTGAGCGTGGCGCTCCGCCCGCAGGATGAGAAAGTTCATGAGCGAGCGGGCGTTTACCGTCCAGTAAAACTGCGTGTAAAGGGCCAAGGGCAAGACAATGCGGGCATGCTCCTTGGCCACACCTTGCGCGAGCAGCCTCTGGTAGAGGGCATAGCTCCGCTGGTAGTGCTCCACCATCTCCTGCCGCAGCGGCCGGTTGGCCTCTTCTGGCAAGAGCTCGAACTGATAGTCGAGACCTCTCTCCTTGCGCAGCCGTTCGGGGACGTAGAACTCGTGCTCAAGGCGCGTGTAGCGGCCGGAGATCTCGTTGTAGCTGGCCATTCGGTGACGGAACCATTGCCTGGCCACGAAGATGGGGCACTTGATGTGAAAGGTGAAGACACTGTGCTCGAACGGCGTCTCGTGGCGGTGGCTGAGGAGATAGTCGATGAGCTGACGGTCCTTGAGCTCACCTTTGCTCTCTTGCCCCACGGAGACGCGCGCTGCCCGCACCACCGCCTGGTCGCCACCCATAAAGTCCACCAGGCGCACAAAACCATGATCCAGGACCGCCTGCACCATCGTCCCTGCCGGGGCGACTTCTCCGGGTTTTCTTTCTTGGTCCGTCACGCAGCACTCCTCCGCCGTGCAGCGCCCCTTCGTGGGCCAAAGAGTCCACAGGAGGTAAGGGTAGACTTCTTGGCCAATCTCTGGCCCCAGTGAAGAGCGCATCCCCAAGGATGGAAGGCAACCTCCCCCGCCGAACGCGACGCAGTTACCCGCCGCAGCTCCTCACGGTGACCATGCGGGACCACCGACCAGGCAGAGCAAAAGGCAAGGTGCGCACTGCCTTCGCCATCGGCCGCCACCCTTGGCAAGAGACTGTGCAACGACGACACTCCCATTCCTGGTCTCAGCCCACGCTTGCTCTGTCAAGCAGTTCGAGATACGGCTGGTACTCCAGGCCCGAGCGCACTAAGTAGGTGGTGAGCAGAATCTTCACCGATTGCTGCAACTGGCTCGCATCCCACGGTTTTTCCACATAGCGGTCGATGTGCGCCTCGTTGATGGCGTAGATGGTGTCCTCGTGCGTGGCCAAACCGGTGAGAAGCATTTTCTTCGTGTTGGGAAAGCGGCCGGCCTGGGTTAACTCTGCCAGCAGGTCGATGCCGTTCTTGCCGGGCATGATGTGGTCGCAGATGATCAAAGCGAGGTGGTCGCCCCGTCGTTCCATCTCCGCCAGCACCTCCTCGGCTTCGGCGGCCGATTCGCATTCAACGATGGCACACACCGAGGTAAGCGGCTCCAGGTCCTTGCGCAAGGCAGCCAACACCTCACGCTGATCGTCAACGCATAGCACCTTTAGCTTCTCCATAGCCTCCTCTGATCGGTAACGTCACGGTGAACACGGTCCTGCCAGGGCGCGATTGCACGCTCACGCGACCGCCATAGTTGGTGACGATGCGTTCCACGATGGTCAGCCCCAATCCCAAACCGAAATCCAAGCCCTGTTCCTTTGTCGTGTAGTTGGGCTGAAAGATCTTTGGCAGCACGCGCTTGGGGATGCCCGGGCCATTGTCCTGGACGGAGACCTGAATCACCTCGTCGGTGGCCCGGCTGGTAATGACCACCTCGCCCTTTTTGCTGCTATCGGTGGCAAGGCTTTCCACGGCGTTGCGGATGAGGTTGCTCCACACCTGCACCAATTCGCCCTTGCTGGCGGCGATGGGCGGCACTTCACCCAAGTTGAGTTTCAGGTCCACCTTGCGCAGAGGGCTGCTGAGCAGGATGAGCGCCTCGCCAATCGACTTGTTCACCTCCAACTCCGGCTCGATGGCGGTCTCTTGCGTGGCTAAGTACTTCACGGACTTGACCACGTGTGCCGCATGTTGGGCGGCCACCGCCATGTCCCGGAAGGTGGCGCCAAGCTGCCAGTAGTAATGCACCACGTCGCCCACTGCCTGGAGGTGTCTCCCGAAGCGAGCCAGTTGCTCGGCGGACAGCCCCGTTTCAGCGAGCTTGTGGGCGGTCTCGGGGCTCAGGCCGTAGGCCTGCTCCAATATCTCCGCCTGCTGCCGCACCTCGCGCGTGGACTGCCAGCGGCCCTTTTCCAGCCCCAGACGAAAGTACTCGAGCTGCTCGGGCGACTGGTCGCGCAGGGCCCGAATCAAGTTCTCCCGCAGCCATTCGGTGTTCCGCTCCAACACGGCCACTGCGTTGTTCAGCTCGTGGGCGATGCCAGCCGCCATCTGCCCAAGGGAAGCAAGACGCTCAGTGTGAATCAGGCGGCGCAGGGCCCGTTCCTTTTCCCGGGCAATCTGCAGTTCCCTTTGCTGCCGGTACTTCAGGTCCATGACCACCACCGGCATGAACTGCTCAAACAGAGAGCTTCCCCTGGACGGATCCTTTACCGGCTGATGCTGGTCGATGTAGGCCACCTCGGCATCGCGCTCCACGATCACCGTGGCCGAGCTGACGAAGGTGCGCGAAAAGTAGCTGTACACCCCCACGAACTTGTTGCGCGTCGCCCGGAAGAGTTCGTACTGGCCCCCACCAGGGGCCCGCGCACAGCCGACCAGCACGCCCTTGAGGACCAGGTAGAGGCGATCGTTGTATCCCCCCTGCACCATGAGCCTTTCGCCCTTGCGGAGGCTAAGCCGCCTCGAAGGATCAGAAAAGTAGGTGCTGATCAGCCACGATAGATCGGGGCTTTTCGCGTCCAACTTGGTCGTGGTAACTGCCATGGGCCTCATCGTGAGCTTGGTCTCCTGCCCGCACGCAGGGTGCTAATATGCGAAATATTTCTGCAATATTCAAGCGGGAAATGGCAGAGGTCTCGGGTGCAGCAACTGCGAGCAGAACCGCTTGGCGAGCGCCGGTTGGCCATCTGCCCAAGAACAGGAGATGGCTCACCTGGGGCTGAGTCGCCCCACGGCCGAGATTTCGCTTGCGTTTGAGCCGAGAGGTCGCTACATTGCCACTGCCGAGCCGTCTGGGTGCACGCACAAGGAGGGAAAGGGTATGTTGCAAGAGTTCAAGAAGTTCATTATGCGTGGCAACGTGGTGGCTATGGCGGAAGGGATCGTCGTGGGAGCCGCGTTTGGCACCATCGTCAAGTCCTTTGTCGAGGATATTCTCATGCCACCCATCGGCCTGCTCCTTGGCAAAGTGGACTTTACCAACTTGTACGTTGTGCTCTGCAAAGGAACCAGTACCAATCCTTACGCCAGCCTTGCGGCGGCAAATCAGGCCGGAGCTGCCACCTTCAACTATGGAGTCTTCATTACCACATTGATCAATTTCTTGATAATCGGGTTTGCGCTCTTCCTGGTGGTGAAAGGGGTCAACGCCTTGCGGGCAAAAGAGGAGGCGCCTCCCCTGGCGCCCACAACCAAGGAGTGCCCGGAATGCCTGTCGGTGATCCCCCTCAAGGCAATGCGTTGTGCACACTGTGGCATCGGGCTCCAGTGAGAAGTCGTGGCAGATCTCAGGGCAGGCTGCGCCCCGGCTCGGCACCTCCCAGCGCTTCGCCAAAGTGAGCAAGTCAATTCACCCGGCTCGCCACAAGGCTTCGTACCCCATTGCCACCACTTCGCGCACTACCGGGATGTTGGCCAGCCTGAGGGGCCGCAAGCCAAAGCGGGTGCGGTAGATTGGGCGTACTATGAAAAGTTCTCTCCTCACCAGCCGGAAACCGGTTGCCCTGCACAGCCGCTCACAGTGAGCGATGCTCAGGCCCAGTCGGCGATTTGTCACGATGCTGTTCACCTGGTACTCTGCCTCATGCAGGACTCTCCCCAGGGCGCCAACCAGTGGCGCGGGCAGCAAATGAACAAAGGGGACAAAACGGAGCACAGAGCGACCCACTTGCTGGTGGCCGGCAAAAGCGGAGTACTTCGGGGGAAAGGACACAAAGAGGTAGCCCCCCGCGTTGAGCAGCGCGCGGATGTTGTGCAGCGCCGCGGCTCGCTCGGCGATGTGTTCGATCACGTCCCGCATCACCACCAGGTCGAAACCGGTACCCACCACCTGGCGGCAGCGCGGGTCGGTGATGTCGCCCACGCACACGTGCAGGTCTGGGTTCTTGCGCCGGGCAATGGCCACGCGCGCGGGCGAAAGCTCCAGCCCCACTGCCTCTATCCCCTGCTCGTGGAGCACATCGAGGAGCCCTGCCTCGGCACAACCGACTTCCAAAACGCGCATGCCGGCAAAGCCGGGAAGGTGCTCCCGAAAGTAGGGCAACAGATAGGACTTGGCAAAGGCCTGTTGCTCTTGAAAGTGCTTCTCCGCCATTCGTGAACCTTAGGTTACCCGCTGCTATCTTGCCGGGTAGAGGTAGTTCTCCGCCACTTTGATGCGTTTCACCGCGCCGGTGCGGTCGACTTCGAACACCACAGGCTCTCCGTCACTGCTGCGCCGGAATCTGTCCTTTCCCACTGGCTGGAGTTCCACCAAAGCCTCTGCAGGATCGTCTTCCGGCGGATAGCTGTACCCGTAGAGGTAGAGCCGCCCGTCGAGAATGAGCACGTCGGTCCGCCAATGGGTGGGGTCCTGGTAACTGCCCACAAAGCGCACCCAGGTGGAGTCGAAAGCTGGCGGGGCCGGAGGAGCTTCCTCAGCCGCCAGGGCCGGTGCCACCACCTCCAGCGCCTTGGTGGCGATGGCGCCAGGGTCAAAGTCTTCGGTGTTGATGAAGACAATCGCCGCTAACTTCTCCTCCGGGGAGAAAATGACCTGCGAGCGGAAGCCGGCCACCCACCCAGCGTGGCCGACCAACGTCCTGGATCCGGCACGCCGCACGCTGCAGCCGAGGCCATAGCCGCTCTGCCAATCGGGACGCAGCCAGTGCACACGATGCATCTCCCGCAACGTGCTCCCCTTGACCACTGCAGAAGGCGACAAGTCGTCGTACCTGAACTGCAAGGAACAAAAACGTGCCATGTCCTCGATGTTGGTGGCGAGGTTCGCGGCCGCCGTGAGCCCACGCGAATCGGTGAATGGGGCAACCTCCCGTTGCCGCCCTTCCATGTGGCGCAGGTAGCCGGTGGCCAAACCTGTGGTGGTGGCCGCCACTTCCACGCGCGTCGCCCGCATGTCCAACGGGCGCAGAATGTGTTCCTCCACGTACTCGGCATAGCTTGTGCCGCTTGCCGCGGCGACTACCTCGCCAAGAAGCGCCATCCCCAAGTTCGAATATTTCCAGCGGCTCTCCGGCTGATAGACCATCTCCTGGTTAGGCAAGGCAGCCATCACCTGCTCCCTAGTCGGAAAGACGTGGTCGGTCCAGTATGGGAAGGCTGCCTCCCGGGGAAGCCCAGAGGTGTGGGTGAGGAGCTGGCGAATGGTCACCGGTGGCCATCCTGGCTGCTGGCCCTGAATGGCAAACCACGGCAGATGCTTTTGCACCGGATCATCGAGGGCGAGTTTCCCTGCGTCGCGTAGTTGCATAATGGCCGTGGCGGTGAACAACTTGGTGATTGAGGCAACGCGGAACAGCGTCCGTGGGGTAACCGGTGCTTTCGTGCCGAGATCGGCGTAGCCGAACCCCTTGGCGTAGATCAACTCCTGGTCGTGCACGATTCCCACCGCCACGCCGGGCAAGTGGTAGTACTCGCTGAGCTCCTGGACCCACTTCTGAAGAAGAGTCAGCTTCGCATCAACACTCCCCTCCTTTGCCGTCTGCGGGAAGGCGGTTGCGGCACAGAGCAGTGCCAGGAGGATGAATCTCTTCATGTTTGGCCTCCGTTCCCAAGTTTTCATCGCATGCCTGCGGCAGGGACCACCACACGCGCCGTCACGGGAAAATGGTCCGAGGGGTAGCGGCCACCGGCATTGGTGTAATCGATATGCGCGCCTCTGACCTTGACGCTCGGAGCAGCAAAGATGTAGTCGATCTTGGCACCGCTGCGGTCACCCGTGAAGCCGTGGAAGGTGCCAATGGCCGAAGTGTCTGCGTGGATAGCAGAGTAGGTATCGACCAACGGCAGCGGGTTGTTGGCTACCTTCCCATCACCAAGGGCAAGTTTCGCGCTGCCCTTCAGGAAGGCGACTACCGGATTGCGCGGGCCAGCATTGAGGTCGCCCATCACGAACACCGGTGCGGTTGAGCTACGCGTGCCGATTCTCTCTGCGAGAAGCTGTACACTGCGCTCGCGAGACCTCTGCGAGACATGATCGAGGTGGAGGTTGAAGACGTAGAAGGCCACACCTTTCCCCGGGTGGCGCAGGCGCGCCCAGGTGCAGATGCGCGGAAGCTCGTTGCCCCAGCTCGTGGAGCCAGGCACCTCCGGGGTATCGGAGAACCAAAAGGCTCCGCTCTCTTCGACAGCGAAGCGGTCCTTTCTGTAAAGGAGGGCTGCGTATTCGCCCGCCTCCGCCCCGTCGTCGCGCCCCACGCCCACATAGCCGTAGCGCGGCAGAGCCTGGCAGATCTCTTGGAGTTGGAAATGCAAGGCCTCTTGCAGCCCAACCACATCGGCGTCATTCTTCTCCAGCACTTGGAACACCAGCTCGCGCCGGTGCGACCAGCTGTTTGGCCCATCCTCTGCAGTGCCGTAGCGGATGTTGAACGTCATCAAGTTCAGCTCCAGCCCAGCCAGGCGTCGCCCAAGACCCAACAGCCCACACCCAGAACAAGCGAGCATGACGGCGATGGCCAGGGCTCTGTGCACCTTCAGCCCACGATCCTGAAGAGAACGAAGTAGCATGAGGAGGCACCCCTTTGGTCTCTGCCAGCCTTTGCCTCGCCAATCAGAGCGAGGCGACGTACTCCCGGAGACGGAGCACCTTTTCCGGCTCTGCCTCGTAAGGAAGCACCCCGGTACCAATGCACGCCCGCGGATGCCGCATGGCCAGTTGCGCGACGCGATCAGCCTCCCGGAAGATTGCCGCCTCATCGCCATGGACCAAGACCCAAGGGTCCATGTTGATACGCACGGTCACGTCCGAGTAGGTCTGGGCGACCTTCATGAAAGCCTGTTGGTCCGTTTCGGACGGGCAGATGACGTAGCCGGCGCCGGTGCGGAAGAGCATGTCAGCCACCGGCGCAGTGTCGCCGCCCACAATGCATGGTGCTGGCCGACCGAGCAGTTCCGCGGCAGCTTGCACCAAGAGGGCAAGTGCGGGAAACTCCACCTCTTCGAACAGGCGCGGCGAAAGGAGCGGCGGCGTGGCTGCCGATTCGAAGATGGTCACTCCGAGGCCGCACGCCCGCGCAGCCGCACAAAATCGACGCTGCCCCGCCACCAGATGCAGGAGCGCCCGCTTCACGGTGTCTGGATCGCTGAGGAGTTCGCAGAGGAGCGTCTCGAAGCCCACCAGATTGCTGGCCAACGAGAAGGGCCCGCTGACCGGGATGTTCACTGTGGCCGCTGGAAACGCCTGGCGCAAGCGTTGCCCAACCTCCAACACCATCGGGATACGCCCGGCGCGCGAAGGGTCCAGCGTGGGCAAGTCCAGGATGGCCCTCACTTCAGCGCAAGGATGGCCGGTGACGGCAGGAAGCCCTTGCTCTTCCGGTTGCGCGACCACGGCGCCATAGGCCTCTGGCTCCAAGTTGTACACATCGATTCCCACCACAACCGGCGTGTGCCTGTAGAGGCGGAAGGCGGCGGCATGGGCCTGGAACAGCAACTCGGCGCTGCGGGAGGCCTCCCACGGCGTCCTGCCAATGAGCCGCGCGGCATGCTCGTATACAGCTGGGGCGAAATCCATGGCGCAGACTCTTCGCATTCTGCTACCGGCCAGAGTGGAGGGCGGCTTGCAACGAGGCGGCGATGGCATCCAACTTCGCGCGTGGTGCCAGCCGGCCATAGTCCGGGCCGAAGCGCAAACCAAAGCCATCCCCCCGGTACCTGGGGACCACGTGCAGATGCACGTGAAAAACCTCTTGACCTGCAGCTCGGCCATCGGCCAGGTGCAGATTGACCCCTTCGCAGCGCAGGCCACTGGCGCGCAGGGCGCGCGCCACCTTTTGCGCCACGCGAAACATCTGCGCGCCCGCCTCCGGGTCCAGGTCGGCCAGGCCCGACGCGTGCTGGGCCGGGATAACCAGCACATGTCCCGGGTTCACCGGCCGGATGTCCAGGAATGCCCAACACTGTTGGTCGCGATGCACCACGCTGGCCGGTCTACTTCCAGCCACAATCTCACAAAAGACGCATTCCGCCATCTCTGTGCCTTTTCATGCCGTAACTGACTTGTCCCACCATCTCTCCGTTCCAAGCCCGCGCGTGCACAGCGCCACCTCGTGCCAAGTGAAGCGAAGCCGCCGCGCCCTTTCCGCTATCTTCCGCCCAAGGAAGGCCTGGTGCGTTGGCTAAGAAGTGCCTGGTGCTCGCTGGCCTTTCTCACCGTGGCGGCCCGTAATCGAAAGGCAGTTGCTCGGCGAGCCTATCGTGCGACCAACGCCCGTAGCGCACTAAGTCAGCAGGCTCCGGCGCATACCCCGCCAAGTTCACCAGCACCGTGTCGCGGGCTAACTTGATGAGCGACACCTGATAGCTCCTTTGACTAAACTCATCGGGTTCCAAGATGTAGACCACTTTGAGAAACCCAGGAAAGTGCAGCCTCACCGTGAACCCGTCCTCGCCAGGTGAGAAGAGCTGCACCTGCTTGGACCTGCTGTCATAGCTGCTCTGCCGGTAGCTGTACAGTTTCGGCGTCCGCCACACCGAAAAGCCCTCCTCCTTGGTGGTGCCGTTGACCAGCGCCTTCAGGAAGTGGCGAAACGAACCGCGGTAGGCGCGCAAACGGTTCTGTTGCCAGGTTCGCGCCTCTTCTGGGCCGGAAGGCTCCAGCTCAGTGAACTGTGTCTTTGTCTGGTAGTGAGAGGCATCACCACGCACGGAGAATGAGATGAGCAGGGCATGGATCCGGTAACCCAAACCCCGATTGATGATTTCCAACGGTGCGCCGGCAGAGGCCTGCAGCACCTTGCCCTGCTGGTCCCTGGTGAACTCCAGCACCTCTGGGTTGAGAATCTCGCTCTGCCTGGCATTGGCGCTTGTTCCCAAGAAGGCACGGCAAAAGTGCTCCAAATCTGCCCGCCACTGATCCAGGTCTTCGGCGCGCACTTCTATGGGCGGCACTTCTATCACCGTCGGCTCCAAGGAGAACTCGACAACCCTGCCGTCGTCCTGGGGCATGCGCAGCAGGACAGATTCGGCGCGGTAGCCGATGCGCGAGGCGACCAGCTCGAACTGCCCCTCCGGTATCCTCCGGATGAGGAAGGAGCCGTTGCTGTCGCTGGCGGCCCCGATCGTGCTCTGCGCTATGAATACGTTCACCAGAGGGAGCGGCTGTCCGGTGGAAGCATCTCTCACCTTGCCGGAAACGGCAAAGCGACCGGCATGGCTCGGAGGTGGCCCGCCGAAGACTGCAGAGGGCAGGTGCACAACTAACACGCTTGCCCAGAGCTGCCGCAGCCAGAAGCCAGAAGAGCGCCCGCCAGTCACCGGCCTGCACCTTAGCCGACGGTCCGCCGTGGAAGCCGACCTGTTCACTTCTCCTCCGGCAGGTAGTCGAAAGGCAGCGCTTCGGCCATGCGATCTCGCGCCCAGCGCCCATAGCGCACCAACACCCCCTCCTCACCTGTGTAGCCAGGCTCGTAGACGATCACCGTATCGGTGAGAGCCTCCAGACAGGAGGTTTGCGCCGGAGCAAAGGAGAACTCATCCGATTCTTTGTAATAGACGACCTGAAGGTACTTGCCAAAGTGCAGCTTGGTCTCCCCAGGGAAGTCGCCGGGCGAGAAGAGCTTCTGCAGGGCCTCTTTGCCGAGGTAGACAAAGTACGCCCTCTCAGACGGCGAGCGCACCGCTCCGGCGGCAAAGCCCTCCTCACTGAGCCGCAGCCCGACCAGGGCCTGGTAGAAATGCCGAAAAGAGCCGCGGTAGGCCTCCAGTCGCCTCTTTGTCCACTCCTTGCGCTCTTGCTGGCTGCGCGCCGCCAGCTCTTCAAAGATCGGCTTGACCACGTACTCACACCTGCCGTGGCCGAAGGTGAAGCGCAGCAGCACCGTCGTTATCCGATAGCCGAGCGCTTCGTTCACAATCTCCAAGGCCTCGCTCGCTGTGGCCGTCAGCACGCCAGACTCCTTGTCCTGCGCAAAGTCGAGGTACTCTGGGTTGATGATGCGGCAGCGCTGCGCATTGGCCGTCTGGCCAAGGAACTCGCGGGTGAAGATGCTGAGGTTCCGCTCCCAGTCCTTGGCGCGCGGCGCCTCCACTTCCACCGCAGGCAATTGCAGCACCCGTGGCTCGAGGCGAAAGTTCAGCTCCATTGTGCTCGGCGCGGCAAACCGCAGCGGCACCGTCTGCACCTTGTACCCCATCATTGACACCACCAGCTCGTGGCTGCCTATGGGGACAGTGCTAATTCGGTAAAAGCCCTCGCGGTCGGTGGTGGTGCCAATCATGGTGTTGGCCAAGAAGACATTGACGAGCATCAGCGGCTTGCCAGACTGGGCATCAACCACCCGGCCATACACGGTACACTTCCCCTCCGGCACCGCTCCCTGTCCCGCAAGTGTCATGCTGCAGCAAACGCCGGCAAGCAACAGGCTCGAAACCCTGCTCAGCGAACAACATGCCAGCCGGCGGGGCCAAACGCTTGTCCCTTTCCGCACCATGGACGACCGGAGCAAGAGAGCCTATGGCACCGCTCGCGCTGTTGCCCGTGGCGAGGCCTCGTCTGCTCGTGGCTTCTCTTGCGGCTCAACCAAGAGGCCTACGGCGCGGTCTTCCTCGGCATTCGTGAGCACCTGCAACAGCCTGCCACCACTGGCCTTGGGCACGTCGATCACGCGCACCACCTGGGCCAACCACGCATACTCCGGAAGGAGCACAGGCAGCTGGTGCTCGGCGTGGAGCAAGAACTCCTCGTTGAACACCACGCCATCGTCGTCTGGATAGAGCGGCAGGTAGCGAATGGACGACTCCACCAGGTCCTGGAAGAAGTGGGTGCCAAAAGAGAGCTCGGGCACATAGTTGCCCTTTGGTCGGGCAATCTCGATAAGCATAGCTGCGCAGTTGATGTCCGAGTAGGTGACGTTCACTCCCAGCTTGATGTCACCCCTGCTGCCCCAGCGCCCTGGCCCCATGAGGATGAAGCGCCGCTTGGGGAGGCGTTTGTTCAGCAGGCCGACGACTCGCCCCACCTGGAGGAGCTGCCCGTGGTCGGCCAGCGCGTCATAGGCGTTGGGGTCCACGTAGACAATGTGCGAAATGGCTGGCACTGCTCCGTTGGAGACATACCGGTTGGCCGTGAAGAGCAATTGCTCCTTAGGGATATCTCGCGGGATAGCCGAAGGAGCCGCGCCTCGCGACCGACTCTGCGGCCGTCATGAGCGAACTCAATGTCCACCGGCATGCCGAAGGCGTCCCGCAGCACCGCCAACATCGTCCTGATCTGGGCGACAAAGTCGTTGCGCAATAGCCCCTCGAACGTTACCACGACGTCAGCCTGGCTCAGGTCGGTGTTGTAGAGCGAGGTCGGATGGTGCAACATCTGCCCATCGTAGAGCGATATTAGCCACTCCAATCCCGGGATTTCATCGCCATGGCGGCGCACCAACTGGCGAAAGTCCACGGTCTGGAAGGAATTGGTGCGCAGGTTGATGAGGTCGACCCGCTTTGTGGAGTAGCGAACGATCTCATCGGGCGTGGTATTGACGCGCAGTTGTGGCTGCCCTGGGGCAATCAAGGTGGGGTAGTCGTCGGCAATGCGGTCCACTGCCCTTGTGCCAAGTCCCGGCACCATTCTGATGACCCCGTCTTCACGCCGAATGCGCGGGGACCAGCAGAATTCGTTCTGGCTGAAGGCGACGCCGGCGAACGTGGGCAGGAAATAGTCTGCCACCCGGTTGCCCACCACCTCCTGCATCATGATGCCCATCTCTTCGTAAAAGTCCAGCAAGCCGTGCTCGATGCGGTACTCGATGGGGTCCGGGGCAAAGGTGGAGGCATACACTTCGGCAATCGCATCCATGAGCGCCTCCAGGCGTGCCTCCTTGCTGCCCTGATTGGCCAGGAACAGGCTCTTGTACTTGCCCGAGAACACGGCCCCGGCGCGATCCTCTAACAGACTGGAACTGCGCACCACGATGGGCCGCTCGCCAAGATCCTCCAACACGGCGCTCAACCCACTGACGATGCGCGGCGGGAAGTGGGAATGCTTGAAGATCTGGATCAGATTCGGATACTCGAAGCGGATCTCCTCAAGGTCCTTGTACTTCTGCTCATGGACATCTTCCCAGCCGTTGTAGTTCAGAAAATGCGTGAGGCTATCTGAGGTGATGTACCAAGTCCTGGGGGTGCGCACGCTGCGGAGAAGGGGATACCTGCCCTCCAGGCGGCGAATGACGCGCTCGGCCAGGAAGAGCCCTGCGCTCTTGCCCCCCAGATGGCCGTGACTCTCTTCGTGATAGACGATGCGGTCGGTGAGCGCGAAAATGTCGCTGAGCGTCACATACTGCTTGGCGACATTAATGAATTCCAACTGCTCGTAGAACAGGCGGCGGATCAGCGAGACCAGAACCCCCTTTTCGTTGGCAGGGGAAAGCTCAACATCGGCACTGGAACTGAGCCGGTAGCGAGAGATGGCGTTGATGACCTCGCTGAGGGTGGAGCTGGGATTGTCGATGGCGCGCACGAAAAACATCGCCTTGTCCTCCCGGATCCACCGCTGGATAGCCAGCACGATCTGCTCGCCGCTCAGATGCTCGGCAGCAATCTGGAAAACGCTGTCGCTGAGCTCAAGAATGCGCTCCATCGACTGCTTCTGGCTGGGACGATTGGGGGCTTCGGCCTGCAGTTGGTCGGCGAGGGGCTCGGCGTAGCCGAAATCGTGGAGGAGCCTGACCGCAGGCTCATTGCCCGCACGGCACAGCTGGCGGAGCATCTTGCGCGCCAGGTAGATGTAGAGCTTGCGGTCTGTCTTGCGCAGCGTTTCCACGATGGCCCGCCACCTTTCGCTCTCGCGCCCGCCGACGCCCTCTCCGATCCCATCCCATTTGCAGTAAAGGCGCTTCAACTCCAGATAGAGAATCGCGTGCGCCAGCCGGTCAGCAAGCGTACGCA
This sequence comes from candidate division KSB1 bacterium, assembly GCA_024655945.1. Taxonomy (NCBI): domain Bacteria; kingdom Pseudomonadati; species Candidatus Zhuqueibacterota bacterium. The sequence continues at coordinate 294,719 of JANLFK010000002.1, forward strand.
ACAACCTATCCTCTTCTGGAAGAAAATAGCCATCTCTCCCTTTGGGCACCTCGCTGGCATATGAGACCACGAGGCGGCCCACGCTTTTGTCCTGCACCACCAAGTCGGCGCTCTGCGCGATGGGGCTATCGAGGTATCCCTCCGTCTGAAAGACCTGCCCCTCGTACTCAATCTTCGCCTGGCAGGGCTCCGGGTACTGCCACCCGGTCGGGATGACCTTGACAACCTGGCGCAGAAGAGCGTCAAGGTCCATTGAGGTATCGGCCAACACCTGCTCTACCCGATAGACGCAGTTGAGCTCCTTTTCGCGCTCCTTGAGTTCGCGAATCAGGTTCTCGATGTGCTTGTCTTGGTCTGCCATGGTCGACCCCTTGTGATAATGTGCCCGCCACCACCGCGACGGACGTCAAAGTTTGCCGTGCGACATAAATATAACACATCTTCTCGGCAAGCGCAACCATGAAAATTGTGCTCACCAACGAAAAAGGCGTCCCTCTCGGACGCCTCTCTGTGGGCTTGCACCGGCCCCGCGGCCGGTGGAACTCATCCTTTTCTTGCGGGTGATGGCCTTGCCTACACCCAGCCACGCATCCTCGTGGCCTGCGCCACGCGATCAATGGAGATGACGTACGCCGCATCGCGCATGTAAAGGTTGCGGCGTCTGGCGAGCTCGTACACGGCGTGGAACGCGGTGGTCATCTTCTCATCGAGCCGCTGCAACACCTCCTCCTTTGTCCAGAAAAAGTTGGTATTGCACTGCACCTGTTCGAAGTAACTACAAGTGACGCCGCCGGCGTTGGCCAGAAAATCCGGGATGAGGAAGATGCCCCGTTCCTGGATGACCTTGTCGGCCTCAAGCGTGGTCGGCCCATTGGCACCTTCGGCGATGAGTGTGACGCGCTTGCTAATCTTGCCGACAGTCGTCTCGTTGATCTGGTTCTCCAGAGCAGCGGGGATGAGGATATCGACGTCCTGCTCTATCCAGGCGTCGCCAGGGAGGATTTCGTAGCCAAGCTCCTGCGCCTTGGCTTTGTCAATAGCTCCGAGCCGGTCCGTGATGGGCCAGAGCTCCTGCATGTCCAAACCCGACTCGCGCCTGAAGGTGTAGGCCGCCTTATCGGCCTCATCCCAATATGAGGCAGCGATGACTTTGCCGCCCAGTTTCTGGAACAGGTCGATGGCGTACTGCGCGACATTGCCAAACCCTTGGCAGCTCGCTGTCGTGCCCTTGATGTCGATGCCCAACTCTTTGAGAGCCTCGCGCACCGTGTAGACGACGCCGTAGCCGGTCGCCTCGGTCCTTCCCAACGACCCGCCGATCCCCACCGGTTTGCCGGTGATGACCCCAGGGTACTTGCCGGCGTGCATGGTCTCGTACTCGTCCATCATCCACACCATGTGCTGCGGGTTGGTGTAGACATCCGGCGCAGGCACATCGCGGACTGGCCCGATGTCCCAGCCGACCTGCCTGACCCAGCCGCGGCACAACAGTTCCTGCTCTCGCATGCTCAGGTGGTGCGGGTCACAGACCACTCCTCCTTTGCCGCCGCCCAGAGGGATGTCTACCACCGCGCACTTCCAGGTCATCCACATGGCCAGAGCGCGGACGGTGTCAATGGTCTCGGAGGGATGAAACCGAACGCCGCCCTTGGCCGGGCCACGGGCATCATTGTGCACGACGCGAAAGCCACGAAAGACCTTTACCTCGCCAGAATCCATCCTCACCGGGATGCTGAAATGATACTCTCGCTGCGTATTGCGGAGCAACTCCTTGGTCCCCTGGTCCAATTGCAGCATCTCGGCAACCTTGTCGAACTGCGCTTGTGCCGTTTCGAAGGGGTTATAGCCCTTTGCCTTCATAACTCCTCCCTGTTAGGTTTGTGCGGCCCACCTCGCTCCTCAAGTGCCGTCCGCCACCTCTTTGCCTGGTTGTGCATCGTGGCGGCCGGCGCCCAAATATAGGCAAATAGAGGCAGTTAAACAACAGCTTTTTGCACTCAGAAGAGCAGCCAAAGGACACTCCGCCGTTCGCGCACAAGCCACGGCCGCTGCGAAACTCCCTCCGGCATCTGACTCTTCGCGCAAAAGAGCCCTCTGCAGGCTCACTTCTTCGATTCCATTTCCAGAAAGCTCGCTGCCAAATGTGCCAGAGCGCGCACGCCGACCACCAGCGCACTCTCGTCCACAAAAAAGCGAGGGGAGTGATTCTCGGCTACCGTGTCCGGGTCGGCGTCACGGGGTGCGACGCCGAGGTTGAAAAAGAGCCCTGGGATTCTTTGCGCATAGTAGGCAAAATCCTCTGCCGTGGTCTTTGGCGGTACCTGGAGCGCTTCGCCGCCTGCGGACACCTGGCGCAGCACCGGCACCATGCGCTTGGTCAGATCGGGGTCATTGACCAGCACCGGGTAGCCCTTGATGATCTGCACTTGCGCCGTGGCACCAGCGGCTTCGGCGATGGAAGTGGCGGTGCGTGTGATGCGGCGGTGTAAATCCTCTCGCGTCTGCTCCCCGAAACTCCGGATGGTGCCCCACAGCTCCACCTGTTCAGGGATGATATTGTTGCGCACCCCGCCGTGAATGCTGCCGATGGTCACGATGGCGGGCGCCTCGGTGAGGTTGATCTGGCGGCTGACGATGGTCTGCAGCCCCAGGATGATCTGCGCGCTGACCACCACCGGGTCCACGCCGCGCCAGGGCGCCGCACCGTGCGTCTGCCGCCCCTTCACGGTAATACGCAGCTCATCCACCGCTGCCATTGCCGGGCCCGGGCAGTAAGCAATTGTACCGGCCGGGAAAGGAAACACATGCAGGCCGAAAATAGCCGAGGGCGCGGGATTCTCCAGTACCCCTTCGGCGATCATCGGCGCCGCGCCGCCTTGTTCACCCTCTGGCGCTCCCTCCTCTGCCGGCTGGAAGATGAACTTCACCGTGCCGGGGAGCTCGGCGCGCAGGCGCGAGAGCACCGCAGCCGCACCAAGGAGCATCGCCATATGCGCATCGTGGCCGCAGGCGTGCATCACCCCCACCTCTTGCCCGCGGAAGGTAGTGCGCACGCGCGAGGCAAAGGGGAGATCCAGTTCCTCGGTCACCGGCAAGGCATCCATATCCGCGCGCAACGCCACCACCGGGGAATCCTTCGCGCCCCGGAGCAGGCCAACTACGCCGGTGTGCGCCACGCCGGTGCGCACCTCCAGCCCCAGGCGCTGCAGCTCTGCGGCAACGACCCCCGCCGTTCGGAACTCGCGATTTGACAGCTCAGGGTGGCGATGAAAATCACGGCGCCAGGCAATCACCTGCTCTTGGACTTCCGCCGCCAGACGGTCTATTTGGCCGCCGAGTGTGCTCGGCTTCGCCCCGCGCGGGCGGCCTTCTGCACCATCCGCGTAGGCCAGCAGCAAGCCCACCACGGAGACCAGGCAACAAACCAGATGCGCCTCACCCACAATGGCCATATCCACAACCTCCTCGGTTTTTCTTCCGCGATCAGACGGACACGATTTGCGTGTCGAATGCAAAGCTGACCGGCAGACCTTCCTCCTGTAATCTCGCCTCCAGCAGGCGCAGGTCGTCGTAGGACAGGTCGCACGGCTCTTCAATGTGGGTTAGGATTACCCTCTTTGCCGCCAAGCTCCGCACCAGCTCCAGGGTCTGCGCGAAGGTGGCCTCGGACTGGAGAATGGGGTGGTCAGCAGCCACAAGCCTGGCGCCACTGAGCGGATGAAACTCAGGAATCCCCATCGGCAGCACCGCAAGGTCCACCCCTGCCACCTCAGGGCCTGCTTGCCAGCCGATATGCTCGTCAGCGACCACCAGCAGGCGCGCTTGGCCTTCCTCCACAAGAAAGGCGTATACAAAACCCACCGCTAGCGGGATGGGCCTTATGCGCGCGCCGTTGATGAGGAGTTCCTCCCCTTCCGCCAGTTCCACCACGCGCACCACCCCCTTCTCCTGCAGGTAACTGAAGTGGTTCCATAGGCCAAGTCCGCGCCGAAAGTCGGCAGCCACGCGCGGCGGCAGGTACACGTCGCAGCAGCGTGGCGCTTGGGGCCAATGCAGCCAGTCCATGTTCATCTCGAAGACCCGGCGCCCTGCAGTGTGATCCGGGTGCCAGTGCGAGTACAGGCAGCCGTTGACATGCCGCACCGCGGAGCGCGCCAGCTGCCAAGCGCTTTCCTCGGGTGTGTCAATGAGGATGTCCGGGCCGTGAATGAAAAGGCTTGGCCCAGAACGAGAATAGGGCACCCCGCGTTCGCGCGCCTGGGCGCAGACCCGACACGAACACAGCGGGCGAGGGATGGTGGTGGCACCTCCGGTACCGAGAAACTCGATAAGCATTCCTGCCTCACTGCTCAGTCGCCAAGTGCACAAAGGCCGCCAGGTCAGCCTTCAGCGCCACCAAAGAAGGCTTGTGGCGGCACATGATGTGGCCACCCTGGGAGCGACTCGTGCGTGCCCAGCGGACCGAAAAACTCTTTCCTCACCGCCCCACGTGGCACGCCGTCTATGCCATGGAGCGTAACACAATGGTCCACCAGTTCGTCGGGCGGCAGGCGGTCGTAGGGTCGGGGCGGGCCGCGGCGGCAGTCTGTCCTGCGGCGCACTCGTTGAACATGACGCGTCAGGCACATGGCTGCAACGCTGATGCCGCCGACAGATGGGGACATGAGCGTGCCGGCCGTGTGCAGGACAGCGGTCTTGCCGGCACAAATAGGGTCAGGCAAGGTAAACACCCGTCCCAGCTTACCGCCAAAGCTCACGCTCGCGACTGCAGGCAGCGCCCGTCCCTCTTTCCCCAGCCCGGCCTCTTGCGCTGGCGCGCCGACAAGGGAGAACATCTTGATCGTCGAACTCCATCCCGGCCGAGTCTGCTCACTTGTGCCCACGGGCAAGCGGCCTCTGCCCACGTGCTCTGTGGCGGAGGCGTCGTTCTCCTCCCGCGCTGCGGGCAAATCTGCAGAGTCCCCGTGCGCCGCATGGGATCGCGCTCGCGGCTCAGTGATCAGAGCTGACCCGGCCGGGCAGTATTTCGCCGCGAGCCTCCTCTTTGTCGCCATTCACCCAAACGACAAAGCTCCGACCCCGCACCACAGTCACGTCCAACCCCTGTGATGAAAGCAAAGAGGCAAGCTTCTCACCCGGAAGAAAACCACTGCGCATCCCCAAAAGCCTCTCTCCCACGGCCAAGCACTTGATTGCCAGCCGGCTGATGTCTGGCTCCTCGATCACCAGACGCCCTCCTCCGCCGAGCACGGCGGCAAGCTCGTTGATTGCCAGCTCTTGGG